>NZ_JABWRU010000006.1:0-280283 GCF_014269165.1 Pseudomonas sp. SWRI68 | reverse complement strand
CACCTAGAAATCATTTTTGGGTGGGGGGGTGGGTCTGGCTCAGCCACGCAGCCAGTTGGCGCAGCGGCGGGTTACCCACGGCATGATGTAGAACACCACGGGCAGGATGACGAACAGGTTGACGATCAGGTTGCCGGTGATCGGGCCACCCAGCTGCGGGACGCGGGCGAACAACGGCGCCAGCAGTTGCGGGATGATCATGGTCATCGGGCAGATCACCAGGTAGGTCAGCAGTGCCTGCTTCCAGCGCGGCGGTTGCTTCGCGGTGGTGCTCGGCGGGGTGAACCAGAACTCCGGGTCGTCGTGGACCTGGGTGTTGTCACCCTCCTCCAGCAACGGCAGCACCTGGCTGACCAGCGTCTGGCGCTCGGTGGAGTTGACCCAGGCCTGCAACAGGCTGGCGTCGCTGAAGCGCACCACGGTGGTGAAGTGGCGGCCACCGTCTTCCGGGCGGATCACGTTGACATCGAGGTGTCCGGGTTGGCGGCGTGCGGCGCTGACCGTGTGCTTGAGCCAGGCTTCGTAGCCTGCCAATGCTTCGGTGCGAACCTTGTGCTGGATGACCAGCGTAACCACGTTGCGGTTGTCTTGGAGTGCGGTGTTCATCGGCGTTCCTTGGGATGAGCTGGCCCGCATCCACTGTGCAACGGCGAACGGGCGGAAGATTGCATGGGTGTGCTGCCCTTGCCGGGCACCGACTGGCGGTGCCCGGGGGCGTGGCGGGTTACTTGCCGGCGTTGAAGGCGTTGTAGCTGCTCATCAGGTTGCGGTAGTCCGGGATGTGGTTGGAGCACAGCGCCGCCAGGCCTTCGACATCGTTGCGCCAGTCGCGGTGTAGCTCACAGGCCACGCCGAACCAGGTCATCAGTTGCGCACCGGCACGGCTCATGCGGTCATGGGCGGCGTCGCGGGTCATGGCGTTGAAGGTGCCGGACGCATCGGTCACCACGAACACCTCGAATTCTTCTTCCAGGGCTGCCAGGGCCGGGAAGGCTACGCACACCTCAGTCACGACACCGGCGATGATCAGTTGCTTCTTGCCGGTGGCCTTCACGGCCTTGACGAAGTCTTCGTTGTCCCAGGCGTTGATCTGGCCTGGGCGGGCGATGTAGGGCGCGTCCGGGAACAGCGCTTTCAGCTCGGGTACCAGCGGGCCGTTGGGGCCTTGCTCGAAGCTGGTGGTGAGGATGGTTGGCAGGTTGAAGAACTTGGCCAGGTCGGCCAGGGCCAGCACGTTGTTCTTGAAGGCGTCCGGCTCGATGTCACGCACCAGGGACAGCAGGCCAGCCTGGTGGTCGACCAGCAGCACGGCAGCGTCGTCTTTGTTCAGGCGGTTGTATTTGAATGGGGTCATGGTCGTTGCTCCTAAGGGTTTTGATCTTCAGTGATTTGGGTGTTTCGCGTTGATGGGAGAAGATTAAAACCATCACCTTTGGAGCGGTAGATAGCTGTTTTTGGCTTTAGCGTTCTATTTTGTGAACGATAAGTTGGCAATGGTTTTGCTGGCTTGTTTGCGGAACGAGTCCGCACCCAACGCCTTCGACCGCTGCGGCAATGGCCATTCATTGCCTGGCGAACCAACCTGCTCTATTACTACCCACAGCCCTCCCCTCATCCCGAGACCACCATGCTGGCCTTTATCCAGTCTTCCCCGTTGCTGCTCGGCTGCGCCCTGATCCTGCTCGACCTCGTGCTCTGGCAACTGATCCCCCTCCAGCGCCGGGCCTGGCGTATCGGCGCGCGGCTGGTGATCTTCCTGCTGTTCAGCTCGGTGCTGCTGGCCGCCGGCATGAGCCCGTTGCAACCACCGCCATGGCCCGATGACGTGTCGCGCAACCTGATGGCCACGGTGCTGACGATCGGCTGGTGGCTGTTCGGCGCGCGCACGGTGACCGTGGTGTTCGGCCTGCTGCTGGTGGCGCGCGGCAGCCATGGCGGGCGGTTGCTGCAGGATGTGCTGGGAGCGCTGATATTCCTGGCGGCGGTGGTGGCGGCGGCAGGCTACGTAATGCAGCTGCCGGTGAAGGGGCTGCTGGCCACCTCCGGGGTGATGGCCATCGTTATCGGCCTGGCATTGCAAAGCACCTTGGCCGATGTGTTCAGCGGCATCGTGCTGAACACCACACGGCCCTATCAGATCGGCGATGCGATCTCCATCGATGGCACCGAAGGCAAGGTACTGGACATCGACTGGCGCGCCACCCGCCTGCTGACCGGGTCCGGCAGCCTGGCGGTGATCCCCAACTCGGTGGCGGCCAAGGCCAAGCTGCTCAACCACAGCCGCCCGGCCGATGTGCACGGTGTATCGATCAGCGTGGTGGTGCCGGCCAAGGTGCGGCCGAAGCGGGTGTTCGATGCGCTGGAGAAGGCCTTGCAGGGCACCCGCGCGATACTGGCCTCGCCCAAGCCGAAAGTCACCGTGAAGGCCTCGACCCTGGAGTCGGTGGAATACGAGGCCAGTGGTTTCATTGCCGACATGGGCGGCAAGACCGAAGCGCGCAATCAGCTGTTCGACCTGGCCCACCGGCACCTTGAGGCCAGTGGCGTGATGTGGAACGTCGACCTGGCCATGCCGCCACGCAGCCGCCAGCGCGAAGTACTGGACGAGGTGCGGGTGTTCCGTTCGCTGAGCGATGACGAACGCGATGCGCTGAGCCAGCGCATGACCGCGGTAGAGTACCTGGCCGACCAGGTGATCCTGGGGGTGGGCGAACGCTCGGAGCATCTGTTGGTGATTGGCAGCGGCGTGGTTTCGGCGTCGGTCCGCGACGGCGACAAGTTGCTGGAGGCTGGGCGCATGGGGCCTGGGGAGGTACTGGGAATCGAGGGCATCCTCGACGAGGACGACGGCTTCGCTGAATTCCGCACGCTGACCAGCTGCGTGCTTTACCGCATCGACAAGGAACAGGTGAAGAGCTGCCTGGTGCAGCGCGGCGAGGTACAGACGGCGTTAAGCAAGTTGCAGCGGTTCCGGCGCCAGAGCCGGGAGTCGCTACTGCTGCAGAAGCCGACCCTGATCAAGAAGGGCGGCTTCCTCAGCTGGTTGCACAAATGACCTGAGCCCCTGAATTGGCGCTGATTGTAGGAGCGGCCTTGCGTCGCGAAAGGGTCGCGCAGCGGCCCCGGCGATTTTTGCTGCGCCATAGAACTTGGGGCCGCTGCGCAGCCCTTTCGCGACGCAAGGCCGCTCCTACAGAACCGTAGCAGTACCTTACAACACCACTCTCAAACACTGCCCCGCGTGGTACAGCGAGAACCCGGACTCATAGAACGCCGTGCGCAACGACGGCGCACTCACCCCGGTCATCGGCGAGAACGGAATCGGCAAGCTGTCCGCCTCACCCTTGAGCAGGAACTCGGCAAACGCCCGGCCGATCACGGTCCCGGTGGTGTTGCCGCGCCCGTTGTAACCGGTCACCGCGACCAACCCAGGCGCCGGCTCGAACAGCCGCATCAGGTGGTCGGGGGTGAAATCGATGCAGCCAGTCCAGTGCATCTCCCACTCGACCTTGCCCAGCTCCGGGTAGTAATGGCTCTGGATCCGGTCCGCCCAACTGCGCACGAACCAGGCCGGCTTGTTGTCGACCCGGCCCAGGCTGCCAAGCAGCAGGCGGCCCTGGTCGTCACGGCGGATGCTGCTGAGCACAGTGCGGGTGTCCCAGGAGCCTTGGCCATGCGGCAGCACCTTGTCGGCGGCGGCGCCCTGCAGCGGCTTGGACGCCACCTGGTAGTAGTAACCGCGGAAGAACTGCTTCTGCAGGTTGCTCCAGTCGCCTTCAGTGTAGGCACCGGTGGACATCACCACCTTGTCGGCGCGCACCGAGCCGCGCGCGGTCTTCACTCGCCAGCCATCACCCTCGCGCTCCAGGCCCTCGACGGACGACTGCTGGAACACTTTGCCACCCAGGCGCGAGACCGCAGCGGCCAGGCCTTGGGTGTAACCCATGGGGTTGATGGTGCCGGCGCGGCGGTCGAGCAGCGCGGCGGAAATTTTGTTGGTACCGCAGTATTCCTGGCATTGGGCGCCGGTCAGCAGCTCCACATCAGCCCCTCGCCGGCGCCACTGTTCATGGCGGGCTTCGAGGTCGGCGATGCCGGTGGCGTTGTGCGCCATGTGCAGCGTGCCTTTGTGCTGGGCCTGGCAGTCGATGCCAAGGCGCTCGATCATGGCGAAGACCTCGCCGGGTGCCTCGCCGAGCACCTTGTTCAAGCGGCTGCCCTGCTTCTGGCCGAGGGTCGCCTCGACATCGTCGGGGCGGATCCAGGTGCCCGCGTTGACCAGGCCGACGTTACGTCCGGAGCCTCCGTGGCCGATCTGCCAAGCCTCCAGCAGAATCACCGACTTGCCCTGTTCCAGCAGGTGGATGGCTGCGGACAGGCCGGTGATGCCGCCACCGATGACACAGACATCGGCCTTGTGCTCACCGGCCAGGGCCTGGGCGGCGACGGTGGGTTTGCTGACGAATTCCCACAAGCATTGTTGACGCAGTTCGGACATGGCCGGCTCCAGCAGTGTTGTTCTTATTGCGGGTGCATCTCGTGTTTTGGCGCCGCTTTGCGGCCCATTCGCAGGCAAGCCCGCTCCCACAGAGATCGCGTTGTGTGCATGATTTCTGTGGGAGCGGGCTTGCCCCGCGAACCGGGGGCATCGCCCCCGGCCATGCAGCATCAGTCGAACACGATACCCTGCGCCAGCGGCAGCTCGCGCGAGTAGTTGACGGTGTTGGTCTGGCGGCGCATGTAGCCTTTCCAGGCATCCGAACCGGACTCACGGCCACCGCCGGTCTCCTTCTCGCCACCAAACGCACCGCCGATCTCGGCGCCGCTGGTGCCGATGTTGACGTTGGCGATGCCGCAGTCGCTGCCCGAGGCACTCTGGAAGCGCTCGGCTTCACGGATGTCGGTGGTGAAGATGCACGAGGACAGGCCCTGTGGCACTTCGTTATTCAGGCGCAGGGCCTCTTCGAAGTCGTCGTAGGCCAGCACGTACAGGATCGGCGCGAAGGTTTCGTGGCGCACTACGTCGCTCTGGGCCGGCATCTCGGCGATGGCCGGGGATACGTAGTAGGCATTCGGGTACTGGTCAGCCAGCTGACGCTCGCCGCCAAACACCTGGCCGCCTTCGTCGCGGGCCTTGGCCAGCGCGCCCTGCATGGCATCGAACGACAGCTTGTCGATCAGCGGGCCCACCAGGTTGTCCTTGCGTGGGTCACCGATACGCACCTTGGCGTAGGCGGCTTTGACGCGGGCAACCACTTCGTCCTTGATCGAACGGTGCACGATCAGGCGGCGCAAGGTGGTGCAACGCTGGCCGGCAGTACCGACGGCCGAGAACAGGATGCCACGCACGGCCAGGTCCAGGTCCGCGCTCGGCGCCAGGATCATGGCGTTGTTGCCACCCAGTTCGAGGATGCTGCGGCCGAAGCGGGCAGCGACACGTGGGCCGACTTCACGGCCCATGCGGGTACTGCCGGTAGCGCTGACCAGCGGCACACGCAGGTCGTCGACCATGGCTTCGCCCGCTTCACGGCCACCGATGACCAGTTGCGCCAGGCCAGCCGGTGCATCGCCAAAGGCTTTCAGGGCTTTTTCGAACAGCGCCTGGCAGGCCAGGGCGGTCAGTGGGGTCTTTTCCGACGGCTTCCACACCACCGAGTTACCGGCCACCAGGGCCAGTGCGGTGTTCCAGGCCCAGACGGCCACCGGGAAGTTGAAGGCGCTGATCACGCCAACCACGCCCAGCGGGTGCCAGCTTTCACGCATGTGGTGGCCCGGGCGCTCGGAGGCGATGGTCAGGCCGTACAGTTGACGCGACAGGCCGACGGCGAAGTCGCAGATGTCGATCATTTCCTGGACTTCGCCCAGGCCTTCCTGGGTAATCTTGCCGGCTTCGATCGAAACCAGCTCGCCGAGGTCGGCCTTGTGCTCACGCAGCACTTCGCCGAACAGGCGGACCAGCTCGCCACGGCGTGGGGCCGGTACGCTGCGCCAGGCTTCGAAGGCGCTGTGGGCCTGATCGATGCGGGCGATGGTCTCGGCCTTGCCGAGCAGCTTCACCGAGGCGATCTGGCTGCCGTCGATCGGCGTGTGAACAGGGTAGTCGCCCTGGGTGTAAGCCTCGGCGGCAACGCCAAGACGCTCGAGCAATCCAGCAACCATTGGTGCATCTCCTACATCGGTGATGGGGTGGAAAAATGATGTGGATCAGTATTAATCCGATCACACCAGTGCAACAAACGACCTTTATTCCGCATATCATTCCGTCAGGTAATGATTTGAGCCGCAGAGACCGCTATGTCCAAACGCCTGGTGCCCTCCATGACCGCCCTGCAGTGCTTTGAAGCCGCAGCCCGTCATTTAAGCTTCACCCGTGCCGCCGAAGAGCTGCACCTGACCCAGAGCGCGGTCAGCAAGCAGGTGGCGCAGCTCGAAGACATGCTGCGCCACCACCTGTTTCTGCGCATTCGCCGCCGCCTGCAACTGACGCCAGCCGGCAGCCTGTACCTGGCCGAGGTCAACAAGATCCTCACCCAGGTCGACATCTCCAGCCGCTACGTCCTGACCTATGGCGAGCAGACCGAGATATTGAAGGTAGCCACTCAACCGAGTTTTGGCGTGCGTTGGTTGATCCCCCACCTCAAGGGGTTTGGCAAACGCCACAGCAATATCCACCTGGACATCCGCAACGAGATGGAGCCGTTCGCCTTGCTGCAAGGCTCGGCGGACGTGGTGTTCTTCTATGGGCAGGGCACCTGGCCGGGGGCGACCTGCGTAGAGCTGTTCCGCGAAGAGGTGGTACCGGTATGCGCGCCGGAGCTTTTGGCCGGGCGGGCCCTGGCCGATGCGGGAGAGCTGGCCGAACTGGTGCTGCTGCAGAGCACATCGCGGCCGGAAGCGTGGCATGAGTGGTTTCTCGAACTGGGGCTGCACAGTGTCAGCAGCTACCACGGGCCGCGGTTCGATACCTTCTACATGGCCTTGAGCGCCGCGCAGGCGGGGTGTGGGGTGGCGTTGGTGCCGCAGTACCTAGTGGCCAAGGAATTGAATGAAGGGAGCCTGGTCATTCCGTGGAATCATGCGATGCGCAGTACTGGGGCGCATTACCTGGCGTATGCCGAGCATGCAGCGGAAGTGCCCAAGGTGCGGGCGTTGGTGGAGTGGGTGCGCGAGCAGTTGCAGCGTTGAGCGTGCCGGGGCCGCTTTGCGGCCCTTAGGTCGATCAAAAAAGGAATGACACACCCACTTTTTTTCGCTTGTGAGCCATGTGCATTCCCAGCTTTCATGTAAGCGTCCGAACCTAACCAGGAAGCTAGCGATGCCCGCCCACGATTTCGTCAGCCCAGACAGCATCCGCGCGCAGTTCTCTGCCGCCATGTCGCTCATGTACAAACAGGAAGTGCCGCTGTACGGCACGTTGCTGGAGCTGGTGAGCGAAATCAACCAGCAGGTCATGGCCCAGCAACCCAAAGTGGCCGAAGCGCTGCGCTGGACCGGCGAAATCGAACGCCTAGACCAGGAGCGCCACGGCGCCATCCGTGTCGGCACCGCCGAAGAGCTGGCCACCATCGCCAAACTGTTCGCAGTGATGGGCATGGAGCCCGTCGGCTACTACGACCTCAGCTCGGCGGGCGTACCGGTGCACTCCACGGCATTTCGCGCCGTGCACGAGCAATCGCTGCATGTCAGCCCGTTCCGTGTGTTCACCTCGCTGCTGCGCCTGGAACTGATCGACAACCCACAGCTGCGTGAGCTGGCGCAGGGCATCCTGGCCAAACGCGAGATCTTCACCCCGCGCGTGCTTGAACTGATCGAGCAGTGCGAACGTGACGGCGGCCTGAGCGCGGCCGACGCCGAAGCCTTCGTACAGGAAGCGTTGCACACCTTCCGCTGGCACCACGACGCCACGGTAACCGCCGAGCAGTACCAGCAACTGCACGACCAGCACCGTTTGATCGCCGATGTAGTTGCCTTCAAAGGCCCGCACATCAACCACCTCACCCCGCGCACCCTGGACATCGACGCGATCCAGGTCGGCATGCCGGCCAAGGGCATCCCGCCAAAAGCCGTGGTCGAAGGCCCGCCCACCCGTCGTCACCCGATCCTGCTGCGCCAGACCAGCTTCAAGGCACTGCAGGAGAAGGTCGCCTTCTGTGACCAGCAAGGCAGCGAGGGCAGCCACACCGCACGTTTCGGCGAGATCGAACAGCGCGGTGCGGCGCTGACGCCGAAGGGCCGCCAGCTTTACGACAAGTTGCTTGATGCCACGCGCGCGGCCTTGGGCGGTGCCCCCGCCGAAGCCAATGCCGAGCGTTACAAGGCACTGTTGAGCCAGACCTTCGCGGAATTCCCGGATGACCTGGCGCAGATGCGCGAGCAAGGCCTGGCGTACTTCCGTTACTTTGCCACCGAAAAAGGCCTGGCCGCACGCGATCAGCGCGAGCGCCCGACCACCCTGCAGGGGCTGATCGAGGCAGGGCATGTGCACTACGAGGCGCTGGTGTATGAAGACTTCCTGCCGGTGAGCGCGGCAGGGATCTTCCAGTCCAACCTGGGCGATGATGCGCAGGCAGACTACGGCAGCAACGCTAACCGTGAGGCCTTCGAGGCCGCACTGGGGCTGAAGGTGCAGGATGAACTGGCCTTGTATGCGCAAAGCGAGCGCCGCTCGTTGCAGGCCTGTGCGCAGGCGTTGAACCTGGGCTCGATGTAAGGCTCAGGGGTGCATTGGGTCGCGCTGCGGCCCAATCGCCGGCAGGATTTCCACCTTCGGCAGGTCCATGGCCGCCACCTCGTCGTGCAGAAACGCGCTCAACCGCCGCAGCCGCTCGCCGCCCGGCCGGGTACGCGGCCACACCAGGTAATAGTCCATGCCGCTGGGTACCGCCGTCGGCCAGGGCAGGCTCAGGCGCCTCTGCGCCACATCCTCGGCCACCATCAGCAAATCGCCCATGGATATCCCATAGCCACGCGCCGCCGCGATCATGCCCAACTCCAGGGTGTCGAACACCTGGCCGCCCTTGAGCGAGACCTTGTCGCCAAGCCCCATGCGCTGCAGCCACTCTCGCCAGTCGCGCTTGTCCACCGTCGGGTGCAACAACTCGAAGCAGGCCAGCCGATGCTCGTCCCACGGTGCGTCGTCGAGCAGGTCCGGGGCGCCCACTGGGATCAGCAGTTCGGGAAACAACCGGCGCACCTCCCAATGAGCCGGGAACACGCCATCGCTGAGCAACACTGCGCAATCGAAAGGCTCCTGGTTGAAATCGACATGGTCGACGTCCATCCAGGCACTGGTCAGTTGCACTTCATTACCCGGCTGCAGGTGACGAAAGCGGCTCAGGCGCGCCAGCAACCAGCGCATGGTCAGGGTAGAGGGCGCTTTCATGCGCAGGATGTCATCTTCACCGCGCAAGGTATCGCACGCCCGCTCCAGCGCAGTGAAGCCTTCGCGCACGCCGGGCAGCAATAGCCTTGCCGCTTCGGTCAGTTGCAGGCTGCGGCCGCTGCGCACGAACAAGCGGCAGGCGAAGTGCTGCTCAAGGGTGCGTATATGGCGGCTGACAGCACTCTGGGTAATGGACAGCTCTTCGCCGGCGCGGGTGAAGGAGCTCAGCCGGGCAGCGGCTTCGAATGCGCGCAAGGCATACAACGGAGGGAGCTGACGAGACATGAGGCACCTGCCATACGGGGCTGTGAAACCGATCGACCGCAGCATATACCCATGAGTCAGACTCATGCCAATGATCGCTTTTATCCTTTTGTGCAAAGTTGACCAAAGCCTCAGACTCGCCCCTTGCTCACAGAATCAGGAAGAAGGACTACTCACATGCATGTAGCGCCCACCACCGAACTCAAGGCTTTGCTGCGCCTGGCCGGGCCGCTGATCGCCTCGCAGTTGGCGCACATGCTGATGGTGCTGACCGACACCCTGATGATGGCCCGCATCAGCCCACAAGCACTGGCCGGCGGTGGCCTGGGCGCTGCCAGCTACTCGTTCGTGTCGATTTTCTGCCTGGGCGTGATCGCCGCCGTCGGCACGCTGGTGGCCATCCGCAAGGGCGCCAACGACATCGAAGGCGTCACCCGCCTGGCCCAGAACGGCTTGTGGCTGGCCTGGGGCCTGGCGCTGGTCGCGGCGCTGGCGCTGTGGAACCTGGAGCCGGTATTGCTGATGTTCGGCCAGCAGCCGGACAACGTCGCCTCGGCAGCCGAGTTTCTCACCCTGCTGCCGCTGGCCCTGCCCAGCTACCTGACCTTCATGGCCTTGCGCGGGTTCACCAGCGCCCTCGGCCGCTCGACGCCGGTGATGGTCATCAGCGTGATTGGCACGGTGCTCAACTACCTGCTCAACGTCGCGATGATCGAAGGCATGTTCGGCCTGCCCAAGCTGGGCCTGATGGGCATCGGCCTGGTCACTGCGGTGGTGTCGATGGGCATGGCCATTGCCCTGGCACTGTACATCCGCTGGCATTCGGCCTATGCCGCCTACCCGCTGCGCAAGGGCCTGTCGCGCCCTTCGCTGCCGGCCCTGCGCGAGTTGTGGCGGTTGGGCCTGCCGATTGGCGGCACGTACATGGTCGAGGTCGGCCTGTTTGCCTTTGCCGCGCTGTGCATGGGCGTGCTCGGCAGCACGGAACTGGCGGCGCATCAGATCGCGCTGCAGATCGTTTCGACGGCGTTCATGGTGCCGACCGGGCTGTCCTATGCCGTGACCATGCGCGTGGGCTTGTACTACGGCGGCGGCAACCTGCTCGCCGCCCGCAGCGCAGGCCGGGTGGGCATCGGTTTCGGCGGGATGATCATGTTCGCCTTCGCCGCGCTGTTCTGGCTGTTGCCGGATGCCTTGGTGGGGTTGTTCATCGACCGAAACGACCCGGCGTTCGCGGCCATCTACCACTTGGCCGTGCAACTGGTGATGGTGGCGGCGTGGTTCGAACTGTTCGATGGCATGCAGACCATCGCCATGGGCTCGATCCGTGGTTTGAAGGATGCCAAGACCACCTTCCTGATCGGGCTGTGCTGCTATTGGCTAGTGGGTGCACCCAGCGCCTGGCTGTTCGCCTTCAACCTGGGTGGCGGCGCGGTCGGGATCTGGTGGGGGCTGGCGCTGGGGCTGGCCTGCGCGGCAGTGGCGCTGACCTTTGGCTTTGAATGGCGGATGAAGCGGTTGCTGCGCAAGGCCGGGGCTGGCAGCCAGGCAGCGGTGTCGGCCTGAATGCCCGGGGGGGGCGCGTTGCCCTCCCCGGCTATTTCACACGCTGACCAGGTGCGGCTTGCCACCTTCCTGCAAAAACGCCATCAACTCCCCTACCGGCAGCGGCTTGCTGACCAGAAACCCCTGCACCTGGTCACAGCCGAACTCACGCAGCAAGGCCATCTGTGCCTCGCTCTCGACCCCCTCGGCCACCACCTCAAGGTTGAGGTTGTGCGCCAGGTTGATCATCGCGTGCACCAGCTTGCGGTTCTCTTCGCGCATTTCCATTTCGGCAACAAAGCTGCGATCGACCTTGAGCAACGCGATCGGCAGGCTGTTCAGGTGCACGAACGATGAGAACCCCGTGCCGAAATCATCCAGGGAAAAACGCACGCCCAGGCGCCCCAGGGCATCCATGGTCTGGCGTACCAGCTCGTTGCGACGCATGACCGCCGTCTCGGTCAGCTCGAACTCCAGCCAGCGGGCATCGACCCCGTGTTCGATGATCAACCGGCTCAGGGTCGTCAGTAGCTGGCTGTCCTGAAACTGGCGAAAGCTCAGGTTCACTGCCATGTGCAACGGCGCCAGGCCATGCTCGCACAGCGCCTGCATGTCACGCAGCGCGCGCGATATCACCCAGTAGCCCAGCGGCACGATCAGCCCGCTCTGCTCGGCCAGCGGCACGAACTCGCTGGGCGGCAACAGGCCGCGTTCGGCATGGCGCCAGCGCACCAACGCCTCCAGGCCGACAATACGCCCATCGGCCAGGTTCAGCCGTGGCTGGTAGTGCAGCTCCAGCTCGTCACGGCGCAGGGCCCGGCGCAGCTCGCTTTCCAGGTCGGCAAGGCTGCGGGCGTTGCAGTTGATGCGTTCATTGAAGACATGAAAGGTACAGCCTTGGCTGCCCTTGGCCTGGCGCATGGCGATATGCGCATGCCACATCAGGGGGTCGGCACCGCTCTGCGCGCGGGCATGCGCCAGGCCCAGGCTGCAGCCGAGCAGCAGGCTTTCGCCGTCGATCCAGTAGGGCTCGGCCAAGGCCTCGATGATGCGTTCGGCCATCCACTCGGCCCGGTTCGGGTCACGGCGGGTATCGATCAGCAGGGCGAATTCGTCGCTGCCCAGTCGCGCCACCAGGTCACCGGCTTCCAGTTGCTGCTTGAGCCGCAGCACCACCTGCAGGATAAGGCGGTCGCCGCTCTGGTGGCCGAGGGCGTCGTTGACGTGGCGGAAGTTGTCCAGGTCGAGGTGGCCGAGGGCCAGGCCACGGCCATCACCTTCTGCCAGGCGCGCCGTCAGCAAGGCCTGAAACCCCTGGCGGTTGGCGATGCCGGTCAGTGGGTCCTGCTCGGCCAGGCGTTGCAAGGTGGCCACCAGCACGCCGCGCTCGCGCACATGGCGCAGCGAGCGGCGCAAGGTATCAGCATTGAGATGGTCGCGCACCAGCCAGTCGCTGACCCCGCCGGGCGCCACCTCCGGCTCGTGATCGAGCAGCACGATGGTGGGCAGTTCGCAGCGCCCAGGGGCAGGCTGCAGGGCCGGTGTGGCCAGGACCACGGCCTGGCGGTCATGGCTGAACAGGCTGTCGACCGACTCCCAGTCAGGTGCGGTCAACAACACTGCGCTGCCGCCAAGGGCCTGCAGGCACTCACGCAACAGCACGGCCCATTCCGGCTCATCAGCCAACAGCAGCAAACGCAGAGGTTCGACAGGCGTGGACAAGCGGGCTCCTTAGGGCTTGGACGGGGCAGCGGCAGAGGCCAGGTATGCTACTGCATTAATGAAAATGATTTCCATTTTTAGACACGTACACCCCGACGCATTTTGTCGTGCATCCTGCGCGAAACCAGCCCAACCGGCAAATACGATTTTTTCAATGAATAGCATGAGCCTGACTAATGCTTATGCGCAGACAAAAGTCTGACTCAGACGTCAGACGGTCGCGCCATAACCGGCCCATGCCTGTTAGAATGCGCGGCTATTTTCTGGCGACCCCCGGTTTCTAGCATGTCCCGACTCAATCCCCGGCAACAGGAAGCCCGAGACTACGTTGGCGGCCCTCTTTTGGTGCTCGCCGGTGCAGGTTCCGGCAAGACCAGCGTGATCACGCGCAAGATTGCCCACCTCATCCAGAACTGCGGCATCCGTGCCCAGTACATCGTGGCGATGACCTTCACCAACAAGGCCGCGCGCGAGATGAAAGAGCGGGTCGCCACCCTGCTGCGGCCGGGGGAAGGCCGCGGCCTGACCGTGTGCACCTTCCACAACCTGGGCTTGAACATCATCCGCAAGGAGCATGAGCGCCTGGGCTACAAGCCTGGTTTTTCGATCTTCGACGAGTCCGACATCAAGGCACTGCTGTCGGACATCATGCAGAAAGAGTATTCCGGCGACGACGGCATCGACGAGATCAAGAACATGATCGGTGCCTGGAAGAACGACTTGATCCTCCCCCCCGAGGCCCTGGAAAAGGCTCGCAACCCGCGCGAGCAGACCGCCGCCATCGTCTATACCCACTACCAGCGCACGCTCAAGGCGTTCAACGCGGTGGACTTCGACGACCTGATCCTGCAGCCGGTCAAGCTGTTCCAGGAACACCCCGAGGTGCTGGAGCGCTGGCAGAACCGCGTGCGCTACCTGCTGGTCGACGAATACCAGGACACCAACGCCAGCCAGTACCTGCTGGTGAAAATGCTGATCGGCATGCGCAACCAGTTCACCGTGGTCGGCGACGACGACCAGTCGATCTACGCCTGGCGCGGTGCGCGGCCCGAGAACCTGATGCTGCTCAAGGAGGACTACCCCTCCCTTAAAATCGTCATGCTGGAGCAGAACTACCGCTCCACCAGCCGCATCCTGCGCTGCGCCAACGTGCTGATCGCCAACAACCCGCACGCGTTCGAAAAGCAGCTGTGGAGCGAGATGGGCGTGGGCGACGAGATCCGTGTGATCCGTTGCAAGAACGAGGAAGCCGAGGCCGAGCGGGTGGCCATGGAAATCCTCACCCTGCACCTGCGCACCAACCGCCCGTACAGCGACTTCGCCATCCTCTACCGCGGCAACTACCAGGCCAAGCTGATCGAACTCAAGCTGCAGCACCACCAGGTGCCGTATCGCCTGTCCGGCGGCAACAGCTTCTTCGGCCGCCAGGAGGTCAAGGACCTCATGGCCTACCTGCGCCTGCTGGTGAACCCCGACGACGACAACGCCTACCTGCGGGTCATCAACGTGCCGCGACGGGAAATCGGCTCCACGACCCTGGAAAAGCTCGGTAACTATTCGACCGAACGCGGTATCTCGATGTACGCCGCCAGCGAGGAGATGGGCCTGGGCGAGCACCTGGACGCCCGTTACACCGAGCGCCTGCAGCGCTTCAAGCATTGGCTGGACGGTGTGCGCCACAAGGTGGCGCTGGACGACCCGATCGCCGCGCTGCACGAAATGATCCGCGACATCGACTACGAGAACTGGATCCGCCAGCAAACCGCCAGCGACAAGGCGGCGGAGTTCCGTATCAGCAACGTCTGGTTCCTGGTCGAAGCGCTGAAAAACACCCTCGAGAAGGACGAAGAGGGTGACATGACCATCGAGGACGCCATCGGCAAGCTGGTGCTGCGCGACATGCTCGAGCGCCAGCAGGAAGAGGAAGAAAACGCCGAAGGCGTGCAGATGATGACCCTGCATGCCTCCAAGGGGCTGGAATTCCCTTACGTGTTCATCATGGGCATGGAAGAAGAGATCCTCCCGCACCGCTCCAGCATCGAAGCCGACACCATCGAAGAAGAACGCCGCCTGGCCTACGTGGGCATCACCCGCGCGCGCCAGACCCTGGCCTTCACCTTTGCGGCCAAGCGCAAGCAGTACGGCGAGATCATCGACTGCACACCGAGCCGGTTCCTCGACGAACTGCCGCCGGACGACCTGGCCTGGGAAGGCCTGGACGATGCGCCAGTCGAAGTCAAAGCTGCGCGTGGCAACAACGCACTGGCCGATATTCGGGCGATGCTCAAACGCTGATCAACCCTTACTCTTTAACCGTTGCCGCTGTTGCGGCCACCTTTGCTACATCGAGGAAAACCACAGTGGAAGCACTGCATCAGAAGATTCGCGAAGAAGGCATCGTGCTTTCCGATCAGGTTCTCAAAGTCGACGCGTTTCTCAACCACCAGATCGACCCTGCACTGATGCAGCTGATCGGTGACGAGTTCGCCCGCCTGTTCGCCGACGCCGGCGTGACCAAGATCGTCACCATCGAAGCCTCGGGCATTGCCCCGGCAGTGATGACGGGCCTGAAGCTGGGCGTGCCGGTGATCTTTGCGCGCAAGCACCAGTCGCTGACCCTGACCGAGAACCTGCTGACTGCCTCGGTGTACTCCTTCACCAAGCAGACCGAGAACACCGTGGCCATCTCGCCGCGTCATCTCAACAGCAGCGACCGCGTGCTGGTGATCGATGACTTCCTGGCCAACGGCAAGGCGTCGCAGGCACTGATCTCGATTATCAAGCAAGCTGGCGCCACGGTGGCCGGGCTGGGTATCGTCATCGAGAAGTCGTTCCAGGGCGGCCGTGCCGAGCTGGACAGCCAGGGCTACCGCGTTGAATCGCTGGCGCGGGTGAAGTCGCTGGCAGGTGGTGTGGTCAGCTTCATCGAGTGATCGCCGTTGGGGCCGCTCCTATAGGTGAAGCAGATCGCGCGAGCCTGCAGGAGCGGCCTTGCGTCGCAAAAGGGCCGCTCTGCGGCCCCGACAATTATCGGGTCGCCGCCAAACCCGCCAGCAATAACCGCTGATAGATTTCTTCCTTCAGCCCTTGGGGATCCCCCAACCCCATGCGCGCCAACTGCGCCGCATACCCCTCCGGCCCCGGCGCATCAAGCGCTGCCTTGCCCAGCCCCAGTACCTCGCTCAACCTGAACTTGCTCTTCAGCCAGTTCAACGCCCGCAGCAAGTCACGCTCTTCGGCCGTGAAATCGGTGCCCAGCGGATACTCCGGAAACAGCCCTGCATGGCGCGCCCGGATGGCCTCAAGGCGCTCTGGCGTGTTGTCGGTAAAGCGTGCTTCCAGCTGGAAATCCCTGGCCAACTTGCCGGCCTTCTTGGCCTGTTCGATCAGCTCGCCCTGGAACCTCGAATCACTGACCGCCAACAACCGCGCAATCACTTCACTGTCGGTCTGCCCGCGCAGGTCGGCGATGCCGTACTCGGTCACCACGATATCGCGCAGGTGCCTGGGGATGGTGCAGTGGCCGTAGGCCCAGAGCAGGTTCGAGCTGACCTCGCCCGCCGCCTCGCGCCAGCTACGTAACAGCAGTATCGATCGCCCGCCCTCCAGCGCGTGGCCTTGGGCGACGAAGTTGTACTGCCCGCCCACGCCGCTGAGCACACGGCCATCCTCCAGCTGGTCGGCCACCCCCGCGCCCAGCAGGGTCATGGTGAATACCGTATTGATGAACCGCGCATCCCGGCGCTGGCGGCGCTTCAGTTCTTCCTGGCCATACAGCTCATTGATGAAGCTGATACGCGTCATGGCAAACCGTGCGCGCTGCTCCAGCGGCATGTCCCGCAAGCGTTGGTAGAACGCCCGTGGGCCGAGGAAAAAACCGCCATGCACCAGTACGCCCTGCTCGTCTGCCGGGCGCCGCACCACGCCCGCCTCAGCCAGCGCCAGCAGGCCGTTGACGAACATTTCACTGCATCCGTAGAGGCCTTGGGCGAAGGCATCCAGCCCCCCTTCCCGCTGGATCAGGGTTTGCCAAGGGGCAACATCCAGTTCATCCATCAATGCCCGATAGCCCGCATTGTCGCCCTGGCGCGCTAACAGCGCAGCGGCCACGGCATCGCCCATGGCGCCGATGCCTATCTGCAAGGTGCCGCCATCACGCACCAGGGTGCTGGCGTGCAGGCCGATGCAATGGTCCTGGGTGGTGACCGGCATGTTCGGCGTGGAGAACAGCCGGCGTTGCTCCACCTCATCGATCAGCAGGTCGAATGCGTCGATGCTCAGCTCCGAGTCACCCGGCATGTAGGGCAGCTCGGCATGCACCTGGCCAAGCATGAGAATGGTTTCACCGGCCGCGCGGCGCTTGGCGATCATCGGCAGCAGGTCGAGGGTGATGTCGGGGTTACAGGCCAAGCTCAGGTGCACGGGCTTTTCTGGCGTGGCGGCCACCAGCTGGGCAATCAGGTTAAGGCCCTTGGCGTTGATATCGCGGGCGGCGTGGCTGTAGTTGCTGCTGACGTAGTCCTGCTGGGCGCTCTCGCTGTGCAGCAGGCTGCCGGGCTGCATGAAGAACTGCTCGACGCGGATGTTCGGCGGCAGTTGGTCGTTGCGCAAGTCGGCGAGGTAGGTGAGGTCTTCGTAATCGGCGAACACACGCTCGATGAAGGGCTCGAGGAAGCGCCGCTGCAAGCCGTCGCCCAAGGGTGGACGGCCAAGGGACAAGGCGGTGTAGATCGTCAGCTGGCGCTCGGGCAGTTCGCGCACTCGGGCGTACAGCGCATTGACGAAGGCGTTGGGTTTGCCAAGGCCCAGCGGCAGGCCCATGTGAATGTGGGCCGGCAGGCGCGACAGCGCCTGGTCGACTGCCTGATCGATGGAGCAGAGGTGCATCTTGGCCTCCTGAGTCTTCCATGGGGTCAGGGGTTGGACATGGGGTTCAGCGGGTTGGTTGCCGGCACTGGCTGCACATATACAAAGCCCGCCATCAAAGGCGGGCCTCATGCAATTGAGCGGCTGCTTACAACCCCGACATCTTCTTGATCGCACCCATCAGGTCATCATCCGAGCAATCGGCACAGGTGCCCTTCGGCGGCATGGCATTGATACCGGTAATGGCCTTGGCCAGGATGCCATCCAGGCCGCCCTGGTGGTCGGCACGTTCCTTCCACGCGGCGGTATCGCCGATTTTCGGTGCGCCCAGCAAGCCGGTGCCATGGCAGGCATTGCAGTGCTTGGCGATGATGTCGTCCGGCGTCTTGGCAGCGCCGCCATCCGCCGCAGCGGCCACCTCCATGCCCTTGCACTCCTGGCCCTGGACGCACACCTGGCCCACCGGCTCTAGGCGCTTGGCGATGTCGTCATTGGTTGCAGCGGTTGCGCTCATTGCCCAGAGGGCGAATACGGCTGCTGGTACGGCCAGCATCTTCTTGATTTGGTTCACGCGTACACCCTCATGGTGGCTAATCACGCTCGCGGCCACGGATCGGCGAGCGTTGAAAAGTATAGCGGGAACCCAGAGGCCGTGAAACGACCCCACACAGGAAAGGGGTATTGCCGAAACAATGCACTGCGCTGGATCAAAAGTTTGAAGGCGTTGCGGCGCTGATCAACCGGGCAGGTTCCTTGAAGGGGTTGCGAAAGCGGTGCGGGCGGGTACTTTCGAAGTAGTAGCTGTCGCCCTCTTCGAGGATGAAAATCTCGTTGCCGACCACCAGCTCAAGCCGCCCTTCAAGCAGGATGCCGGTCTCTTCACCGTCGTGGGTAAGCATCTCGGCGCCGGTGTCGGCACCCGGTGGGTAGACCTCGGTGAGAAACGCAATGGCGCGGTTGGGGTGCGACTTGCCCACCAGCTTCATGGTCACCGCACCGTCCGAGATGTCGATCAGCTCATGGGCCTTGTAGACGACCTGCGTAGGGCTCTCGGCGGCCAGTTCGACCGAAAAGAACTCGACCATGGACATCGGAATGCCGCTCAGCACCTTGCGCAGCGAACTGATCGAAGGGCTGACGCTGTTTTTCTCGATCATCGAGATGGTGCTGTTGGTGACACCCGCGCGCTTGGCGAGCTCACGTTGTGACAGGCCCTTGAGCTTGCGGATGGCTTGCAGTCGTTCGCCGACGTCCAAAGCTGGAGCCTCCTGAAACGGGTAGAGAGGGGGGTGAATGTGAACGATATCATGGCAATGCCGTTCAGTATTTACAACACACCACCCTGCAACCTGTCCGCTTCAGCGTCTTATTCGTCGCACCTACTCACCACAGTAGTCCCTCGGCACCCGCTTGAGGTTGCAGAAGATCTGGTACGGAATGGTGCCGGCATGGGCAGCCACCTCGCTGGCCAGCACCTGCTTGCCCCACAGCTCCACCGGGCTGCCCACGGTAGCCTCGGGCACATCGGTCAGGTCGATGCACAGCATGTCCATCGACACCCGGCCAATCAGCTGGCTGCGCTTGCCCGCGACCATCACCGGGGTGCCATTGGGCGCCTGGCGTGGGTAGCCATCGGCATAGCCCATGGCGACCACGCCGACGCGGGTCGGCCGCGTGCCGATGAACTTGGCGCCGTAGCCCACCGGCTCGCCGGCCGGCAGCTCGCGCACGCTGATGACCCGCGATTGCAGGGTCATCACCGGTTGCAGGCGCTCAGCCTCGGCCTGGGCGACTTCGAAGGGGGTGGCGCCATACAGCATGAGGCCCGGGCGCACCCAGTCGCCACCCGCCTGTGGCCACGCCAGCACCCCGGGCGAGTTGCGCAAGCTGCACTCGGCAGCCAGCCCCTGGCGCGCGGCCTCGAACACCGCGATCTGCTCGGCGGTGGCGTCGGCGTCCAGTTCGTCGGCACGGGCGAAATGGCTCATCAATACGATGCGCAGGACGCTGCCAGTAGCCAGCAGCCGCTGATACGCCTCGTGATAATCCTTGGGGTGCAAGCCGACGCGGTGCATGCCGCTGTCGAGCTTCAGCCAGACGGTCAGCGGCTTGTGCACCTGGGTCTTTTCGATTGCTTCAAGCTGCCACAGCGAATGCACCACGCACCACAGGTCGTGCTCGGCGATCAGGGCCAGTTCGCTGGCCTCGAAGAAGCCTTCGAGCAACAGCACTGGCGCCTTGATGCCAGCTGCGCGCAGCTCCAGCGCTTCTTCGATGCAGGCCACGGCAAAGCCATCGGCTTCGGCCTCCAGTGCCAGGGCGCAACGCACCGCGCCGTGGCCGTAGGCATCGGCCTTGATCACAGCAAGGGCTTTGGCGCCGGTCAGTTCACGGGCAAGGCGGTAGTTGTGGCGCAGGGCCTGGAGGTCGATCAGGGCGCGGGCGGGACGCATGGCGGCATGCCTTATGGTGGTTCAGTTTAATAACGGTGTTTGCCTCTTCGCAGGTAACCCCGCGAAGAGGCCAGCGCAGGCCTTCAAATCATTGATGCACGGGCGCGGTCTGGCCTTGCTTGGTGGCTTCCCGGCTGTTGCCATAACGGGAAATATCCAGGCCTTCGGCACTGATCTGCGGCTTCTTGCGCGCAATCAGGTCTGCCAGCAGGCGACCCGAACCGCACGCCATGGTCCAGCCCAAGGTCCCGTGACCGGTGTTCAGGAACAGGTTACGGAACGCAGTGGCACCCACGATCGGTGTACCGTCCGGGGTCGCCGGGCGCAGGCCGGTCCAGAAACTGGCTTGGCTCAGGTCACCGCCGCGAGGATAAAGGTCGTTGACGATCATCTCCAGCGTTTCGCGTCGACGCGGGTTCAGCGACAGGTCAAAACCGGCGATCTCAGCCATGCCGCCGACGCGGATGCGGTTGTCGAAACGGGTGATGGCGACCTTGTAGGTTTCATCGAGAATGGTCGAGGTCGGCGCCATGTCGGCGTTGGTGATCGGCACCGTCAGCGAGTAACCCTTGAGCGGGTAAACCGGCGCCTTGATACCCAGCGGCTTGAGCATCTGCGGCGAATAGCTGCCCAGGGCCAGCACGTAGCGGTCGGCGGTTTCCAGCTTGCCATCGATCCAAACGCCATTGATGCGGTCGCCGGCGAAGTCCAGGCGTTGGATGTCCTGGCCGAAGCGGAACTCCACACCCAGCTTCAGCGCCATGTCGGCAAGCTTGGTGGTGAACAGTTGGCAGTCGCCGGTCTGGTCGTTAGGCAGGCGCAGGGCACCGGCCAGAATGTCTTTTACCCCGGCCAGGGCCGGTTCGACGCGGGCGATGCCATCGCGGTCGAGCAGTTCATAAGGCACACCGGACTGCTCGAGCACGGCGATGTCTTTGGCGGCGGCATCGACCTGCGCCTGGGTGCGGAACAACTGGGTGGTGCCCAGGGTGCGGGCTTCATAAGCGATGCCGGTTTCGGCACGCAGCTCGTCGAGGCAATCACGGCTGTACTCGGACAGACGCACCATCCGTTCCTTGTTCACCGCATAACGGCTGGCGGTGCAGTTGCGCAGCATCTGTGCCATCCACAGGTACTGGTCAACGTCGCCGGTCAGCTTGATGGCCAGGGGCGCGTGGCGTTCGAGCAACCACTTGATGGCCTTGAGCGGTACACCCGGGGCGGCCCAGGGCGAGGCATAGCCGGGCGAGATCTGGCCTGCGTTGGCGAAGCTGGTTTCCATGGCTACCGCCGGCTGGCGGTCGACCACCGTCACTTCGTAACCTTGCCGGGCCAGATAATAGGCACTGGCGGTTCCGATCACACCGCTACCAAGTACCAGAACTCGCATTGTTGATCCCTCGCACGCGGCGCACCGCTGTCTTTTGTTGAAATGGCATGGATGCGCGCAGTATAAAAATTACAGACCAGTGCAATTCACTATATAAAAGCCTATATTTGGCGAGAATTCTCGGCAATATTGCCTTTCACGGAGGGGCATCCCCTATGAGAACCCAGCACCAGAGCAAGCGTGAACTGGACAAGATCGACCGCAACATACTGCGGATCCTGCAGAATGACGGGCGTATTTCCTTCACCGAACTGGGCGAGAAAGTTGGGCTTTCCACCACCCCTTGCACCGAGCGCGTCCGCCGCCTGGAACGCGAGGGCATCATCATGGGCTACAACGCCCGGCTCAATCCGCAGCACCTGAAGGGCAGCTTGCTGGTGTTCGTCGAAATCAGCCTGGACTACAAGTCTGGCGACACCTTCGAGGAGTTTCGGCGTGCGGTGCTCAAGCTGCCCCATGTGCTGGAGTGCCACCTGGTTTCGGGCGATTTCGACTACCTGGTAAAGGCGCGTATTTCGGAGATGGCGTCGTACCGCAAGCTGCTGGGCGACATCCTGCTGAAGCTGCCGCACGTGCGCGAGTCGAAGAGCTACATCGTGATGGAAGAGGTGAAGGAGAGCCTCTGCCTGCCGATTCCGGACTGACGCTAGACCAGCACCTGGCGGGTGGTGGCAATGAATTGATGAACGAGCTGCTCGGCCTCGGGCTCGATCATCTGCTCCGGGCCACGGCCGCGCGGGCAGGCCATGCGTGGGGTGGTGCCGAACAGGCGGCAGATCATCGGGCGCTCTTCATACACTGTGCAACCGTTGGGGCCCAAGTGCACGCAGTCCAGGTGCTGCAGCGCAGCGGCTTGCTCGGCCTCGGTCTTGCGCGGCAGGCGGGCCATTTCTTCGGCCGAGGTGGTGACCGGGCCGCAGCAGTCGTGGCAGCCGGGCTCGCACTCGAAAGAAGGGATGAGTTCGCGCAGGAAGTGGATCTTGTGGCGGTTGCAGGACATGGCGGGTACAGAGCAAGAAGGTGGGGTGAATTATAGGCCCATTGCACCGGCCCTGTGGGCGCAGCTTTAACCGCGAACGCGGACGCGGCTCTCGCCTTGTTGCCCACCTTCCGACCCCGGCTTATCCTCCCTCCTCTGCCCAAAAGCCCAGGACCTGCCCCATGATCCATAGCGCGCAGCACGCCGCTTCCTATTACGCCGCCAGCAGCGCGCCACACGCCGATCATGCCTTCCTGCAAGGCGAGCACAGCGCCGACGTGTGCATCATTGGCGGTGGCTATTCAGGCCTTAACACCGCGATCGAACTGGCTGAACGTGGCCTCTCGGTGATTTTGCTGGAAGCCCGCAAGCTCGGCTGGGGCGCCAGCGGGCGCAACGGCGGGCAATTGATCCGCGGTGTCGGCCATGGCCTGGAGCAGTTCCTCCCGGTGATCGGCGAGGAAGGCGTGCGCAGCATGAAGCTGATGGGCCTGGAGGCCGTGGAGATCGTCCGCGAGCGGGTCGAGCGCTACAACATCGCCTGCGACCTGACCTGGGGCTACTGCGACCTGGCCAACAAACCTGGCGAGCTGCAAGGCTTTGCCGAAGAGGCCGAAGCATTGCGCAGCCTGGGGTATCGCCACGCGCTGCGTCTGGTGGCGAAAGACGATATTCACAGCGTGGTCGGCTCCGACCGCTATGTGGGCGGCCTGATCGACATGGGCTCGGGCCACCTGCACCCGCTCAACCTGGCCCTCGGCGAAGCGGCCGTGGCCAGCCGCCTTGGCGTGCGGCTGTTCGAGCAGTCAGAGGTCACGCGCATCGAGTACGGCCCCGAAGTCAAGGTACACACCGCTCAAGGCCGGGTCCGTGCCAAGACGTTGGTACTGTGCTGCAACGCCTACCACAACGGCCTCAATCGCGAGCTGGGCGGCAAGGTGCTGCCCGCCGGCAGCTACATCATCGCCACCGAGCCCCTGGGCGACGCGCGTGCCCGCGCGCTGCTGCCGCAGAACATGGCCGTGTGCGACCAGCGCGTGGCGCTGGATTACTACCGGCTGTCTGCCGACCAGCGGCTGCTGTTCGGCGGTGCCTGCCACTATTCCGGCCGCGACCCGCAAGACATTGCCGCCTACATGCGGCCAAAGATGCTCAAGGTATTCCCGCAATTGGCCGATGTGCGCATCGAGTTCCAATGGGGCGGCATGATTGGCATCGGGGCCAACCGCCTGCCACAGATCGGGCGTTTGGCCAGCCAGCCGAACGTCTACTACGCCCAGGCCTATTCCGGCCATGGGCTCAACGCCACCCACCTGGCCGGGCGCCTGCTTGGCGAGGCCATCAGCGGCCAGCAGAGCGGGCGCTTCGACCTGTTCGCCAAGGTGCCGCACATCACCTTCCCGGGCGGCAAGCACCTGCGCTCGCCACTGCTGGCATTGGGGATGCTCTGGCACCGGCTCAAGGAATGGGTTTAGGTGATGTGAGGCGGAGCATGCCTTGAGGGTGATGGTGGCGCTCGATTTCCGCCCCACCATCACCCTCAAGCCATGCACTTCGTAGCCCTCAATCAATCCCTCCAAAATGGCTTACGCCCCTCTTCTCGGGCCTGCTCCCAGCTCAGCCCGACATCGCGCAATTCATCATCGGTCAGTTGCAACAAGGCCCTGCGGGTGTGCCAGCGGTGCAGCATCAGCCCCCAACGGCTCAGGCCTGCCGGCGCATTGAAGACCTTGGCGTGCTGCCCGGTTTCCAGCTCCTTGGCCATCAGTTGCAAGCGCACATCGCTCATGCCACCCATCGCTGCGTTCTCCCGATCAGTTGATACCGTGAAGCAAGCATGCGCGTCGGCACTGATGACAATACAGATCCAATAGCGGCTTATTATTCCCATACAGAATTGGCGAATCGACGGGTGAATGCTGTATTTTCAGCGCAACTGTACTGGTCGCTGCAGCTCAGCGGCACTGGAGTATGCCGTGACGCTTTACCTCAACCTCGCCGAGTTGCTCGGCGCCCGTATCGAACAGGGCCTGTATCGCCCCGGCCAGCGCCTGCCCTCGGTGCGTGCCCTGAGCGTGGAGCACGGGGTCAGCCTGAGCACCGTGCAACAGGCCTACCGCATGCTCGAAGACAGCGGCATGGTCTCGCCGCGGCCCAAATCCGGCTATTTCGTCAGCGAAGGCCGCCACCTCCCTGCCCTGCCCGCCGTCAGCCGCCCGGCCCAGCGCCCCGTGGACATCTCCCAGTGGGAGCAGGTGCTGGAACTGGTCCGCAGCACTCCACGCCAGGATGTGATGCAGCTGGGGCGCGGCATGCCCGACATCAACAGCCCGACCCTCAAGCCGCTGCTGCGCAGCCTCGCCCAGCTGAGCCGGCGCCAGGACATGCCCGGCCTCTACTACGACAACATCCATGGCAACCTGGCCCTGCGCGAGCAGATCGCCCGCCTGACGCTGGACTCCGGCTGCCGCCTGAGCCCGGCGGACCTGGTGGTGACCACCGGCTGCCATGAGGCGCTGTCCTGCAGCATTCGCGCCGTGTGCGAGCCAGGCGACATCGTTGCGGTCGACTCGCCCAGCTTTCATGGCGCCATGCAAACCCTCAAGGGCCTGGGCATGAAGGCACTGGAGATCCCCACCGACCCGGTCACCGGCATCAGCCTCGAAGCACTGGAGCTGGCCCTGGAGCAGTGGCCGATCAAGCTCATCCAGATCACCCCGAGCTGCAACAACCCACTGGGTTACATCATGCCCGAGGCACGCAAGAAGGCCTTGCTCAGCCTGGCCCAGCGCTATGACGTGGCCATTCTCGAAGACGATGTGTACGGCGACCTGGCCTACACCTACCCGCGCCCGCGCACCCTCAAGTCGTTCGACGAGGACGGTCGTGTATTGCTGTGCAGTTCGTTCTCCAAGACCTTAGCACCCGGCCTGCGCATCGGCTGGGTAGCGCCGGGGCGTTACCTGGAGCGGGTGCTGCACATGAAGTACATCAGCACCGGCAGCACCGCCAGCCAGCCCCAGCTGGCCATCGCCGACTTCATCAAAGCCGGCCATTACCAGCCTCACGTGCGGCGCATGCGCAGCCAGTACCAACGCAGCCGCGACCTGATGAGCGACTGGGTGACCCGTTACTTCCCGCCGGGCACGCGTGTCAGCCGGCCCCAGGGTGGCTTCATGCTGTGGGTCGAACTGCCTGAACATTTCGACACGCTGCGGCTGAACCGCGCTTTACTGGAGCAAGGTGTACAGATCGCGGTCGGCAGCATTTTCTCGGCCTCGGGCAAGTTCCGTCACTGCTTGCGCATGAACTTCGCGGCCCTGCCTACGCCGTCAATCGAGGCCGCCGTGCGCAAAGTGGGTGAAACCGCCCTTCGTCTACTGGATCAGGACGACGCCTGCGCGTAACTTTGCGCCGCCCACCATGGTCCAACCCCTTAGGCCTTTGCTGTACAGGACACGCTTACCTTGAGATTGCAGCGAGCTCTGCCGCTTCTGCTGACGCTATTGTGCGGCCTCGCAGGCTGCGCAAGCGTCGACATCCCCCGCGAAGTCAGCCAGGCGCTGCCGGCCAAAGACTCAGCCTTCGGCCGCTCGGTGCTGCGCCAGGCTGCGCCCTACGAGGGCCGTTCGGGCTTTCGTTTGCTGCCCAACAGCAACGAGGCATTTCGCGCGCGCGCCGAGCTGATCCGCAACGCCCAGGCCAGCATCGACCTGCAGTACTACATCGTTCATGACGGCCTCAGCACCCGTGCGCTGGTCCATGAACTGCTGCGTGCAGCCGACCGCGGCGTGCGCGTGCGCATTCTGCTCGACGACACCACCAGCGACGGCCTGGACACCATCATGGGTACCCTCGACGCCCACCCGAACATCCAGATTCGCGTCTTCAACCCGTTGCACCTGGGGCGTAGCACCGGGGTGACGCGCGCGGTAGGCCGCTTGTTCAACCTGTCGCGCCAGCA
The DNA here is from genome assembly GCF_014269165.1 of Pseudomonas sp. SWRI68. Taxonomy (NCBI): domain Bacteria; kingdom Pseudomonadati; phylum Pseudomonadota; class Gammaproteobacteria; order Pseudomonadales; family Pseudomonadaceae; genus Pseudomonas; species Pseudomonas sp. SWRI68. The sequence goes on along the minus strand of NZ_JABWRU010000006.1, from coordinate 253,718 downwards.
CCGGCGCATGCACAACAAGCTGTTCCTGGTGGACAACAGCATGGCCATCGTCGGCGGGCGCAACCTGGGCGACGAATACTTCGATGCCGAACCCAACCTCAACTTCACCGACATCGACCTGCTGGGCGTGGGCCCGGTGGCCGAACAACTTGGCCACAGTTTCGACCAGTACTGGAACAGCGCCCTGAGCCGCCCCATCGGCGATTTCCTCTGGCGCCAGCCCGATGCCCACGACCTGCACGCCAGCCGCCATCGCCTGGAGGTTTCCCTGGCCGAGGCGCGTACGCGACGCAAGGCCTTGTATGACCGCTTGATGGCCTACCAGTCGCAGCCGCGCCTGGATGTGTGGCGCAACGAGTTGATCTGGGCGCACAGCCAGGCCCTGTGGGATGCGCCGAGCAAGGTCCTGGCCAATGACGAGCCAGACCCGCAACTGTTGCTGACCCAGCAACTGGCCCCCGACCTGAACAACGTTCGCCACGAGCTGATCCTGGTGTCGGCGTATTTCGTGCCCGGTGAATCGGGCTTGCTGTACCTGACCCACAACGCCGATGCCGGCATCTCGGTCAAACTGCTGACCAACTCGCTGGAAGCGACCGACGTACCTGCGGTGCACGGCGGCTATGCGCCGTATCGCCGGGCGCTGCTCGAACATGGCGTGAAGCTGTATGAATTACGCCGCCAGCCGGGTGACCCGAGTGCCGGGCGGTTGAGCTTCCATGGCGGTTCGGATTCGAGCCTGCACAGCAAGGCGATCGTGTTCGACCGGCGCAAGACCTTCATCGGTTCGTTCAACTTCGACCCGCGATCGGTGCTGTGGAATACCGAAGTCGGTGTGCTGGTGGACAGCCCGGAACTGGCCGAATACACGCGCGCGCTGGCGGTGCAGGGTATGGCCCCGGCGCTGAGCTATCAGCCGCAGTTGCGGGGCGACAAACTGGTGTGGGTGACTGAAGAAGACGGCAAGCAGCGGATACTGACGTCCGAGCCTGGCGGGATGTGGCGACGGTTCAACGCCTGGGTCAGCAAGGCCGTCGGCCTTGAAAAGATGCTGTGATCGCAGCCCTATAGGGTGCCGCCCGACCGGTCGGAAAGGGCCGCAAAGCGGCCCCATGTATGCTCAAGCCGAAGCCGGCTCGAAAGCCCCCCGCCGCCGAATCAACACCACCAACCCCGCCGCCCCCACAGCCATCAGCAACGGCAACGCATGCCCGCTGATCCACTGGCTCCCGGCCCCCGCCAAGAGCGGCCCAAGCAGGCAACCAATGCCCCACAACTGCGCCACGTGGGCATTGGCCCGCACCAGCGCATCATCCCGATAGCGCTCGCCGATCAACACCAGCGACAAGGTGAACAGGCCACCGGCACTGGCCCCGAACAGCACCCACAGCGGCCAGATCACCGGCGTGTGCAGCAACAGCGGTATCGCCAGGCTTGAGCACAGCAAGGTCACCGCACAACCGCTGAACAAGGTGCGCCGCGACATGCGGTCGGCCAATGCGCCGATGGGCAATTGCAGCACCGCATCGCCTACCACCACGGTGCTCACCATGAACAGTGCAATCTCGGTAGTGAACCCTTGCTGCAGGCAGTAGACCGGCAGCAAGGTCAGGATCATTGCCTCGAACGAAGCGAACAGGGCAATCGCCCAGGCGATCACCGGCAGGCGCCGGCAGAAGGCGAACAGGTCGCGGAAAGTGACGCTGTACGCTTCGGTGGTCGGCGCCCCGCCGCGCCCCAACAGCACCAGCGGTGCCAGCAACAGCAAGCCGGTCGCGGCCCAGAAACCGAAATCGTCGTCCGAGCCGAGAAAGCCCAGCACCAATGGCCCGGCCAGTTGGCTCAAGGCATAGCTGCTGCCATACAGCGCCACCAGCCGGCCCCGCCATCGCTCGACCACCAGCTGGTTGATCCAGCTTTCGCCAAGGATGAACACCACGGTCAGGCACATGCCGATCAACAGGCGCAGAGCCAGCCAGAGCGGGTAGCTGGGCAGCAGCGCCAGCAGGCCGATCGACAGCGCACCGCCCCACAGGCACAGGCGCATCGCCGAGGGCACGCCGACCCAACCGGCCAGGCGGCTGGCCAGGCTGGCGCCCAACAATACGCCCAAGGCAGGCATCGCGGCCATGACGCCGATGGCGAAACTGCCGTAGCCCCACCCTTCCAGGCGCAGGGACACCAGCGGCATGCTCACGCCGAGCGCCAGGCCGACACTGAGTACGGATGCCAGTACGGCGAAGTAGGTGCCCCAGCGCATGTGTTCTTCCTGTTGGATTTTCTTGGGCCCACTCGCGGAACAAGCCCGCTCCCACAAGCTCATCACCGAGATTCTGAAATCAGTGGTGATGAGCCTGTGGGAGCGGGCTTGCCCCGCGAGTGGGCCGCAGCGCGGCCCCAGCGATTTACAGCTTGATCCAGGTCGCCTTCAGCTCGGTGTACTTCTCCAGCGCATGCAGCGACTTGTCACGGCCGTTGCCCGACTGCTTGAAGCCGCCGAACGGTGCGGTCATGTCGCCGCCGTCGTATTGGTTGACCCAGACACTGCCAGCGCGCACGGCACGGGCGGTCTTGTGGGCCTTGGAGATGTCCGAGGTCCAGATGCCGGCGGCCAGGCCATACGGCGTGTCGTTGGCGATGGCGATGGCTTCTTCGGCAGTGTCGAAGGTAATCACCGACAACACTGGGCCAAAGATCTCTTCCTGGGCGATCTTCATGGCGTTGGTCACGCCGTCGAAGATGGTCGGCTCGACGTAGGTGCCGCCGGTCTCTTCGAGGATGCGCTTGCCACCCGCCAGCAGTTTGGCGCCGTCCTTGTGGCCGGCGTCGATGTACGACAGCACGGTGTTCATCTGCTGGGTGTCGACCAGCGCGCCGACGGTGGTCTGCGGGTCCAGTGGGTTGCCAGGCTTCCAGCCTTTGAGGGCCTCGACCACCATCGGCAGGAAGGTATCCTTGATCGAACGCTCGACCAGCAGGCGCGAGCCTGCGGTGCAGACTTCGCCCTGGTTGAAGGCGATGGCGCTGGCGGCGGCTTCGGCGGCAGCTTGCAGGTCTGGCGCGTCGGCGAAGACGATATTCGGGCTCTTGCCACCGGCTTCCAGCCAGATACGCTTCATGTTCGATTCGCCAGCGTAGATCATCAGTTGCTTGGCGATCTTGGTCGAACCGGTGAACACCAGGGTGTCGACGTCCATGTGCAGGGCCAGGGCCTTGCCTACTGTGTGGCCGTAGCCTGGCAGCACGTTCAGCACACCGGCCGGGATGCCGGCTTCGATGGCCAGCTGGGCGATGCGGATGGCGGTCAGTGGCGATTTTTCGGACGGCTTCAGGACTACCGAGTTACCGGTGGCCAGGGCTGGGCCGAGCTTCCAGCATGCCATCAGCAGCGGGAAGTTCCACGGCACGATGGCGCCGACCACACCCACCGGCTCACGGGTTACCAGGCCGAGCTGGTCATGCGGCGTCGGCGCGACTTCGTCGTAAACCTTGTCGATAGCTTCGGCATTCCAGTGCAGGGCTTGTGCCGCACCTGGGACGTCGATGCTCGAGGAATCGCCGATCGGCTTGCCCATGTCCAGGGTTTCAAGCAGCGCCAGCTCTTCGACGTTCTTGCGCAGCAGGTCGGCGAAGCGGATCAGCTTGGCTTTGCGCTTGGCCGGCGCCAGGCGCGACCAGACACCGGAATCGAAGGTGGCGCGGGCGTTCTCGACAGCACGGTTGGCGTCGGCCAGGTCGCAGCTGGCGACCTTGGCCAGGAAGCGTCCGTCGACCGGGCTCAGGCACTCGAAGGTTTCACCGGAGGCGGCGTCGGTGTATTCGCCGTTGATGAAGGCACGGCCTTCGATCTTCAGTTGCTGGGCACGTTGTTCCCAGTCCGCACGAGTCAGGGTGGTCATACGAAACTCCTCCTCTTGTTTAGGTGCAACGCCGCACTGAGGACTCACTGGCGTTGTCAGAAATTCTGGCCGGGCGACGAGCGCACACGGGCAAGCGATACCCTAAACCAGGCCGTGTAAACTATCAATATATTTGACACGAAAGGCCTAAACGCCTACTGATGTTCATTTTATTAAACAACAACAGGAGCCGCACCATGAGCATCGCCAGCATCATCGACTTCGCCCAGGTTCTTACCGAGGCCGAACGCTACCGCCCGGCGGCAGAGAAAATCCTCAAAGGCGAGCCGGACCAGGCCGTCTACAACCACTACGCCAGCCCGTGCGGCCAGTTCGCCGCGGGCGTCTGGGAAGGTGAAGTCGGCCAGTGGACGGTCAACTACACCGAACACGAGTACTGCGAGATCGTGCTGGGTGTTTCGGTGCTGCGTGACCAGGACGGCGGCGCCAAGACCCTGCGTGCCGGTGATCGGTTCGTCATCCCGGCAGGCTTCAAGGGCACCTGGGAAGTGCTGGAGCCTTGCCGCAAGATCTATGTAATGTTCGAGCAGAAATAACTATGTAACACAGCCGGCCAGCTGGCATGCGTGAGGATGGCCCTGCCCACAACGGGCCATTTACTTCAGAAGGATACCAAGCATGAACAACGATGAAGCCTTGCAAGCCCTCGCCCATCTGGTCGATACGCCTTACGAGCCTGGGGTTAAAGCCACCATCAGCGCACTCACCGGCCGCGCTCGTGTGGTAGGCCCCAATGAGATGTCCACCCTCGAATACGATACCAACCGGGTGCACATCAGGACCGATGCCAACGGCCTGATCAAGGGGTTCAGCTTCGGCTGACCGAGCGAAGGCCATAAAAAAACCCGCATCCTTTCGGATGCGGGTTTTTTTTCAGGTCGCCGATCAATTACTTGATCTTGGCTTCCTTGTACACCACGTGCTTACGAACAACCGGATCATATTTCTTGATCTCGATTTTGTCCGGGGTGGTGCGCTTGTTCTTGTCGGTGGTGTAGAAGTGGCCGGTACCGGCACTCGAAACCAGACGGATCAATTCACGCATGATGTTCTCCCTTAAACCTTGGCGCCAGCTTTACGGATGTCAACCAGAACGGCGTCGATGCCGCGCTTGTCGATGATACGCATGCCCTTGGCGGAAACACGCAGACGCACGAAACGCTTCTCGGACTCAACCCAGAAACGGTGGTGCTGCAGGTTCGGCAGGAAACGACGACGGGTTTTGTTGTTTGCGTGGGAAATGTTGTTCCCGGTTACTGGACCCTTACCAGTAACTTGACAGACTCTCGACATGACTCAGCCCTCTAAAACCACATGCCCAACCCGGCATGGGTTGGCCGCTTAATCTCTCAGTCTTTGGCGCCAGGCGCCGTGATTCTGGAGGTCTTATCGACCGGATCCGCTGATGCGACAGGCCGAGCCCCTAGAAAAGAGCGCTGCTTTATACCAGAAAGACTCGACTGCAACAACATATGATGAATATTGACACGACGCCGAGTGCGCCGGGGCAGCATAGCGGCAGGCCCCGTCAGGCGTCGACCACTCGTCGCCGAATTTGTAAAAAAGGGTGTGGTCATTTGCAGGCGGGCGCACTAGGGTAGGACGTTTCCAGACTGCACTGGCAGATGGGCCACTGACAGCCAAGGAGTCACGATGCGTGCCGCCGCCCTTTCCCTCTTGTTCACCTCACTGTTTACCGCAGGCGTCACCCAGGCAGCCGCGCTGAGTGTTTGCAGCGAAGCCAGCCCCGAAGGTTTCGACGTGGTCCAGTACAACTCGCTGACCACCACCAACGCCTCGGCCGACGTGCTGATGAACCGCCTGGTGGAGTTCGATGCGGCCCAGGGCAAGGTAGTACCCAGCCTGGCGGCGAGCTGGACGGTGTCGGCCGACGGCCTGATCTACGATTTCAAGCTGCGCGATGACGTGAAGTTTCACACCACTGCCTACTTCAAACCGTCCCGCGCGCTGAACGCCGACGATGTGCTGTTCAGCTTCCAGCGCATGCTCTACCCGGCCCACGCCTGGCACAAGACCGCCCCGGGCGGTTACCCGCACGCACAATCGCTGCAACTGGGCAACCTGATCAAGTCGATCGACGCCCCTGAACCGCAGACCGTGCGCGTCACCCTGGCCCACCCGGATGCCACGTTCCTGGCCACCCTGAGCATGGGCTTTGCCTCGATCTATTCTGCCGAATATGCCGACAAGCTGCTCAAGGCAGGTACCCCGGAAAAGCTCAACAGCCAGCCGATCGGCACCGGGCCGTTCGTCTTCCAGCGCTTCCAGAAGGACGCCGTGGTGCGCTACCGCGCCAACCCCGACTACTTCGCTGGCAAGCCTGGCGTCGACCCGCTGATCTTCGCCATCACCACCGATGCCAACGTGCGCCTGCAGAAGCTCAAGCGCAACGAATGCCAGGTCGCCCTGTCGCCCAAACCGCTGGATATCGCTGAAGCCAGCAAGGATGGCAGCCTCCAGGTTGCCAGCACGCCGGCCTTCATGACCGCCTTCGTCGCCATCAACAGCGCACACCCGCCGCTGGACAAGCCAGAGGTGCGCCAGGCCATCAACCTGGCCTTCGACAAGCCGGCCTACCTCAAGGCCGTGTTCGAAGGCACCGCGACGGCCGCCAACGGCCCCTACCCGCCCAACACCTGGAGCTACGCCAAGGACCTGCCTGGCTACCCCATGGACCTGAAAAAGGCCAAGGCCCTGCTGGCCAAAGCAGGCCTGCCAGAGGGCTTCAGCACCACGATCTGGACCCGCCCGTCGGGCAGCCTGCTCAACCCCAACCCCAGCCTTGGCGCGCAGATGCTGCAGGCCGACCTGGGCAAGATCGGCATCAAGGCCGAGATCCGGGTGATCGAATGGGGCGAGCTGATCCGCCGCGCCAAGGCCGGTGAGCATGATTTGCTGTTCATGGGCTGGGCGGGTGACAACGGTGACCCGGATAACTTCCTCAGCCCGCAGTTTTCCTGTGCTGCGGTGAAATCTGGGACCAACTTCGCGCGGTTCTGCGACAGCCGCCTTGACCAGTTGATCAATGCTGGCCGCACCACCAACGACCAGAGCGTGCGCAGCCGGCTGTACCAGCAGGCGCAGACGTTGATCCAGCAGCAGGCACTGTGGGTGCCGCTGGCGCACCCCACGGCAGCCACCTTGCTGCGCCAGGGGGTCGAGGGGTACCAGGTGAGCCCGTTCGGGCGGTTGGATTTCAGCAAGGTTTCGGTGACCCGCTGAGGGTGCAACTGCCTGTGCCGACCTCTTCGCGGGTCAAGCCCGCTCCCACCGGTATGTCACTGCCCTTGAGAACAGTGAAGTACCTGTGGGAGCGGGCTTGACCCGCGATGAGGCCTGCACAAGCACCGCAGCACCTAGGCAACGATCCACCCCTGCTCCACCATCGACAACGGCTCGCCGTCACCCACGATGACGTGGTCCAGCACTCGCACATCGATCAGCCCCAGCGCTCGCTTGAGCGCTAGCGTCATGTGCACATCATCCTGGCTTGGCTCGCTGTTGCCCGACGGATGGTTGTGGCACAAGATCAATGCCGCCGCGTTGTGCAGCAACGCCCGGCGCACCACTTCCCGCGGATAGATACTGGCCCGGTCGATCGTGCCCCTGAACAGGATTTCGAACGCCAGCGGCCGGTGTTTGGTATCCAGAAACAAACACCCAAACACCTCACTGGCCTCATGCCGCAGCATGGCTTTGAGGTAACGCCGCACCGCCACCGGGCTTTCCAGCGCAGGCGTGCGCTCGATACCCTCATCCAGGTAACGCCGGCCAATCTCCAGCAAGGCCTGCAACTGGGCGTACTTCACGGGGCCGAGGCCAGGCTCGCACAAAACGGCTTGGCGATCGGCATCGAGCAACTGCCTCAGGCCACCAAAGCGCACCAGCAACCCTCGCGCCAGGTCCATCACATTACGCCCAGCAACCCCCGAACCCAGCAGCACAGCCACCAGCTCGGCATCCGACAACACCGCTACGCCACGCGACAGCAGCTTCTCCCTCGGCCGTTCTTCAGCCGGCCATTCCCTGATACTCATCCCTGCTCCTTGGTCCTGCTGCGGCACGTTTGGGCCCTGTGTTAATCTAGTTCGCCTCGTACATGCGACGTTCTGCCGCAGGCAGTTCTTGTCGCCGCCCGCTTTCACTGGAAAAAGGCAAAAGCCTATGCAGCGGCTGTATCACAAGCGCATCGTTCTCGGCGTCGGTGGCGGCATTGCCGCCTACAAAAGCGCCGAGCTGATCCGCCGACTCCTGGAGCACGGCGCGCAGGTGCGCGTCGTCATGACCCGTGGCGGTGCAGAGTTCATCACCCCGCTGACCCTGCAGGCGTTGTCCGGCCACCCGGTGCACATGGACCTGCTCGACCCCGCCGCCGAAGCGGCCATGGGCCATATCGAGCTGGCCAAGTGGGCCGACCTGGTGCTCATCGCCCCCGCCACTGCCGACCTGATGGCGCGCATGGCCCAAGGCATGGCAGACGACCTGCTGACCACCCTGATACTGGCCACCGACGCCACCGTTGCCGTGGCCCCGGCCATGAACCAGGCCATGTGGCGCGACCCGGCCACCCAGGCCAATCTCGACCTGCTCAAAAGCCGCGGCATCCAGGTATTCGGCCCGGCTTCCGGCAGCCAGGCCTGTGGCGACGTAGGCCTTGGCCGCATGCTGGAAGCCACCGACCTGGCCTGGTGCGCCGCCGAAAGCTTCAAGCGCCAGACGCTGACCGGCAAACACGTGCTGATCACCGCCGGTCCGACCCAGGAAAACATCGACCCGGTGCGCTACATCACCAATCATAGCTCCGGGAAGATGGGCTTCGCCCTGGCTGAAGCGGCCGCCGAGGCCGGTGCTCGGGTGACCCTCGTCACCGGCCCGGTGCACCTGCCCACGCCCGACCGGGTCAACCGGATCGACGTGGTCAGCGCGCGCGACATGCTCGCGGCCTGTGAAGCGGCCATGCCCTGCGACCTGTTCATTGCCTCGGCAGCCGTCGCGGACTACCGGCCAGAGGTCGTTGCTGCGCAAAAACTCAAGAAAGATCCTACGACCGGCGACGGCATGCTGCTGCAGATGGTGCGCAATCCCGATATCCTTGCAACCATTGCTGGCCGTAGCGACCGCCCGTTCAGTGTCGGCTTCGCCGCCGAGACCGAACACCTGCTCGATTACGCCACGCGCAAGCTCAAGGACAAGAACCTCGACCTGATCGTCGCCAATGATGTGGCCAACCCCAGCATCGGCTTCAACAGCGAAGAAAACGCCTTGACCGTGATCGATCGCCAGCAGCACCAGACCCTCTTTGCGCAGACCAGCAAGGGCAAGATCGCCCGGCAACTGGTCGCCTTCATCGCCGAACGGCTCAACCAGGTTCAATAAGTTACATGCACGCTCTTCAAGCCAAGATTCTCGACCCACGCCTGGGCACCGAATTCCCCCTGCCGCAGTACGCCACCCCGGGTTCCGCCGGGCTGGACCTGCGCGCCCTGCTCAAGGAGGACACCGTCCTCGAGCCAGGCCAGACCCTGCTGATCCCCACCGGCCTGTCGATCTACATCGGCGACCCGGGCCTGGCGGCCATGATCCTGCCGCGCTCGGGCCTGGGCCATAAGCACGGCATCGTGCTGGGCAACCTGGTCGGCCTGATCGACTCGGACTACCAGGGCGAGCTGATGGTGTCGTGCTGGAACCGCGGCAACACCCCATTCACCATTGCCATTGGCGAGCGCATCGCCCAATTGGTGCTGGTGCCGGTGGTGCAGGCGCATTTCGACATCGTCGAGGCCTTCGACGAAAGCCAGCGTGGCACTGGCGGCTTCGGCCACTCCGGCAGCCACTGAGCCGACAGCTGACCGTTCAGGCCAAGGATGGCGAACTCTCTGGCGAAACCACCGTCCAAGCGTTCAGTTTGCGCCTGCCCAGACAGCCTTTGACTAATGGAGCTTCCAGAGATGAACGAAATGGCCCAGCTGGTCCCCGCACTGCCGGACAGCATTTTCCGCGCTTATGACATTCGCGGCGTGGTCGGCAAAACCCTCCACGCCGAAACCGCCTACTGGATCGGCCGCGCCATCGGCGCCCAGACCCTCGCCCAGGGCGAGCCCCAGATCGCTGTCGGCCGCGATGGCCGCCTGTCTGGCCCAATGCTGGTCGAGCAGTTGATCAAAGGCCTGGCCGACGCCGGTTGCCAGGTCAGCGACGTCGGCCTGGTGCCGACCCCGGCGCTGTATTACGCCGCCAACGTGCTGGCCGGCAAATCGGGTGTGATGCTGACTGGCAGCCACAACCCATCGGACTACAACGGCTTCAAGATCGTCATCGCCGGTGACACCCTGGCCAACGAACAGATCCAAGCCCTGCTGACCCGCCTGAAAACCAACGACCTGACCCGTGCCGAAGGCAGCGTGCAGAAGGTCGAGATTCTCGAGCGCTACTACCAGCAGATCATCGCCGACGTGAAGCTTTCGAAAAAGCTCAAGGTGGTGGTGGACTGCGGCAACGGCGCGGCCGGCGTTATCGCCCCGCAACTGATCGAAGCACTCGGCTGCGAAGTCGTCCCGCTGTTCTGCGAGGTCGACGGCAACTTCCCCAACCACCACCCAGACCCTGGCAAACCAGAAAACCTCGAAGACCTGATCGCCAAGGTCAAGCAGACCGGTGCCGACATCGGCCTGGCCTTCGACGGCGACGGCGACCGCGTGGGCGTGGTCAGCAACACCGGCACCATCGTCTACCCCGACCGCCTGCTGATGCTGTTTGCCCAGGACGTGCTGTCGCGCAACCCGGGCGCCGAGATCATCTTCGACGTCAAATGCACCCGTCGCCTGACCCCGCTGATCGAACAGCATGGCGGCCGCGCGCTGATGTGGAAGACCGGCCATTCGCTGATCAAGAAGAAGATGAAAGAGACTGGCTCGTTGCTGGCTGGCGAGATGAGCGGGCACATTTTCATCAAGGAGCGCTGGTACGGTTTCGACGACGGCATCTACAGTGCCGCGCGCCTGCTGGAGATCCTCAGCAAGGCCGACCAGGACGCCGAAAGCCTGTTCGCGGCGTTCCCGAACGATATTTCCACGCCGGAAATCAATATTGATGTGACCGACGAGGGTAAATTCAGCATCATTGATGCACTGCAACGCGACGCCGACTGGGGCGCGGCCAACCTGACCACCATCGACGGTGTGCGGGTCGACTACGACCACGGCTGGGGCCTGGTACGCGCCTCCAACACCACACCGGTGCTGGTGCTGCGTTTCGAGGCCGACAGCGACGCCGAATTGCAACGTATCAAGGATGTTTTCCGCGCCCAGTTGCTGCGGGTTGCCCCTGAGCTGCAACTGCCGTTCTGACCGACTATCTGTTCCTTACAGGAGCCCTGCATGACCCTCGATCGCGATGCCGCTTCCCATGTAGCCGAAGTTTTGTCCGAAGCACTGCCTTACATCCGCCGCTTTGTCGGCAAGACACTGGTGATCAAGTACGGCGGCAACGCGATGGAGAGCGAGGAGCTCAAGACCGGCTTCGCCCGTGACATCGTGCTGATGAAGGCTGTGGGCATCAACCCGGTGGTGGTCCACGGTGGTGGCCCGCAGATCGGCGACCTGCTCAAGCGCCTGTCGATCGAAAGCCACTTCATCGACGGCATGCGCGTCACCGACTCGGCGACCATGGACGTGGTGGAGATGGTGCTGGGTGGCCAGGTCAACAAGGATATCGTCAACCTGATCAACCGCCACGGCGGCAGCGCCATCGGCCTGACCGGCAAGGACGCGGAACTGATCCGCGCCAAGAAGCTGACCGTAAGCCGCCAGACGCCAGAGATGACCACCCCGGAAATCATCGACATCGGCCATGTCGGCGAAGTCGTGAGCGTGAACACCGACCTGCTGAACATGCTGGTCAAGGGCGACTTCATCCCGGTGATCGCGCCGATCGGCGTCGGTGCCAATGGTGAGTCGTACAACATCAACGCCGACCTGGTGGCGGGCAAGGTGGCCGAGGCGCTGAAAGCCGAGAAGCTGATGCTGCTGACCAACATCGCCGGCCTGATGGACAAGCAGGGCCAGGTCCTGACCGGCCTGACCACCGAGCAGGTCAACGAACTGATCGCCGACGGCACCATCTACGGCGGCATGCTGCCGAAGATCAAGTGCGCACTGGATGCGGTGCAGGGTGGCGTGAACAGCTCGCACATCATCGACGGCCGCGTGCCCAATGCGGTGCTGCTGGAGATCTTCACCGACAGCGGTGTGGGCACGTTGATCACCAATCGCAAGCCACGCTGATTCATCAAGCGGCCAGTTCAGGCAGGCACCCAAAAGGCGACCCGCAAAGGTCGCCTTTTTTTGTGCGCTCAGGTGCCTAGAAGCTGTAGCGGGCAGTCAGTTTCACATTGCGCGGGTCGCCGTAGATGTCGTACGGGCTGTAGGCGCCATTGGCCACACTGCTGTAGTAGGTACGGTCGAACAGATTGTTGAGGTTGACCTGTAGGTCCAGTTGCTCGCTGGCCTGGTAGCCTGCCACCAGGCCGACCACCGTGTACGAGCCCTGCTGGTTTTGCCAGGCCGTGGCGCCGGCACCACCCGAGGTGCGGATGCGGCTCTGCTGGTAGACGTCACCGCCCACACGCCAGCGCTGCAACTCACCCGGCAGGGTGTAGATCGTCGACAGCTTGAACAGCTGGCGCGGTTTGGTGCGGTCGAAGTCCTCGCCCTCCCGGGCTTTGTTGGCGTCGCTGACGTATTTCGTCTGGGTGTAGGTGTAGCCGGCGGCCAGCTGCCAGTTGTCCGTCAGGGCGCCCTGGATTTCAAGGTCGATGCCCTTGCTGCGGACCAGGCCGGCAGCCTCGTAGCAGGCGCTTGCGGGGCCGGTGCCGCAGCCTTTGGCGTCAGGCAGCTCCTGGGCACGGTTTTTCTGGTCGATCTGAAACACCGCCATGCTGGCGTTCAGCGCACCACCAAAGTACTCGCCCTTGATACCCACTTCGTAGTTCTCACCCATTACCGGGTCAAGCACTTTGCTGTCCAGGCCTTTGCTGGTCTGCGGCTTGAAGATATCGGTGTAGCTTGCGTAGACCGAGTGGTGGGTGTCCAGGTCGTAGACCAGGCCGGCATAGCGGGTCAGATTGCGCGTGATCTTGTAGTTGTTCTCACTGCTTTCGCTATCGTCGAACGCGTACCAGTCGACGCGGCCGCCGAGAATCAATGACAGCGGCTCGCTCAAGCGCAACCGAGTGCTGGCATAGACGCTGTCCTGGGTGGTGGTTTCGGGAAGGCCGTTAGGGCCAGTGACGTAATCGGGCTTGGCATGCCCACGAGGGTTCCACTCGAAGGGATTGATGCCAGCGTCGATGTAGGCGCTCCAGGCCTTGCCAGAGCGGTAATCCAGCTGGCGCTTGCTGACGCCCAGGGTCACGTCATGCTGTTGACCGAGCAAGTGGAAGGGGCCGCTGAGCGCCAAGTCATAGCCGGTTTCCTTCTGTTCCATGGCCTCTGTCCACAGGTAATGGCGATCGTATTCCCAGACCGAAGAGGCCAGCACATCGGTGTCGGTCTTCGACTGCATGGCTGCCAGGCGCAGCGACCAGTCGTTGGCGAAGCCGTGCTCCAGGGTGGCGAAATAGCCGGTGGTGCGATCGTCCGAATACTCCCAGTCATGGCCGAGAAAGGTGTCGCGAGGCAGCCCCAGATGGCCACCGCCACGGGCCATGGGCAACCCGCCCCAGATATAGTTGGTGTGGTTCTTCTGCCGATAGGCACCGAGCGTCAGGGTGGTGCTTTCGCTCAGGTCGGCGTCGACCACGCCGTAGAACAGCTCATGGTCACTCTCCACCGCGTCACGGAAGCTCTTGGCGTCCTGCCGCGAGACGACGGTACGCGCGCGCAGGGTGCCACTTTCATTGAGCGGCCCGCCGACGTCCAGCGTGCCGGTGTAATCGTCCCAGCTACCGGCACTGCCGGTGAGCGTGGCCTGAAATTGATGAGTCGGGCGCTTGCGCACCAGGTTGATGGCGCCACCGGGGTTGCCGGCGCCCTGGGCCAGCCCGGTGGCACCGCGCACGATCTCCACCCGGTCATACATGGCCAGGTTGGCTTCCCCGCTGGGCAGGTAGGTCAGGAAGCTGGTGGGAAAACCGTCGTACATGATGCTGTCGACGTTGAAACCGCGGGCGCTGAACGAGGGCCGCCCTGCACCGCCGGAGTTACTGAGAAAAATGCCCGGCGCACTTTTGACCACATCGCTGATGCTGTTCATGGCCTTGTCGTCCATACGCTTGCGCGTGACCACACTGACCGATTGCGGCGTTTCGCGCAGGCTCAAGGGCAGTTTGGTGGCCGTCTGCATGGCCCCGGTGGTATAGGAGCCGCTGTGCTCGGTAGTCGCCGCCAAGCCTTGGCCGGTAATGTTGGTCGCGCCCAGCTCCAGGCCTGTGCCAGCCGTTACCTGCGGCGTCAGCAGGTAAAGGCCATTACCTTGCGGCGAGGCTTGCAGACCGGTGCCTTGCAGCAATTGCTGCAGGCCGCCCTGCACGCTGGTGGCGGCATTCAGGCCAGGGCTGCGCAACCCCTCCACCAGGCCCGGCTCGATGGGCAGGGTGATGCCTGCCTGGCTGGCGAAGTCAGAGAGGGCACTGCTGAGGTTACCGGCCGGCACCTGATAGGCACGGTTCTGCCGCGCGCCTTGCTCGGCGGCCTGCAGCGATGCCGCAGCCAGGCCGCCGCCCGCGATGATCAGACCCAGTGCGGCAGCGTGTACTGCCCGCGCCAGTGGTTGAATGCCCTGCGTCGTCGCCATGTGTTCGCCCCTGCCCTGTAAAAGTGATGTGTTTATGGGAGGGACACGCAGCTTGAAGAAAACACGACACGCATTCTGTTCACACGTTCGCACGCGCGGTGAGGGTGACCCAGTAGGGCGTGCGGTAGAGCACGTTCACCGGCAGGGTCTGGCTCAGGGCGCGAAGGACCTGATCGGTGTCGCGCAACTGGAAGGCGCCGGAAATCAGCAGCCCGGCCACTGCCGGATCGCAGCGCAGCAGGCCAGGTCGATAGCGGCCGAGCTCGTTGATGAAGTCATCGAGGCGCATCTTTTCTGCGCGCAGCACCTGGCTCAACCAATCGAGACGATCTTGCGCCAGCGCCATGGGCGGCTGCGCAGCCCGGCTGTTGACGTGCGTCTGCAAGCCGGCCGCCAGGAGCATCAGGCCCTCATCGCCCGGTGACCGCCGCGGGCGCACCCGGGCAGCGCCCTCCAGGGCGGCAAGGTAAGTGCTGTGCGGGTACTGACGCAGCACAAAGCGGCTGCCGAGCAGGGCAATTTCCGCTTCGGCGGTATCGACGATGAACGGCCGCCCGGCATGCTCATGGGGTACTTCGACGAGCATCTCGCCGGCGATGAGGCGCACGCGTCGAACATGCTCGTCATAGGCGATATCCACGGCGCTGCCGGTGTTCAGGCGAATCTGCCCGCCATCGGGCAACTGCAGGGAGCGTTGCTCCCCCGTGGCCGTGCGCTCGTCCGCCTGCCACTCGCGCCACGGCAGCCCGCGGTATGTCGCAAGGCCTACGGGGGCGGCGGCGATCAGCAACGCCAGGGTCTTGAGCACCTGCCGCCGCTCCAGGCTGCGCGGGCGCTCCAGCGCCACCCGCCCGGCACTGCCGGCAAGCTGCTGGGCTCGACCGCCAAACCTTTCGGCCAGTTGCCAGGCCCGTTCGTGATCCACGTGCCGCGCCCGCCACTCGGCGCCGGCGGCATGCTCGGCGGCGCCGGCGCTGCTGTTCTGCAAGCGTACAAACCATTGGGCCGCTTCACGGGCGATGCGACGGTCGATGGGCGTATCACTCATGCTGCGCGCCCTGGCTGGCGAGCACGATGCACTCTTCAAAGGCCCGCGCAAGGTGGCGCTGCACCGAGCGCACGCTGAGATTGAGGCGGTTGGCGATCTCTTCCTGGGTATAACCCTCCAGCTGCGCCATCAGGAACGCCTGGCGGGCTTTGGCGGGCAACAGGGCAAGGACCTGGTCGATTTCGTCGAGGGCTTCGAGCACCAGCGCTTGTTGTTCCAGCGACGGGGCGAGGTCCTCTGGCGTTTGCGCCAGCGCGGCCAGGTAGGCCTGCTCCAGCGAGCGGCGACGGTAGAAGTTGAGGGCCAGGCGATTGGCAATGGTGGCCAGATAGGCGCGCGGTGTCGTGCAGTTCAGCGGCTCGCCCGGCGCTCTGCAGAGCAGCCGCACGAACGTGTCCTGGGCCAGATCCGCCGCATCGGCGGCGCTGCCCAAGCGCTTGCGCAGCCAGCCCTGCAGCCAGCCGTGGTGGTGACTGTAGAGCTGGTCGATGGCCTGATGCCGAGGGTGGTTTGCCGAAGAAGTGTGCTGCACGGGAGGCTACAGATGTGAATGAGAATTCGTCTCATCATATCAGCATAAACTTGGCCCCGTACACGTGCAGGGTCACCCTTCGGTATAGCACCGTCAGGCGGCCTTACTGCCGCCTGAACACGGCGCTTTTTCAGATGCCGTACTGCGCCCGATAGGCCTCGACTGCCGGCAGGTGCTGCTTGAGCTGCGGGTCGTCCGCCAGGAACTCCAGCACCTGGGTCAGCGAAACGATGCTGACCACCGGGATACCGAAGTCACGCTCCACTTCCTGGATTGCCGAAAGCTCGCCATTGCCGCGTTCTTCGCGGTTCAGGGCGATCAGCACGCCAGCGGCCTTGGCCTGCTGGGCATTGATGATCTGCATGACCTCGCGGATGGCGGTGCCGGCGGTGATCACGTCGTCGATGATCAGTACCTCACCGGCCAGGGGCGCGCCCACCAGGCTGCCGCCTTCGCCGTGATCCTTGGCTTCTTTACGGTTGAAGCACCACGGCACATCGAGCTGATGCTGGTCGGCAAGGGCCACGGCGGTAGTCGCCGCCAGGGGGATACCCTTGTAAGCCGGGCCGAACAGCACATCGAAGGGGATCTTGCTGTCGACGATGGCTGCGGCGTAGCAACGCCCCAACTGCGCCAATGCAGAACCTGTGTTGAACAGGCCGGCATTGAAGAAGTACGGGCTGGTACGCCCCGATTTCAGGGTGAATTCACCGAAGCGCAGAACGCCGCGGTCGATGGCAAAACGAATGAAGTCGCGCTGATACGGCTGCATGGAAAGTCCCGGACACCACGGATTTAGCTAAATGAGTTGAGCTCGGGTATCATACACGCACGAGATTTTTGGGGCCATTTATGCGGATCATCAGTGTGAACGTAAATGGCATTCAGGCTGCGGCCGAGCGTGGATTGCTCAGCTGGCTACAAGCCCAGAATGCCGACGTCATCTGCCTTCAGGATACCCGCGCCTCGGCCTTTGAACTCGACGACCCAGCTTTCCAGCTCGATGGCTATTTCCTTTATGCCTGCGACGCGGAGGTGCCCGCCCAAGGTGGCGTGGCCCTTTACTCGCGCATGCAGCCCAAGGCAGTCATCACCGGCCTGGGCTTCGAGACAGCCGACCGTTACGGGCGTTACCTGCAAGCAGATTTCGACAAAGTCAGTATTGCCAGCCTGCTGCTGCCTTCGGGCATGAACGGCGACGAAGACTTGAACCAGAAGTTCAAGTTGATGGATGACTTCGCCAAGTACCTGGATAAACAGCGGCGCAAGCGGCGCGAGTACATCTATTGCGGCTCGTTCTACGTGGCGCAGCAGAAGCTCGACATCAAGAACTGGCGCGACAGCCAGCAAACGCCTGGCTTCCTGGCGCCGGAGCGTGCCTGGATGGACGCGATCACCGGCGAGATGGGCTACGTGGATGCCCTGCGTGAAGTCAGCCGTGAAGGCGACCAGTACAGCTGGTGGCCGGACAACGAACAGGCCGAGATGCTCAACCTGGGCTACCGGTTCGACTACCAGATCCTCACCCCGGGCCTGCGCCGCTTCGTGCGTAACGCCCGCCTGCCGCGTCAGCCGCGCTTCTCGCAGCATGCGCCGCTGATCGTGGACTATGACTGGACGTTGACCATCTGAGTTGTATTCAGATACGAAAAAGCCGACATCGATGTCGGCTTTTTCGTATCTACAGAAACAGTCAGTCGGCCAGGGCAGCCTGCTGCAGTTCGAAGATCTCGTTCATGCCCTTCTGCGCCACGGCGAGCATGGCGTTCAAGTCTTCAGGCTGGAACGGCGCGCCTTCTGCAGTGCCCTGTACTTCGATGAAACCACCAGCGCTGGTCATGACCACGTTCAGGTCGGTCTCGGCGGCGGAGTCTTCCAGGTAATCCAGGTCAAGCACTGCAGCGCCCTGGTACATGCCCACGGAAACCGCAGCGATCATGTGCTTGAGCGGGTTGCCGGCCTTGAGGCCGCCACGCTTCTTGATCACCGCCAGGGCGTCGCACAGGGCGACCATGGCACCGGTGATCGACGCGGTGCGGGTGCCACCGTCGGCCTGGATCACGTCGCAGTCGATGTACAGGGTGATGTCACCCAGCTTGCTCATGTCCAGTGCGGCGCGCAGCGAGCGGCCGATCAGGCGCTGGATTTCCAGGGTGCGGCCACCCTGCTTGCCACGGCTGGCTTCGCGCTGGTTACGCTCGCCGGTGGAGCGCGGCAGCATGCCGTATTCGGCTGTCAGCCAGCCTTGGCCCTGGCCTTTGAGGAAGCGGGGAACACCATTCTCCACGCTGACCGTGCAGATGACCTTGGTGTCACCGAACTCGACCAGTACCGACCCTTCGGCGTGCTTGGTGTAGTTGCGGGTGATGCGGATCGAGCGGAGCTGATCGGCGGCGCGACCACTTGGACGTTTCATCTGGGATACCTGTACTGGGACTTGAATCTGCCGAGCATTATAGAGCTCACGGCCCCGGGAGGACATGCCTATTGTCGCAGCCCTGACGGCCTGTCGCCTTTTCCCATTGTTCATTTCCAGCTCTGTAACATGGCTGGATTGGGCGCCGAGCCCCCACTGCGCTACAATCCTGCGCCTTGCAGCCGAGAGGCTCCCCCCGTTCATTCATCTACGCGAGGTACTCCCCATGGTGCACAGCATGACCGCTTTTGCTCGTGTCGAGCGCGCCGGCAGCCAAGGCACCCTGGTCTGGGAACTGCGCTCGGTCAACCACCGCTACCTGGAACCGCACCTGCGCCTGGCCGAGGCCCTGCGCGACCTCGAAGGGGCAGTCCGTGAAGGCCTGCGCCAAGGGCTGTCGCGTGGCAAGGTGGAATGCACCTTGCGCCTCAACGAAGACAGCACCGGCAAGCCGCTCAAGGTCGACCGCGAGCGCGCGGCGCAACTGGTCGCCGCCGCCGAAGAGGTCGCAGGCCTGATCAAGCAACCGGCACCGCTGAACCCGCTGGAAGTGCTGTCGTGGCCGGGCGTACTGGTCGCTGACGCCAGCGACCCCCAGGCCCTGAACGCCGAAGCCATGGCGCTGTTCGACGAAGCGCTGGCCGAGCTCAAGGCCGGGCGCCTGCGTGAAGGCCAGGAGCTGGCCCGGCTGATCAACGAGCGCCTGGACAACATGGCCAGCGAGGTCACCACCCTGCGCGCCCTGGTGCCGCAGATGCTGGCCGCCCAGCGGCAGAAGATCCTCGACCGCTTCGGCGACATGCAGGCCGAACTCGACCCGCAGCGCCTGGAGCAAGAGATGGTGCTGCTGGCGCAGAAGAGCGACGTCGCCGAAGAGCTCGACCGCCTCAGCACCCACGTCACCGAAGTGCGTCGCGTGCTCAAGTCGGGCGGTGCGGCTGGCCGGCGCCTGGACTTCCTGATGCAGGAACTCAACCGCGAGGCCAATACCCTAGGCTCCAAGGCGTTCGACCCGCGCAGCACGCAAGCGGCGGTCAACCTCAAGGTATTGATCGAACAGATGCGTGAACAAGTACAGAACATCGAGTAAGGCCACCCCGACCATGAATCACAGCAGCGGCACCCTCTACATCGTTTCGGCACCCTCGGGTGCCGGCAAGACCAGCCTGGTCACTGCCCTGACCCAGGACGACCCGCAAATCCGCGTCTCGGTTTCGCACACCACCCGCGCCATGCGCCCGGGCGAGCAGCACGGGGTGAACTACCACTTCGTCGTGCACGAAACATTCAAGGCGCTGATCGAGCAAGGCGACTTCCTCGAGCATGCCGAAGTGTTCGGCAACTTCTACGGCACCTCGCGCAGCGCGCTGCAGCACACCCTCGACCAGGGTTACGACCTGATCCTGGAGATCGACTGGCAGGGTGCTCAGCAGGTGCGCAAACTGATGCCCGAGGCACTGTCGGTGTTCATCCTGCCGCCGAGCCAGGAAGCCCTGCGTCAGCGGCTGGATGGCCGTGGCCAGGACAGCGAAGAGATCATCGCCGGGCGCATGAAGGAGGCGGTCAGCGAGATGGAGCATTACGACGAGTACGATTACCTGATCATCAACGATGACTTCGGCGTCGCGCTGGAGGAGTTGAAGGCGGTGTTCGTTGCCAACCGGTTGCTGCTGAAGAAGCAGCAACAACGCAACGGCGCATTGCTGAAGCAGTTGGTCGGTTAGAAAACGAATGGGGCCGCTTAGCGGCCCCATTTGCTTAGTCCTGCAGTGGCAGCGTGGCCTGCTGACGCAAGGTAGCCCCCAGGAAGTACGCCGGCGCCCGCAGGCGCGACAGCATCATCAGCCCGATGCCGAGCACCGAAATGATCGCGGCAATCACGAACACCAGCCCCAACCCGCCCACATGCGAGCCGCTGCCGAAGTCTGGCGAGGCGCTGTCGATGGCGGTACGCGCGAAGATCACCGACAAGATCACCCCACCTACCAGCGGGCACAGGCCGCGCATGATGAAATGGCGCAGGCTGTCGAACAGGCTGCCGCGGAAATACCAGACGCAGGCAAATGCGGTCAGCGAATAGTAGAAGCAGATCATCATGCCCAGGGCAGTGATGGTATCCGCCAGCACGTTCTCGCTCAGGGTACGCATGGTCACGTAGAACAGGCCAGCGGCAAGGCCTGCGCAGATGGTGGCGTAGCGCGGCGTTTGCGAGCGCGGGCAGACACTGGCGAACTTCTGCGGTACCGCACCGTAGTAACCCATGGCCAACAGGGTGCGCGCCGGCGCCACGAAGGTCGACTGCAGCGACGCTGCGGTGCTGGCCAGCACGGCGATGGACATCAGGATCGCCAGCGGCCCCATGACCGGGCCGGCCAGGTGAGCAAAGACGTTCTCCTGGATGCGCGGGTTGTTCAGGCCCAGGCCCGTTTCGCTGATACCGGCAAACTGCAGTGTGGCGATGGCGGTGAACAGGTACAGGCCGAGGATCAACATCACCGTCCAGGTGGCGGCCTTGCCCGGCACCTCTTCGCTGCCTACCGACTCTTCGCTGACGGTCAGGCACGTGTCCCAGCCCCAGAAGATGAAGATCGACAACGACAGCCCTGCGGCAAACGCCGAGAACGACTCGACGCCGAACGGGTTGAACCAGGCGAAATCGAACGCCAGCGGTGGCGGCGCGGTGGTGCCCCCGAAGGCCGCGAAGGCAAACCCGATCAGCACCAGTAACTGCAGGGCCACCAGGCCATACTGCACCGTCATGGTGGTGGCTATGCCGCGACAACAGATCCACACCGCCAGGGCAATGAACACGCAGCAAGTGGCGATATTGATCAGCAGGTTGTCTGCCAAGGCAGCCAGGCCATGGTTGCCCGTGATCTGACCGAGGAACAGATAGAAGAAATCGACCGCCACGCCCGCCAGGTTCGACAGCACGATGGTGGTGGCGACCACCAGCCCCCAGCCACCGATCCAGCCGATCATCGGGCCGAAGGCACGCGCCGACCAGGTGAACGAAGTGCCGCTGTCCGGCTCTGCCGAGTTCAACTCGCGATAGCCGAGGGCGACCAGCAGCATCGGCAGGAAGCCGACGATGAATACCGCTGGCAGGTGGGCACCCACCTCTCGCACGGTAGGGCCAAGCGCGCCGGTCAGGGTATAGACCGGGGCGATGGTGGAAATGCCCAGCACCACGCTGGCCAACAAGCCCAGGCGACCTTTGGCCAAGCCCTTGCTGCGCTGTGTGTTGCCCGCGTCGGCCGCCACATCGGGTGGGCGGCCGGCCTCTGTGTAATCGCTCATGAGTATTTGCCGTAAATTTTGGAATTGTTTTCACAGGCCTTGCGCGCAAGGCCCGCTTTCACTCATTGAAAGCTTGCAGCGGAGGTGGGTCATCCGAGACTTTCGGGTGACGTCAGCATGCCTTGTGGCGCACACCCTCCCGTGCAGCATGGGCAATACAGGCCTCGCGAAACGCCTGGAAAAGGCGCCCGGAGACCGGGTTTTCGGCGAAACGCCATTCAGGGTGCCACTGCACACCAAGCACGAAGCCCGGCGCATCCGGCATCGACACCGCTTCGATCAGGCCATCCGGGGCCCGTGCCTCGACGCGCAGCCCAGGGGCCAGGCGATCGATGCCCTGGCTGTGCAACGAGTTGACCTCGAATTGCGCAGCCAGGCCCAGGCGCTCGAACAGCCCGCCAGGCTCGATGCCGACAGGGTGACGAGGGCCGTATTGCACCTCCAGGGGTGCGTCCTCAGGTTCGCGGTGGTCGAGGTAGCCAGGCAGCGCTTGCACACGCTGGTGCAGGGTGCCGCCAAGGGCCACGTTCAATTCCTGGAAACCACGGCAGATGCAAAACACCGGCACACCGGCGGCAATCGCTGCCTGCAGCAGCGGCAAGGTCAGGCGATCGCGCGCGCGATCATGCCGGGTACCCTCCGCGCTGGGGGCGCCATTGTAATGATGCGGCTCGATATTTGAAGGCGAGCCGGTAAAAAGAATGCCGTCGAGCCGGGCCAGCAACCCAGGGGTATCACTGCCCCCGTCGCGAGCCGGCAGAATCAGCGGCAGCCCGGCAAAGCCGGCCGCCTCGACATACTTGTCGCCCACCGTGTGCGACGAGTTTTTCCCCACCTGCTGGCGGCAGGCGCTGATACCGATCAAAGGGACCGCATTTGCGCTCATGGGCTTACACCGTGTGCAGGTACCAGTTGTACTCGAGGTCGGAGATCGACACTTCGAACTCTGCCAGCTCGCTTTCCTTGCAGGCGACGAAGATATCGATGTAGTCCGGGCTGATGTATTGGTTGAGCACTTCGCTGTCATCCAGCGCACGCAGGGCATCGCGCAGGTTGTTCGGCAGCGTCTGTTCCAGCTGCTCGTACGAATTGCCCTCGATCGGCTCGCCCGGCTCGACCTTGTTGGTCAGGCCGTGGTGAATGCCGGCGAGAATGGCCGCGAGCATCAGGTACGGGTTGGCGTCAGCGCCGGCCACGCGGTGCTCGATGCGCACGTTTTCGCTGCTGTCGGTCGGCACACGAACCGCAACGGTGCGGTTGTCCAGGCCCCAGCTTGGCGCATTGGGGACGTAGAACTGCGCGCCAAAGCGGCGGTAGGAGTTGACGTTCGGGCAGAGGAAGGCCATCGACGCCGGCATGGTCTCCAGCACGCCACCGATGGCGTGGCGCAGCTCGTCGCTTTGCAGCGGGTCGGTGTTGGCGAAGATGTTCTTGCCGGTTTTCTTGTCCAGCAGCGAGATATGCACGTGCAGGCCGTTGCCCGCCTGCCCTGGGTAGGGCTTGGCCATGAAGGTGGTGTCCATTTCATGGTCGTAGGCAACGTTCTTGATCAGGCGCTTGAGCAGGATCGCATAGTCGCAGGCCTTCAGCGGGTCGGCAACGTGGTGCAGGTTGACCTCGAACTGCGCCGGGGCGCTTTCCTTGACGATGGCGTCGGCAGGCAGGTCCTGCTCCTTGGCCGCTTCGAGCATGTCTTGCAGGCAGTCGGCATATTCGTCGAGGTCGTCGATCAGGTACACCTGGGTCGACTGCGGGCGCTTGCCGGAGATCGGCGAGCGCGGCGGCTGTGGGCGGCCGTTGAGGTTGTCCTGGTCGATCAGGTAGAACTCGAGTTCGAATGCGGCGCAGATATCCAGGCCCAGGTCATCGAACTTGCTCACCACCTGGCGCAGCACTTCGCGCGGGTCGGCGAAGAACGGCTGGCCTTCGATTTCGTGCATGGTCATCAGCAGCTGCGCAGTGGGGCGTTTCTGCCACGGCTCGTTGCACAGCGAGCCGGGTATGGGGTAACAGACGCGGTCGGCATCGCCGATATCCAGGCCCAGGCCCGTGCTTTCAACGGTCGAGCCGTTGATGTCGAGGGCAAACAGGGACGCCGGCAGGTTGATGCCTTTCTCGTACACCTTGTGCAGGCTGGCCCGCTCGATGCGCTTGCCACGTACCACGCCGTTCATGTCGGAGATCAGCAGATCGACGTACTGAGTGTCTGGATGGGCCTGGAGGAAGTCTTTCATCTCGCTGGAAGAACTGGCGCACGGAGTGACCGACGTCATGGTGTACATCCTTTGATTTGCTGCGGCGATGTGGGGATACGGCTGGCGCCTCACGGGCGACGATGGTTGCAGCTGTTGTTTTTTTCACTTTCCCATCGTGGGGATTGGTTGCCCGACCGGGCGCATTGATTCCCAGGGGCGGTTCCACTATAAAATGGCCTCAACGCAACAGACATTGGCATTTCGGCAAGCAGAGCGTGCACCAATGCAATATCAGATTACCCATGCCGACCTCTCCCTGGTCCTGGCCCTGGAACGTGGCCGCTCCCTGGCAAAGGCTGCCGAACTGCTCAAAGTCGATGTTTCGACGGTGTTCCGTTCGATCCGCCGGCTGGAGTCGGCACTGGGCACGGCACTGTTCGTCAAGAGCCGTAAAGGCTACCTGCCGACCGACACGGCGCAGGCCTTGGCGGAGCAGGCCGAGCGCGCCGAGCAGGCGCTGGAGGCCGCACGCATCGCCATGACCAGTGGCGAGCAGGTAGTCAGCGGTACCGTTCGTCTGACGTGCACCGAGGCAGTGATGCACAGCCTGCTGTTGCCGGCATTGGCCGAATTCATGCCCAACTACCCGGCCTTGTCGCTGGAAATGGGCACTTCCAATACCTTCGCCAACCTCAGCCGGCGCGATGCCGACATTGCCCTGCGCCTGACCAACACGCCACCGGAGCATCTGGTCGGCCGCTGCCTGGGCTCGACTTCCTATGTGATCTGCGGCCAGCCGCAGTGGCGCGAGCGCCTGAACGAGGCGGCCAGCAGCGTGCCGTGGATCGCACCGGACGATTCGATGCAGGACCACCCCACCGTGGTCTGGCGCAACCAGCAATACCCCGGGCTGAGCCCGCGTTACCAGTGCAGCGGCATGTCGACCATCGCGCAGCTGGTCAGCACCGGGTTGGGCGTGGCGGCGTTGCCCGATTACATGGTGCACGCCTTGCCAGGCGTCGATGCGCTGAGCGGGCCGCTGGCGGGTTGCGACACCCAGCTGTGGCTGCTGACCCGGCCCGATTGCCGGGCATTGCGCTCGGTGCAGACGCTGTTCGAAGAACTGACCCCACGGTTGCGCGGCGCGATGTTGTGAGATACAAGATCAGGGTGTCTGTTCCGGCCCTTTCGCTGGCAAAGCCGTTACTACAGGGAGCGCTATGATCCGCACCCGGCAAAACATCGCTTCCCTATTGGCTGGTGATTTTTTAAACTATTGAGTCCGCCTGCCCAAATTGGGCTGCACGCCTACCGCATTTGCTACTGAGGAAGACCATGGCCCGCGTAACTGTTGAAGACTGCCTGGAACACGTGGATAACCGTTTTGAGCTGGTCATGCTCTCGACCAAGCGCGCCCGTCAGCTGGCGACCGGCGGCAAAGAGCCACGCGTAGCGTGGGAAAACGACAAGCCGACCGTTGTTGCCCTGCGTGAAATCGCCGAAGGCATCGTCACCAACGAGTTCATCGCCGCTGAAGAGATCGTCACCGAGGATCCGGTCTTCGCCGCGTTCGAGGACGAGTCCAACGAGGCTGTCTGATTGATGCCAGGTCGACGTCGCGCGGCACAAGGCCCTCTTCCTCTGCAAGAGGTGAACCCATGCCGGGTATAGAAGCCTTAGCCGAACGGCTGTCGACCTACCTGGGCCCCGAACAGGTCAACCTGGTTCGTCGCGCCTATTTCTACGCCGAACAGGCCCACGATGGGCAGCGCCGCCGCAGCGGCGAGCCCTACGTGACCCACCCGCTGGCCGTGGCCAGCATCCTCGCCGACATGCACATGGACCATCAGAGCCTGATGGCGGCCATGCTGCACGATGTGATCGAAGACACCGGCATCGCCAAGGAAGCCCTCAGCCAGCAGTTTGGCGAGACGGTCGCCGAGCTGGTCGATGGGGTCAGCAAGCTGACCCAGATGAACTTCGAGACCAAGGCCGAGGCGCAGGCCGAGAACTTCCAGAAGATGGCCATGGCCATGGCCCGCGATATCCGCGTGATCCTGGTCAAGCTGGCCGACCGCCTGCACAACATGCGCACGCTGGAAGTGCTGTCTGGCGAAAAACGCCGACGCATCGCCAAGGAAACCCTCGAAATCTACGCGCCCATCGCCAACCGGCTGGGCATGCACACCGTGCGCGTCGAATTCGAAGACCTCGGCTTCAAGGCCATGCACCCGATGCGCTCGTCGCTGATCCACCGGGCGGTCAAGAGCGCCCGCGGCAACCGCAAAGAGATCGTCGCCAAGATCGAACAGTCGCTGGCCAACTGCCTGGCCGCCGACGGTATCGAGGGCGAGGTCAGCGGCCGGCAAAAACACCTTTATGGCATCTACAAGAAGATGCGCGGCAAGCGCCGTGCCTTCAACGAGATCATGGACGTGTACGCCTTCCGCATCATCGTCGACAAGGTCGACACCTGCTACCGCGTGCTCGGCGCTGTTCACAACCTGTACAAACCGCTGCCGGGTCGCTTCAAGGACTACATCGCGATCCCCAAGGCGAACGGCTATCAGTCGTTGCACACCACGCTGTTCGGCATGCATGGCGTGCCCATCGAAATCCAGATCCGCACCCGCGAGATGGAAGAGATGGCCAACAACGGCATCGCCGCGCACTGGCTGTACAAGTCCAACGACGACGAACAGCCCAAAGGCAGCCACGCCCGTGCCCGTCAGTGGGTCAAGGGTATCCTCGAGCTGCAGCAGCGTGCGGGCAACTCGCTGGAATTCATCGAGAGCGTGAAGATCGACCTGTTCCCGGACGAGGTCTACGTGTTCACGCCAAAAGGCCGCATCATGGAGCTGCCCAAAGGCTCCACGGCCGTCGACTTTGCCTACGCGGTACACACCGACGTTGGCAACAGTTGCATCGCCTGCCGCATCAACCGCCGCCTGGCGCCACTGTCGGAGCCCCTGCAGAGCGGCTCGACGGTAGAAATCGTCAGCGCGCCGGGCGCCCGGCCGAACCCGGCCTGGCTCAACTTCGTGGTCACCGGCAAGGCGCGCACGCACATCCGCCACGCGCTCAAGCAACAGCGCCGCTCCGAGTCCATCAGCCTCGGCGAGCGCTTGCTGAACAAGGTACTGACCGGTTTCGACAGCAGCCTCGAAAAAATCCCCCAGGAGCGCATTCAGGCGATTCTCGCCGAATACCGCCTGGAGCTGATCGAAGACCTGCTCGAAGACATCGGCCTGGGCAACCGCATGGCCTATGTAGTCGCCCGCCGCCTGCTGTCGGCCGAAGGCGAGCAACTGCCGGCGCCGGAAGGCCCGCTGGCGATTCGCGGCACCGAAGGCCTGGTACTCAGCTACGCCAAGTGCTGCACGCCGATCCCTGGTGACCCGATTGTCGGCCACCTGTCGGCGGGCAAAGGCATGGTCGTGCACCTGGAGAACTGCCGCAACATCAGTGAAATTCGCCACAACCCGGAGAAGTGCGTGCAGCTTTCCTGGGCCAAGGACATCGCGGGCGAATTCAACGTCGAGCTGCGCGTCGAGCTGGAGCACCAACGCGGCCTGATCGCCCTGCTGGCCAGCAGCGTCAATGCCGCCGACGGCAATATCGAGAAGATCAGCATGGACGAACGCGACGGCCGTATCAGCGTGGTCCAACTGGTGGTCAGCGTGCACGACCGCGTGCACCTGGCGCGTGTGATCAAGAAGCTGCGTACCTTGACCGGTGTGGTCCGCATCACCCGCATGCGTACGTAGTCCGCCAACCGCAAGGAGTCATCATGAGCAAGTCCGTCATTACCAGCGACAAGGCCCCCGCCGCTATCGGTACCTACTCGCAAGCGATCAAGGCCGGCAACACCGTCTACATGTCGGGCCAGATCCCGCTGGACCCAAAAACCATGGAACTGGTCGAAGGCTTCGAAGCCCAGACCGTTCAGGTCTTCGAGAACCTCAAGGCCGTGGCTGAAGCCGCTGGCGGTTCGTTCAAGGACATCGTCAAGCTGAACATCTTCCTCACCGACCTGAGCCACTTCGCCAAGGTCAACGAGGTGATGGGCCGCTACTTCGAACAGCCTTACCCAGCCCGCGCCGCGATTGGCGTTGCCGCGCTGCCGAAAGGCTCGCAGGTCGAGATGGACGCGATCCTGGTCATCGAGTGATGCCCCCGGTGACGGGCGCTCTGCCCGTCACGCTCTCTCCCCCAAGGTTACCCACCATGCGTCAAGCACTGCCCCTCGCGCTGGCAGCCCTGCTTTTGAGCGGTTGCGCCAGTCATAAACCCGAAGACTTCAACGGCACCTGGATCAACCAGGATGCCATCAAAGCCGCCGTCAAGGGTGGCAGCCTGCGTCAGGCCCTGAATGCGCATGGTCCGGTGTTCGAGTGGAAACTCGATATTGCCGACCAGCAGGCCAGCTTCAGCAATGGTTTCGAGGCCGCCGATGGCCAGCTGAGCGCCACTGAAAAGCAGTGGCAGGCCAGCTTCCAGGGCGGGCAGACCGAGCAGCTTGAGTTGGACGGTGACGAGCTGAAAACCACTGACCAATCCGGTGCCAAGCAGACCTTCGTGCGCGCCAAGCAGCCGGGCAATGCGCCCTTGGGTGGCAGCTTCGAGAAGGCGCTTTATCAGGCTTACCTGGGCGGCGACTGGAAGATCGTCGAAGGCCAGGGCCAAGGTAGCGTGGTGCGTTTCGCCGATAACGGCGGCGTGACCGGCCTGCCCGGCCCGGACCGTTTCGCCCTGTGCCTGGCGGGCGATTGCGCGACCATGGGTGGCAGCAACGACAGCCTGTGGCTGGAGCGCAAGCAACGTGGTGCGCCGTTCATTCTCAAGCGTGATGGCGACAAGCTGGAGATTTTCCAGGCGGTGAACCGTGCACAGCCGGACGAGATGCCTGCATTGGCAGCCGGTTCTCGTCAGTGGGTGCTTGAGAAGAACTGAAGCCATTCGCGGCCCTGCCGGCCGCGGACCGGTCGGAAAGGGCCGCAAAGCGGCCCCAGGGCGTCAGCCTTTCCCTTGCAGAATGGCCGCATACCCTTCCTTGTAGCTCGGATATGCCGGCACCCAGCCCAATGCCCGCACGCGGGCATTGCTGCAGCGCTTGCTGCCGGTACGGCGCACACGCTGCTCATCCGACCACTCGGTAACCCCCATGTACCCGCGCAACCAGGCCACCACATCGGCCAGCGGCGCCGGGTCGTCATCGACACCTATATAGCAATCGTCCAGCGCCACGCCGTCGGCATCCGCCTGCAGCAGGAAGGCCAGCAGGCTGGCTGCATCCTCGGCATGGATGCGGTTGCCATACAGCGGCGGCTGCTCGGCCACACGATACCCCTGGCGTACCTGGCTCAACAGCCACTCACGGCCCGGCCCGTAGATACCGGTCAAACGCACCACGCTTGCCGGGATACCACTGGCCAGCGCCAGGCGCTCGGCTTCAAGCATTACGCGCCCGGAGTACCCTTCAGGCTCAGTGGCCGCCGTCTCATCGATCCACTCACCCTCTTGTTGCGCAAACACGCTGCTGCTGGACACGAACAACAGCCGTCGCGGGTGCTGCCCACGCGCTGCTAGCCATGCCAGCACATGGCGCAGGCCGTCCACATAGGCGGCCTGATACCCCGCCTCATCGTGCTGGCTGGCCGCCACGCAATACACCAGATAATCCGGCGCACGCTGCGGCCACGCTGCGGGGATGGCCGCATCGGACAGGTCGGCAGCCACCGGCACAACGCCCTCGGGCAGTTGCGCGATCGAGCGGCGCAAGCCGCTCACCTGCCAGCCACGGGCAAGCAATTGCTGGGCAAGCCGGCCACCTACATCACCACAACCTACGACCATTACGGACAGGTCCAACATCTCAAAACTCCCTAGACCAGTGGATCAAACCAGCCACGCTACACGATGGGCGGCTAGACGATAGGCGAAAAAAGCAACGAGATTACTTTTGTTAACAAGAATTACTTGCAATAATGGCGCCCCTATCTGTTCTCGGCCGCTCTCGAGGCCTTGGAGAACGTTCACTCTTTTTCTTCATCAGGTCCGGCTAGCATGACACGTACTCAACCCTCCGCTTCGCCAACCCCGTCGCGCGCCTGGCGTGCCATCGCCGCGCTGATGTTCAGCCTGGTGCTGGCCCCAGTGGCCATGGCCGATGAGCCAACCGCCAACGCCAGCACACCTGCTGCCGCTGCCGCCCCTGCCACTCCCGCCGCGGCCCCGGCCCCGGCCACTGATGGCTCGGCGCCCGTTGCCGACGCGCCTGCCGCAGCCCCGGTCGATGCACCGGTCGCCGTAGACCCGGGCGTCGAAGCACTGGTCGAGGATACTACCTTGGGCATGGCCCACGACCTGTCGCCATGGGGCATGTACAAGAACGCCGACATCGTGGTGAAGATCGTCATGATTGGCCTGGCCATCGCCTCGATCATCACTTGGACCATCTGGATCGCCAAAGGCTTCGAGCTGATGGGCGCCAAGCGTCGTCTGCGCGGCGAAATCGCACAGCTGAAGAAGTCCGCCAGCCTCAAGGAGGCCAGCGAGGTCTCCAACAAGGAAGGCACCCTGGCCCACACCCTGGTCCACGATGCCCTCGAAGAAATGCGCCTGTCGGCCAACACGCGTGAAAAAGAAGGCATCAAGGAACGCGTCGCCTTTCGCCTGGAGCGCCTGGTCGCCGCCAGCGGCCGCAACATGAGCAGCGGCACCGGCGTACTGGCCACCATCGGTTCCACCGCACCCTTCGTCGGTCTGTTCGGCACCGTATGGGGCATCATGAACAGCTTCATCGGCATCGCCAAGACCCAGACCACCAACCTGGCAGTCGTTGCCCCCGGCATCGCTGAAGCCCTGCTGGCAACAGCCCTGGGCCTGGTTGCGGCAATCCCGGCCGTGGTCATCTACAACGTCTTCGCCCGCTCCATTGCCGGCTACAAGGCTCAGGTGTCCGACGCTTCTGCCCAGGTGCTGCTGCTGGTCAGCCGTGACCTGGACCACCAAGGCAGCGAGCGCGCCGCCCCGCACATGGTGAAAGTGGGGTAAGCCATGGGCCTGCATCTCAACGAAGGTGGCGACGACCTCGCCGAAAACCACGAAATCAACGTTACGCCGTTCATCGACGTCATGTTGGTACTGCTGATCATCTTCATGGTGGCGGCGCCCTTGGCAACGGTCGACATCAAGGTCGACCTGCCAGCCTCGACCGCCAAGCCGGCGCCGAGGCCCGAGAAACCCGTGTTCGTCAGCGTCAAGGCCGACCAGAAGCTGTATGTCGGCGACGATCAGGTACCTGCACCCGCGCAACTTGGCGCGATGCTCGACGCCAAGACCAAGGGCGACAAGGAAACGACCATCTTCTTCCAGGCCGACAAGGGCGTGGATTACGGTGACCTGATGGAAGTGATGAACAACATGCGCGCGGCCGGCTACCTCAAAGTCGGTCTGGTAGGTCTCGAGACGGCAGCCAAGAAATGACGAAGACGCGGCACAATCTGGCGCGTTACAGCGGCAGCCTGGCACTTGTGCTGGGTGTCCATGCCGTCGCTGTGCTGCTCACGCTCAACTGGTCGGTGCCTCAGGCCATCGAGCTGCCGCCGGCAGCGATGATGGTCGAGCTGGCACCGTTGCCGGAGCCTGCGCCACCACCACCTCCCAAAGCCGCCCCACAGCCGCCGGCACCGGTCGAAGAACTGCCGTTGCCCAAGCTGGTGGAAGCGCCTAAACCCAAGATCGCCATCGCCAAGCCGCCCAAGCCGAAGGCCAAGCCACAGCCGCCCAAGCCTGAGAAAAAGCCTGAGCCGCCGAAGGAAGCACCTCCGACCGAGGAGGTGGTGGATGCACCGCCAAGCAATACGCCGCCCCAGAAGTCCGCAGCACCGGCACCGAGCATCGCGTCCAACAGCAACGCCCTGCCTACCTGGCAGAGTGACCTGCTGCGCCACCTGGCCAAGTACAAACGCTATCCGGAAGACGCGCGTCGTCGCGGCCTGCAGGGCATCAACCGCCTGCGTTTCGTGGTCGATGCCGAAGGCAAGGTAGTGTCGTACGCCATGGCGGGTGGTTCAGGGAGTGCAGCACTGGACCGCGCAACGCTGGAGATGATCCGTCGCGCCGGCACGGTACCCAAGCCGCCACCGGAGTTGCTGAACAACGGCACGATCGAAGTCGTGGCGCCGTTCGTCTACTCACTGGACCGCCGCTGAGGCTTTTGTTTCTGTCACAAATCGGCAAGTCTGATAACGTGCGTCTATCGATTGCAGCCGCTATGCTGGGCTCGCAACTTCATGGACGCACGTTATGACCCTCACAGAATTACGCTACATCGTCACACTCGCCCAGGAACAGCATTTCGGCCACGCGGCCGAACGTTGTCACGTGAGCCAGCCGACCCTGTCGGTCGGTGTGAAGAAGCTCGAGGACGAGCTTGGCGTGCTGATCTTCGAGCGCAGCAAGAGCGCGGTTCGCCTGACCCCGGTCGGTGAAAGCATCGTTGCCCAGGCGCAGAAGGTACTGGAACAGGCCCAGGGCATCCGTGAACTGGCCCAGGCCGGCAAGAACCAGCTGACCGCCCCGCTCAAGGTCGGTGCCATCTATACCGTCGGCCCTTATCTCTTCCCGCACCTGATCCCGCAGCTGCACCGCGTGGCACCGCAGATGCCGCTGTACATCGAAGAGAACTTCACCCACGTACTGCGAGAAAAGCTGCGCAACGGCGAACTGGACGCGGTGATCATCGCCCTGCCGTTCAACGAAGCCGACGTGCTGACCCTGCCGCTGTACGATGAGCCATTCTGCGCCTTGATGCCCGCCGATCACCCGTGGACGGCGAAAAAAACCATCGATACCGCCATGCTCAACGACAAGAGCCTGCTGCTGCTGGGCGAAGGCCACTGTTTCCGCGACCAGGTCCTGGAAGCCTGCCCGACCCTGAACAAGGGCGGTGAAGGCGCCCGGCACACCACGGTGGAGTCGAGCTCGCTGGAAACCATTCGCCACATGGTTGCCTCGGGCCTTGGCGTCTCGATCCTGCCGCTGTCGGCGGTGCACAGCCACCACTACGCGCCGGGTGTCATCGAAGTGCGCCCACTGACTGCACCGGCACCGTTCCGTACCGTAGCCATTGCCTGGCGTGCCAGCTTCCCGCGGCCCAAGGCCATCGAGATCCTCGCCGACTCGATCCGCCTCTGCTCGGTCGCCAAACCCTCTGCGGAACAGCCGGCCTGAGTCATGAGTGAGCTGTCGAAGGTCCCGGTCACGGTGCTCAAGGGCGTGGGCGATGCCATGGCGGAAAAACTCGCCAAGGTCGGCCTGGAGAACCTGCAGGACCTGTTGTTCCACTTGCCGCTGCGCTACCAGGACCGCACCCGCGTGGTGCCCATCGGCGCCCTGCGCCCAGGCCAGGACGCAGTCATCGAAGGGGTGGTCAGTGGCGCTGACGTGACCATGGGCAAGCGCCGCAGCCTGGTGGTGCGCCTGGGTGATGGCAGCGGGGTGCTGAGCCTGCGCTTCTATCACTTCAGCAACGCGCAGAAAGAAGGCCTGAAACGCGGCACGCACCTGCGCTGCTATGGCGAAGCACGCCCTGGCGCCTCTGGCCTGGAGATTTATCACCCGGAGTACCGGGCGCTGAACGGCGACGAGCCTCCACCCCCGGTAGAACAGACCCTGACGCCGATCTACCCGACCACCGAAGGCCTTACCCAGCAACGTCTGCGCCTGCTCTGCCAACAGAGCCTGGGCATGCTTGGCCCGCGCAGCCTGCCAGACTGGCTGCCCGATGAGCTGGCCCGGGACTACCAGCTGGCACCGCTGGACGACGCCATCCGTTATCTGCACAACCCGCCGGCCGATGCCGACCTCGACGAGCTTGCCGAAGGCCAGCATTGGGCTCAGCACCGCCTGGCCTTCGAGGAACTGCTGACCCATCAGCTGTCGCAGCAACGGCTGCGCGAGAGCCTGCGCAGCCTGCGTGCCCCCGTGCTACCCAAGGCCAGCCGGTTGCCGGCGCAGTACCTGGCCAACCTGGGTTTCAAGCCGACCGGTGCCCAGCAGCGTGTGGCCAACGAAATTGCCTACGACCTTGCCCAGGCCGAGCCGATGATGCGCCTGGTACAGGGCGATGTCGGTGCCGGCAAGACGGTGGTCGCTGCACTGGCGGCGCTGCAAGCGCTGGAGGCCGGTTACCAGGTGGCGTTGATGGCGCCCACCGAGATCCTCGCCGAACAGCACTACATCACCTTCAAGCGCTGGCTCGAACCGCTGGGCATCGAGGTGGCATGGCTGGCTGGCAAGCTCAAAGGCAAGGCCCGCGCCAGTTCACTGGAGCAGATCGCCAACGGCGCACCGATGGTGGTGGGCACCCATGCGCTGTTTCAGGAGGAGGTCAAATTCAAGCACCTGGCCCTGGCGATCATCGACGAACAGCACCGATTCGGCGTGCAGCAACGCCTGGCCCTGCGCAAGAAAGGCGTGGCCGGCGAGCTTTGCCCGCACCAGCTGATCATGACCGCCACGCCGATCCCGCGGACCTTGGCGATGAGCGCCTACGCCGACCTCGACACCTCGGTCCTCGACGAGTTGCCACCCGGGCGCACCCCCGTTAACACCGTGCTGGTGGCCGACAGCCGCCGCTTCGAGGTGGTCGAGCGGGTACGCGCCGCCTGTGCCGAAGGGCGCCAGGCCTACTGGGTGTGCACCTTGATCGAAGAATCCGAAGAGCTCACCTGCCAGGCGGCCGAGAGCACCTATGAGGAGCTTGGCAGCGCCCTGGGCGAGCTGCGGGTCGGCCTTATCCACGGGCGCATGAAGCCTGCGGAAAAGGCCGAGATCATGGCGCAGTTCAAGGCCGCAGAGCTGCAGCTGCTGATCGCGACCACGGTCATCGAGGTGGGCGTGGACGTGCCCAATGCCAGCCTGATGATCATCGAGAACCCCGAGCGCCTGGGCCTGGCCCAGCTCCACCAGCTACGCGGCCGGGTAGGCCGGGGCAGCGCTGCAAGCCATTGCGTGTTGCTGTATCACCCGCCGCTGTCGCAGATCGGCCGCGAACGCCTGGGGATCATGCGCGAAACCAACGATGGCTTCATCATCGCCGAAAAAGACCTGGAACTGCGCGGCCCTGGCGAGATGCTGGGGACCCGCCAGACCGGTCTGCTACAGTTCAAGGTCGCTGACCTGATGCGCGATGCCGACCTGCTGCCAGCCGTGCGTGATGCCGCCCAAGCCCTGATCGCGCGCTGGCCGGACCACGTCAGCCCGCTGCTTGACCGCTGGCTGCGCCATGGCCAGCAATATGGCCAAGTGTGACGCCAGTCCCAGAATGGATCCAGATTTGCGGCGGGACTGGTTATACTTCGCGTTTAAAAGAACGAGTGGATACGGACCATGACTGAAGTTGCCCTGGACACCGCAACCCCACACGCCCCCTCTGTCATCAGGCTGCTGCTCGATAAGGTGGGCGTCACCTACCGCGAAGTGGTCGAGCATGCGCAATTGCCCGCCGCCTCGCGGGTGCAGGCGGTCTTGCTCGACGACGAAATCGGCGCCCTGATGGTGTTGTTCCCACAGAGCCAGCTGCTTGACCTCAATCGGCTGGGCGAGCTGACCGGTCGCAAGCTGACGGCGGTATCGGTGCCACGGCTCAAGCAGATGCTCGACAAGCACCACCTCAAGCGCCTGCCGGGCATTCCGGCGCTGACCAGCTCGCCGTGCCAATACGAAAAAAGCCTGCTCGACTGCGAGACCGTGCTGATTCAGTCTGGTGAAGCCGGCCTGCTGCTGGAGATCGACCGCGCGAACTTCAAGCGCATGCTCACCAAGGCCAGCGCCAGCAGCTTTGGCCAGGAGGTCAAGGCCATCAGCCCTAACCTCGACCGGCCGCATGACGACCCCCAAGAGATCAGCCAGGCCGTCCAGGCCTTCACAGCACGCCGCATCCAGAAGCGCCTTGAAGAAACCATCGAAATCCCGCCATTGGCCGACACCGCGCAGAAGATCATCAAGCTGCGCGTAGACCCCAACGCCAGCATCGATGACATTACCGGCGTGGTCGAGACCGACCCGGCACTGGCTGCCCAGGTGGTGAGTTGGGCGGCATCGCCCTACTACGCCTCACCCGGCAAGATCCGCTCGGTGGAAGACGCCATCGTGCGCGTGCTGGGCTTCGATCTGGTGATCAACCTGGCCCTTGGGCTGGCCCTGGGCAAGACCCTGAGCCTGCCCAAAGACCACCCGCAGCAAGCCACTCCGTACTGGCAACAGTCGATCTACACCGCAGCCATCATCGAGGGCCTGACCCGCGCCATGCCGCGGGCAGAACGCCCCGAAGCTGGCCTGACCTACCTGGCCGGGCTGCTGCACAACTTTGGCTACCTGCTGCTGGCGCATGTGTTCCCGCCCCACTTCTCGCTGATCTGCCGCCATTTGGAGGTCAACCCGCACCTGTGCCACACCTACGTGGAACAACACCTGCTGGGTATCAACCGCGAACAGATCGGCGCCTGGCTGATGAAGCTGTGGGACATGCCCGAAGAGCTCTCGACTGCGCTGCGCTTCCAGCACGACCCGTCCTATGACGGCGACTACGCGGCATTCCCCAACCTGGTATGCCTGGCGACGCGCCTGCTGCGTTCGCGCGGCATTGGCTCGGGGCCACAGGAGGAAGTACCCGATGAGCTGCTGGAGCGGCTGGGGGTAACGCGGGACAAGGCCGAGGATGTGGTGAACAAGGTGCTGGAGGCAGAGACTTTGCTGCGCGAACTGGCTTCGCAGTTCCACGCCCCGCATTGATGCATATTGGCCCTGTGTGGGCGGGTTAACCCGCCCACACAGGGCATGCGACCTCAGCGCTTCTTCTTCGGCTTCAGGTATTTCATCAAGCCCTGGAACCACATCACCAGCGCCGGATTGCCTTTGATCTGGATGTTCTTGTCCTGAATCCCCTGCATGAAGGCCAGCTGCTTGTTGCCCGCCTGCAACGTGGCGAACCCGTAAGCGGCATCCTTGAAGGCAATGGCGAAGGCCGGCTGTGGGTGTACGCCACCTTTGCTGCTGATGCGTTCGTCACTGACGATGAAGTGCCGGGCGATTTTGCCGTCCAGAGTCTGCATCTGGAAAACCAGGTCCTTGTCCTTGAGCTGCTGCTTGAACGCCGGGTTGTTACGGCTGGCCCTGGCCATCAACAGCCCCATGGCCCAGAGAAGAAAGCGGAACTTCATCAACGCGCCTCGAATAAAAAATGACTGAGTCGCGCAGTT
Organism: Pseudomonas sp. SWRI68; assembly: GCF_014269165.1. NCBI lineage: Bacteria > Pseudomonadati > Pseudomonadota > Gammaproteobacteria > Pseudomonadales > Pseudomonadaceae > Pseudomonas > Pseudomonas sp. SWRI68. The sequence goes on along the minus strand of NZ_JABWRU010000006.1, from coordinate 216,227 downwards.
TATCCTCTTCTCGAACGATTTACGCAAGTTCGCAACATATCCCCACACAAAGCACAACGGGCACCCTAGGGCGCCCGCTTGGCTGACACTGGGGGTTGTCAGGTGTGGATCATTTGCCTTTCTTGGCCGGCTTGGCAGTCGTGTTGACGCTGTCGCGCAGGTTTTTGCCAGGCTTGAAGGCTACCGTGTTGCTGGCCTTGATCTTTACCGGCTCGCCGGTCTGTGGGTTCTTGCCGGTACGCGCGCCGCGGTGACGTTTTTCAAAGGTGCCGAAACCGACCAGGGTCACGGTGTCCTTGTCCAGGGCACCCGTGATGCTGTCGAGAATCGCATTCAGCACCACGTTGGCCTTTTCCTTGGTCAGATCGGCCTTATCGGCGATGACAGCGGCGAGTTCTGGTTTGCGCATGGTAAAGCCTCTTTGACGGGATTTTTTGTTGTTATGCCGTGCTGCCTCTGGGGGCAGCGCTCAAGGCACCGCAGGCTCTAATCTGCGGCAGACGGAAGTGAGAATGGCACGCCCACCGAGGCCGCGCCAGTATCTGGGCGGCCATTGTGTGGGCAACAACAGGGTAAATCCGACAGAACGCCGTCTATTTAGGCCATTACAGGCGGTAACTGGCGATTCAGGGCCAGCTTCTCCATGACTGCCGCACCGGTCAGGGCATAGCCCAGCAGCGTGCCGTCGGCATCGTGGCACAGCACTTTGAGGTCACTGCCCTGCCCTTGCACCTGCCAATTGCCTTCACGCCCTTGCGGTGGTGGCGAGACAACCAGCGGACACGCCGGGGTCTTCACGGTGATCGGCATCGGGCCGTAGCTGACGGCCGTGGGGTTGCCCGCCAGGGTCTGCGCCAAGGCCCGGGCACAGCTCATCAGCGGCATGACATAAAGCAGGTTGATGCCATCGACCTCGGCACAGTCACCCAGGGCGTAGATGTTGTCGTGGGAGGTTTGCAACTGGCGGTCCACAGCCACGCCGCGGTTGATCTTGAGGCCGGCGGCAGCGGCCAGATCGGTACGTGGGCGCAGGCCGATAGCCGACACCACCAGGTCACAGGCGATCACGCTGCCGTCCGACAAATGCGCCTCAAGGCCTTCAGCCACACGCTGCAGACGCGTCAGCACCGGGCCCAGGTGAAAGCGCACGCCAAGCCCTTCGAGCCCGGCCTGCACGGCGGCGGCGGCGGCTGGGTGCAACAGGGTCGGCATGACCTGTTCGCACGGGGCCACCACATCGACCTTGAGCCCGCCCAGGCTCATGTCATTGGCAAACTCACAGCCGATCAGCCCGGCCCCCAGCACCAGCACGCGCTGTTTGCCGGCAGCGGCGGCGCGAAAGCGTGCGTAATCCTCCAGGTCATTGATCGGGAAAACCTGCCCGCCAGCATCGCCCTCGATCGGCACCTGCACGGTCTGGGCCCCCCAGGCCAGTACCAGGTCGCGATAGGCCACAGCCTCTTCGCCGATCCACAGGCGCTTGTGCCCAGGGTCGATACCGCTGATGCGCGTGTGGGTGCGGATTTCGGCCTTGAGCTGCTCGGCCATCGCACCCGGCTCGGCCATGCACAGCCCATCGGCATCCTTGAGCTTGGCGAAGCCCGTGGAGAGCATGGGTTTGGAGTAGGAACGACCATCGTCGGCGGTAATCAACAGCAGCGGCGTCTCGCCATCGAGCTTGCGAAATTCACGGGCCAGGTTGTAACCGGCCAGGCCAGTACCGATGATGACTACAGGGGACGTCATGTCGTGCTTTCCTCAGTTGAAACAGGGTTGTGATCAGCCAATCTCGATCATTTCGAAGTCGCTCTTGCCCACGCCGCAGTCGGGGCACAGCCAGTCCTGCGGCACATCTTCCCAGCGGGTACCGGGCTCAATGCCGTCATCCGGCCAGCCTTCGGCTTCGTTGTAGATCAGGCCACAGACAATACATTGCCACTTCTTCATGGGTACGCGGTTCCTCGGTTCAGGCGTTGTGTCGCTGCTGATGGGCTTTTCGCGGGCAAGCCGCACATAGGGCCATCGCGCAATCTTTGGGGGCTTTTTACTGGCCCTGCCAGCAGTATGCAAGCAGTCGGGGCAACATGCTAAGCTCGCCGCCTCTCTGGCTGTAACAAGCATACCGACGTGTCGTACGAATCCCCGCAAGCAGCCGCTGTCGCGTGGCTGGCGTATTCACAGCTGGCGACCAAGCTCGACCAGCCGACCCTGGGCTGGCTGTTCGACGAGGGCTCGCTGACTCGCCGCCTCACCCACCTGTCCCGCGAGCACTTCTGCGTGACCCCGCTGCTTGAAGGCTGGCAGACCCTGCGCGATGACGAGTGCCAGGCGCTGGGCATTGCGCCCGGGGCGCAAGGCTGGGTGCGCGAAGTCTACCTGCGCGGCCATGGCCAGCCCTGGGTATTCGCCCGCAGCGTGGCCAGCCGCAGCGCCCTGGAGCGCGGCGGCCTGGACCTCGAGACCCTGGGCAGCCGCTCGCTGGGCGAGTTGCTGTTCTGTGATCAGGCATTCATTCGCCACCCAATCGAGGTGTGCAGTTATCCACAGGCCTGGTTGCCGGCCGAAGCAACGCACGACGGGCTCTGGGGCCGCCGCTCACGTTTCGAACGGGACGGCCTGGACCTGCTGGTGGCCGAGGTATTCCTGCCAGCCTTGTGGCAAGCGGCCAAGGAGGAAACCCGCTGATGTACCTGCAATTGCTCAAGTCGCTCAACCGCTGGCACCCGCGCGCCTGGGACTTTGTCCAGCTAAGCCGCATGGACCGCCCGATCGGTATCTACCTGCTGCTGTGGCCTACCCTGTCGGCGGTGTGGATTGCCGGGCAAGGTTCGCCGACCCTGGCCAACGTGCTGATCTTCGGCCTTGGCGTTGTGCTGATGCGCGCCGCAGGTTGCTGCATCAATGACTTTGCCGACCGCAAGGTCGATGGCCACGTCAAACGCACCGCCGACCGCCCCCTGGCCAGCGGCCGGGTCAAGCCACGCGAGGCGCTGGCGCTGTTCGCGATCCTGGTCGCGGTAAGTTTTCTGCTGGTGCTGTGCACCAACAGCCGCACGGTCTGGCTGTCGTTCGGGGCGGTAGCCCTGGCGTTCTGCTACCCGTTCATGAAGCGCTACACCTATTACCCGCAGGTGGTGCTGGGCGCCGCGTATTCCTGGGGCATCCCCATGGCCTTCACGGCGGCCGGGGGCGAGCTGCCGGCCAGCGCCTGGCTGCTGTACATCGCCAACCTGCTGTGGACCGTGGGCTATGACACCTATTACGCCATGGTCGATCGCGACGATGACCTGAAGATCGGCGTGAAGTCGACGGCCATCCTGTTCGGCGAAGCGGATCGGGTGATCATCCTGACCTTGCAGCTGCTGTCGTTGGGCTGCCTGCTGCTGGCGGGGAGCCGCTTCGAGCTGGGCGGCTGGTTCCACCTGGGGCTGCTGGGGGCTGCCGTGTGCTTTGCCTGGGAGTTCTGGTCGACACGCAAGCTGGACCGGGATTCATGCTTCAAGGCGTTTTTGCACAATCACTGGGCGGGGCTGCTGGTCTTCATTGGCATAGTCCTGGACTACGCGCTGCGCTGACAGTCAATACAGACCCTGTGGGAGCGGGTTTACCCGCCGCCACAAGGTCATGCAAAGTGCCTCAAGGCTTGGCGACGCGCCAGACGTCTTTCACGCCATCACCGGTCATGTCACCGGCTTTCTTGTCCTTGATGAAGGTATACAGTGGCTTGCCGTCATAGGCCCACTGCTTGGCGCCATCATCACGCATTACCACCGACCACTTGTCCTTGGCAGGCTCATCATCGGCTTTCACCATCAATGGCGGCCAGTTCTTGGCACACTCGCCATTGCACATCGACTTGCCACCGGCGTCTTTGTCAAAGGTGTACAGCGTCATGCCGGCATGATCGACCCACATGCCGTTCTTCTCCATCGCATGGTGGGCCGACGCTACCCCCGGCAGCGCCAGTGCAGCGAAAAGGGCCATCCAGTTCAGCGTGTGTCGTGTCATTGGAATCACCATGTATTCGGGGGTGGAAAGAGTTCGCCTAACCGCCACAGCGGCCCCTTGAAGCCTAGCCCAGTCATGCAATGTCGCCATAACAGCCAATGTCCTGTCACACAGCTGCAATAATTCCGTTATCTAATGCGGGCCAGACACGATTTTCCAGGAGAGGTTTTGAGCATGGTGGGCAGGAACATTCTGATCGTCGACGACGAAGCGCCTATTCGCGAGATGATCGCCGTTGCATTGGAAATGGCCGGCTACGACTGCCTGGAAGCAGAAAACTCCCAGCAGGCCCACGCGATCATCGTCGACCGCAAGCCTGACCTGATCCTGCTCGACTGGATGTTGCCGGGCACCTCGGGTATCGAGCTGGCCCGCCGCCTGAAGCGTGACGAGCTGACCGGGGACATCCCGATCATCATGCTCACTGCCAAGGGTGAGGAGGACAACAAGATCCAGGGCCTGGAAGTGGGTGCCGACGACTACATCACCAAACCGTTCTCACCGCGCGAACTGGTCGCCCGCCTGAAGGCCGTGCTGCGTCGCACCGGCCCGAGCGACAGCGAGGCACCGATTGAAGTGGGCGGCCTGCTGCTCGACCCGATCAGCCACCGCGTGACCATCGACGGCAAGCCCGCCGAGATGGGCCCCACCGAATACCGCCTGCTGCAGTTCTTCATGACCCACCAGGAGCGCGCCTACACCCGTGGCCAGTTGCTCGACCAGGTCTGGGGCGGCAACGTCTATGTCGAGGAGCGTACCGTCGACGTGCACATCCGCCGCCTGCGCAAGGCGCTGGGTGAAGCTTACGAAAATCTGGTACAAACCGTCCGCGGCACTGGCTACCGCTTCTCGACCAAGAGCTGACAAGCCTGCACGCCTGGCTGCACGTCGTTGTACAAGGACCGTCAATTGAACCAGAACTGGCACGCGACCCTGATTCGCCACCTGCTGCTGCTGATCACTGTCTGCCTGGTCGGCGGGCTGGTCAGCGGCTATTACGGCTGGAGCCTGGCCATCGGCCTGGCGCTGTACCTGGGTTGGACCCTCAAGCAACTGCTGCGCCTGCATGACTGGCTGCGCAACCACCAACCCGACGAGGCGCCACCCGACGGTTACGGCCTGTGGGGCGAAGTGTTCGACAGCATCTATCACCTGCAACGTCGCGACCAACGCGTGCGCGGCCGCCTGCAGGCAGTGATCGACCGGGTCCAGGAGTCCACTGCCGCGCTGCGCGATGCGGTGATCATGCTCGACAGCGACGGCAACCTGGAGTGGTGGAACCGCGCCGCAGAAACCCTGCTGGGCTTCAAGACCCCGCAGGACGGCGGCCAGCAGGTGACCAACCTGGTACGCCACCCGCGCTTCAAGGAGTACTTCGAAGCGGAAAACTACGTCGAGCCGCTGGAAATCCCCTCGCCGATCAATGACCGTATGCGCGTGCAACTGCACATCACTCGCTACGGCAACAACGAGCACCTGATGCTGGTACGCGACGTCACCCGCATCCACCAGCTTGAACAGATGCGCAAGGACTTCGTCGCCAACGTTTCCCACGAGCTGCGGACACCGCTCACGGTGATTACCGGCTACCTGGAAACCCTGCTGGACAACGTCGAGGACGTGAACCCGCGCTGGCGCCGGGCCCTGCAGCAGATGAGCCAGCAAGGCTCGCGCATGCAGACCCTGCTCAACGACCTGTTGCTGCTGGCCAAGCTGGAAGCCACCGACTACCCCTCCGACAACCTGCCAGTGCCGGTCGATGCCCTGCTGCAGTCGATCAAGGGTGATGCCCAGGCGCTGTCCGGGCCGCGCAACCAGCGCATCAGCCTGGAGGCCACACCCGGCGTGTGCCTCAAGGGCAGCGAGGCCGAGCTGCGCAGTGCGTTCTCCAACCTGGTGTTCAACGCGGTCAAGTACACCCCGGACGAGGGCAGCATTCGCATCCGCTGGTGGGCCGATGCGCACGGCGCACACCTGAGCGTGCAGGATTCTGGCATTGGTATCGATGCCAAGCATTTGCCGCGATTGACCGAGCGGTTTTACCGGGTCGACTCCAGCCGGGCGTCCAATACCGGGGGCACAGGGCTGGGCCTGGCGATCGTCAAGCATGTGCTGTTGCGCCATCGCGGGCGGTTGGAGATCAGCAGTGTGCCGGGGCATGGGAGCACCTTCACCTGCCATTTTGCACCAGCACAATTGGCTAACGGCAAGGGTTGAGTGGGCTGCCCAACAGCCCCATCACGTCCATCACCCTTTGCTTTTGCGGCTTCAACCGCTACATTGGATCCCCTGTGCCAGCCTGTGCTGGCACTTTTTTTCTCCATTCCCCAAAGACGGACCCCGTAAAAAATCCATCATGGACCCTTCCCCTGGTATCAGCCTCACCTCGTTATTCGCCGATTTCGGCATGATCATCTTTGCCTTGCTCCTGGTACTGCTCAACGGCTTCTTCGTAGCCGCCGAGTTCGCCATGGTCAAGCTGCGCTCCACCCGCGTCGATTCCATCGCCGAACTGCACGGCTGGCGTGGCAGCATCCTGCGCAAGGTACACAATCAGCTGGACGCCTACCTGTCCGCCTGCCAGCTGGGCATCACCCTCGCCTCGCTGGGCCTGGGCTGGGTCGGTGAACCGGCCTTCGCCCACCTGCTGGAGCCGCTGCTGGCCTACTTGGGCGTCGACACGCCGGAGCTGATCAAGGGCATTTCGTTCTTCGTCGCCTTCTTCGTCATCTCTTACCTGCACATCGTGGTCGGTGAGCTGGCGCCCAAGTCCTGGGCGATCCGCAAGCCCGAGCTGCTGTCGCTGTGGACGGCAGTGCCGCTGTACGTGTTCTACTGGGCCATGTACCCGGCCATCTACCTGCTCAATGCCAGCGCCAACACCATCCTGCGCATTGCCGGCCAGGGCGAGCCTGGCCCGCACCACGAGCATCACTACAGCCGCGAAGAGCTCAAGCTGATCCTGCACTCCAGCCGCGGCCAGGACCCGAGCGACCAAGGCATGCGCGTGCTGGCCTCGGCGGTGGAAATGGGCGAGCTGGAGGTGGTCGACTGGGCCAACTCCCGCGAGGACATGGTCAGCATCGACGCCCACGCCCCGCTCAAGCAGATCCTGGCACTGCTGCGCCGCCACAAGTTCAGCCGTTACCCGGTGTACGACGCCGAGCGCGAAGAGTTCACCGGTTTGCTGCACATCAAGGACCTGCTGCTGGAGCTGGCCGAGCTCGACCACCTGCCCGAAACCATCGACCTCGAAGACCTGGCCCGGCCGCTGGAGCGCGTCTCCCGGCATATGCCGCTGTCGCAGCTGCTGGAGCAGTTCCGCAAGGGCGGTGCGCATTTCGTGCTGGTGGAAGAAGCCGATGGCAAGGTGATCGGTTACCTGACCATGGAAGACGTGCTGGAAGTGCTGGTGGGCGATATTCAGGACGAACACCGCAAGACCGAGCGCGGCATCCTCGCCTACCAGCCGGGCAAGCTGCTGGTGCGCGGTGACACGCCGCTGTTCAAGGTCGAGCGCCTGCTGGGTATCGACCTTGACCACATCGAGGCCGAAACCCTGGCTGGGCTGATCTATGAAACCCTCAAGCGCGTGCCTGAGGAAGAGGAAGTGCTGGAGGTCGAAGGCCTGCGCATCATCATCAAGAAGATGAAAGGGCCGAAGATCGTCCTGGCCAAGGTGCTGAAGCTGGATTGACCTCAGGCGGGGCCGCCTTCCGGCCCCAGCCCGCTCAAGGGTTGCCGGCGGTGAAGTCCGGCAACCCGCTGATTGGCCTGTCGAACTGATACGGTATCGACTCCAGCGCCAAGCCCACGTTGCGCTGCACCACAAAATGCAGGTGCGGCCCGCTGCTGTTGCCGGTATTGCCCGACTTGGCCAGCATCTGCCCCTGTTTGACCCGCTGCCCCTCGCCCACCACCACCGAACCGCGCATCAGGTGCAGGTACACGCCCATGGTGCCGTCCGCGTGCAGCACCCTGACGAAATTGCCCGAGGGGTTGCTGCCGCGCCCGGTCTGGCTGTTCTCGACCCTCACCACCACGCCTTCGCGCGCGGCAACGATGGTGGTGCCTTCAGGCATGGCGATGTCCATGGCGTAGCGCCCTTTGGGGCCGAAGTGGCTGAAACGGCCGTTGGGCCCCTGGCTCACCCGGAATGGCCCGCCAAGCCAGGGGAAGGCGTAGCGAAAGCCCTGCGGCCGCAGCCCCGGGTCGCCCATCGCTTGCAGCAACGTCGAGCGGTAACCCAGCAACGTACCGGGGCGGCCCCTGAGCACGCTGAGCATCTGCGTTGAACGCCCTGGCAGCACCCTGCGCACGATACGGGGGGCATTGCCGCCCTGCGCGTTTATCAGCTTGTCCAGGTGCAACTCGACCTGCACCGGCACGTGCGACTCATTGCGCGCAGAAAAGCTGACGCCACCCTGGAAGACAATTGCGTTGAGCCGCACCTGGCTTTCCTGGTACTCGACCATGGATTCGCGCAGCTCCAGTGGCTTGGCGCCGGGGCCTGGGCGGTCGGAATAGGCCGCTACACCGTCGGCATCGGTGATCGGGTAGAGGGTCACGCCCAGGCTCGACGCCGAGGCCATGAGCAATGCACAGAACAGCAGCAGGCGGGCGGGCATGATAGTGGCTTTTTGACAGGTATGATCTGTCGAAGCCTAGCAGCGGCTTTTGCGGTGAGTATGACAGTTGGTCGGATGGTGATCGTCCGCTGTGGCAGCGGCCTTGCGTCGCGCAAGGCCGCACGCACCCACAGGAGGGCAGTGGCTATCAGGCGCCGGGCGTGAAGTGCTTTTGCGCGGTGCCGCGAGCAATCAGCCGCGACAGGTAATCGAGCTTCTGCGCATCCTGATCGACGAACTTGAACGTCAGTTGCAGCCAGTCGCTATCGGGCTTGGGCTCCAGCGCCGCGATGGCATGCAGGTAACCGTTCAGCCGCGCAACTTCGGCGTTTTCGCCCTGTTCCAGGTCCAGTACCGCCCCCTCTAGCACTTGCGGCAGCGCTTCGCTGCGGCGTACCACCAACAGCGCTTCCTTCAGGCTCAATGCCTTGATCACGCAAGGCTGAATCCCGCTGGCCAAGCGCAGCTGGCCTTGGCCACGGCCAGACGGTGCGGTTGTGGCTGGCGCAGGTGCCTTCGCCAAAGGCTTCACCGGCGCTGGCGCAGGTGCCGCAACCTTGGCCGCCTGAGGGTTGCCGCCGGTCAAAGCACTCAAGGAGTCATTGGCAAACGCCGAATTCACCCGCGCAGGCCCGGTTGCCATCAGGCTGTCGAGCTTGCCGATCTTGGCCAAGGCCTTCTTCACCTTGGTCAGCAACTGCTCATTGGTGAACGGTTTGCCGACGAAGTCGGAAACCCCCGCCTGAATGGCCTGGATCACGTTCTCCTTGTCACCACGGCTGGTCACCATGATGAACTGCAGGCTCTTCAATGCAGGCTGCTGGCGGCACCAGCTGAGCAGCTCAAGGCCAGACATTTCCGGCATTTCCCAGTCGCACAGGACCAGGTCGAACGGCTCCTTGCCCAACATGGCCATGGCCTTGCGACCGTTGACCGCATCGTCGATGACCATGCCGGGAAAGGCATTGCGCAGGCATTTCCTGACCAGGTCGCGGATGAACGGGGCGTCGTCCACGACCAGTACATTGACTTTACTCATCGATACTCCTCTTGAATCCCGACTAGCCTACCGGCAAGCAATGGCTATTTGCCACAACTGCGCGTGTAGCGGGACTTCTTCACACCGTTCGCGGGTGCCTGGTGGCTGCTCGACCGCAAACGAAAACGCCCGGCCTAGGCCGGGCGTTGATGCTCGGGAGCAGTACTATTTATCGTCCGGTTCAGCCGGAACATTAGCGCTTTCAGCCTCTTCGACGGGGGTGCCCTGCACTTCCGCCTTCATGCGCTTGAGGCCCATGTGGCGGACGTCGGTGCCGCGTACCAGGTAAATCACCAGCTCGGAGATGTTGCGCGCGTGGTCGCCGATGCGCTCCAGCGAACGCAAGGCCCAGATGACGCTGAGCACCCGCGAGATCGAACGCGGGTCTTCCATCATGTAGGTCACCAGCTCACGCAGGGCGGTCTTGTACTCGCGGTCGATGGTCTTGTCGTACTGTGCCACCGACAGTGCCAGGTCGGCGTCGAAGCGGGCAAAGGCGTCCAGGGCATCGCGGACCATGTTGCGCACCTGGTCGCCGATGTGGCGCACCTCGACGTAGCCGCGCGGCGACTCGCCCTCTTCGCACAGCTGGATGGCACGACGGGCGATCTTGGTCGACTCGTCGCCGATGCGCTCCAGGTCGATCACCGACTTGGAGATGCTGATGATCAGCCGCAGGTCGGAGGCCGCCGGCTGGCGGCGGGCAAGGATGCGTACGCACTCCTCGTCGATGTTGCGCTCCATCTGGTTGATCTGCTCATCGACCTCGCGCACTTGCTGGGCCAAGCCCGAGTCGGCCTCGATCAGAGCAGTAACCGCGTCGTTGACCTGTTTCTCGACCAGGCCGCCCATGGCCAGAAGGTGGCTGCGCACCTCTTCAAGCTCGGCGTTGAACTGCTGGGAGATGTGATGCGTAAGGCTTTCTTTGTTGATCATCGTTTCGCTCCGCGAAAAAGCTGCAAGCCTCAAGCCGCAAGCTTCAAGTCGTTCGTGTTATCCCTTGGCCCCCGGCCTGCGGCTGGCAGACCGACTAGCCGTAGCGACCGGTGATGTAGTCTTCGGTCTGCTTCTTCGCCGGGTTGGTGAACAGGGTATCGGTATCCCCGAATTCGACCAGTTTGCCCATGTACATGAACGCGGTGTAGTCCGAAACGCGCGCCGCCTGTTGCATGTTGTGGGTCACGATGACGATGGTGTACTTGGATTTCAATTCGTAGATCAGTTCTTCGACCTTCAGCGTCGAGATCGGGTCCAGTGCCGAGCACGGTTCGTCGAGCAGCAGCACTTCCGGCTCCACGGCAATGGTGCGGGCAATCACCAGACGTTGCTGCTGGCCACCGGACAGGCCCAGGGCCGAGTCATGCAGGCGGTCCTTCACCTCGTCCCACAGGGCAGCGCCCTTGAGGGCCCATTCGACCGCTTCGTCGAGGGTACGCTTCTTGTTGATGCCTTGGATGCGCAGGCCGTAGACGACGTTCTCGTAGATGGTCTTGGGGAACGGGTTCGGCTTCTGGAACACCATGCCCACACGACGGCGCAGCTCGGCCACGTCCTCGCCCTTGCGGTAGATGTTGGTGCCATACAGGTTGATGGCGCCCTCCACGCGGCAACCGTCAACCAGGTCGTTCATGCGGTTGAAGGTACGCAGCAGGGTCGACTTGCCGCAGCCGGACGGGCCGATGAAGGCGGTCACGCGCTGCTTGGGGATATTCATGCTGACGTCGAACAAGGCTTGCTTGTCGCCGTAGTACAGGCTCAGGCCCGGTACTTCGATGGCCACGGTCTCTTCGGCCAGGCGCAGGCTCTGCTTGTCGCGGCCCAGGGCAGACATGTCGATGCCGTGGGTATGGGATTCGTGCTGCATGGTCTCACTCCGTTTGTAGCTGCAAGCTTTAAGCTGCAAGCTGCAAGTTAGGGCAAAGCGGCACTCCTTTTGGAGCTTGCCGCTTGTGGCTTAAAGCTTCAATCAGTGGTCGAGGGCCTTGTACTTCTCGCGCAGGTGGTTACGGATCCACACTGCCGAGAGGTTGAGGGTGGCGATCACCAGCACCAGCAACAGCGCGGTGGCGTACACCAGCGGGCGGGCGGCCTCGACGTTCGGGCTCTGGAAGCCGACGTCATAAATGTGGAAGCCCAGGTGCATGATCTTCTGGTCCAGGTGCAGGTACGGGTAGTTGCCATCGAGCGGCAACGACGGTGCCAGTTTCACCACACCCACCAGCATCAACGGCGCCACTTCACCCGCAGCACGGGCCACGGCGAGAATCATGCCGGTCATCATGGCCGGGCTGGCCATTGGCAGGACGATCTTCCACAGTGTCTCGGCCTTGGTCGCGCCCAGGGCCAGGGAGCCCTCGCGCACGGTACGTGGGATACGCGCCAGCCCTTCTTCGGTGGCCACGATCACCACCGGTACCGCCAGCAGCGCCAAGGTCAGCGAGGCCCACAGCAGGCCCGGGGTACCCAGGGTCGGTGCCGGCAACGATTCGGGGAAGAACAGCCGGTCGATCGAGCCACCCAGCACATAGACGAAGAAGCCCAGGCCGAATACGCCGTAGACGATCGCCGGTACGCCTGCCAGGTTGTTCACTGCAATGCGGATCAGGCGGGTCACCGGGCCCTGTTTGGCGTATTCGCGCAGGTACACTGCAGCCAGCACGCCGAACGGGGTCACGATCACCGCCATGATCAGTGTCATCATCACGGTACCGAAGATGGCCGGGAAGATCCCGCCTTCGGTGTTGGCTTCGCGTGGGTCGTCGCTGAGGAACTCCCAGACCTTGGCAAAGTAGGTACCCATCTTGGTCAGGCCGGACATGCCGTTCGGCTGAATGGCGTGCACCACCTTGCTCAGGTTGATCTCCACTTCACGGCCGTTGCCGTCGCGCGCGACCAGGCTGTCGCGGGAGAAGGCCTGATGAAGGCCGCTGAGGCGGTCTTCGATGGCCTTGTAGCGGCTGTTCAGCTCGGCACGCTCGGCGTCCATGTCGGCCTGGGCGGCGGCGTCGAGCTTGCCGTCCAGTTCCAGCTTGCGGCTGTGCAGGCGCAGGCGCTCCAGGCCATGGTTGATGGCGCCGATGTCTTTTTTCTCGAGTTGCTGCAGCTCGCCGTTGAGCTGGTTGGCGCGCTTGAGGCGGGCCTGCAGCTCGTTCCAGGCGGCAGGGCCCTCGGCAACCACGCGGCCTTGTTCCTTGACGCTGACCAGGTAGCCGTAGAAGTTGCCCCACTCGCGACGTTCCAGCGCCATCAGGTCGGCCGGGCGTTGCTCGTCGACCAGCCACTCGCCCACCACCCAGGAGAAGTCACTGCCGTTGAGGTCGCGGTTACCGACCTTGATCAGCTCACGGGTCATGAACTCCGGGCCCTGCTCAGGTACCGGCAAGCCGGCACCTTTGAGGCGGGCACGGGGCACCTCTTCTTTTTGCACCACTTCGCCGATGACGACGTGATCAGCCTGGCCCGGCACCTTGTAGGTGGCCTGGATCAGGTCGGCCGGCCAGAAGTGGCCCAGGCCGCGCACGGCGATGACCGACAGCAGGCCGATGGTCATGATCACCGCCATGGCAACCGCGCCACCGCTGATCCAGACGCCAGGGGCGCCGCTCTTGAACCAGCCTTTGAGGGAATCCTTTTTCACGGATCTCTACCTTTCTATCAAAGCGACGAGTATTTCTTGCGCAGACGCTGGCGAATCAGCTCGGCCAAGGTGTTCATGACGAAGGTGAACATCAGCAGCACGAGTGCCGCCAGGAACAGCACGCGATAGTGGCTGCCACCGACTTCCGACTCCGGCATTTCCACAGCCACGTTGGCGGCCAGGGTGCGCATGCCTTCGAACAGGTTCATCTCCATCACCGGGGTGTTGCCGGTGGCCATGAGCACGATCATGGTCTCGCCCACCGCACGGCCCATGCCGATCATCAGCGCCGAGAAGATACCCGGGCTGGCGGTGAGGATGACCACGCGGGTCAGGGTCTGCCACGGCGTCGCACCCAGGGCCAGGGAGCCCAGGGTCAGGCTGCGTGGCACGCTGAACACGGCGTCTTCGGCAATCGAGTAGATGTTCGGGATGACCGCGAAGCCCATGGCGATACCGACCACCAGGGCGTTACGCTGGTCGTAGGTGATGCCCAGGTCATTGGTGATCCACAGGCGCATGTCGCCGCCGAAGAACCAGGTTTCCAGGTAAGGGCTCATGGTCAGGGCGAACCAGCCGGTGAACAGGATCACCGGGATCAGGATCGCCGCTTCCCAGCCATCCGGGACGCGCAGGCGGAACGACTCGGGCAGGCGGCTCCAGGTGAAACCGGCCAGCAGGATGCCGAACGGCATCAGCAGGAACAGGCTGAACACACCCGGCAGGTGGCCTTCCAGGTACGGCGCCAGGAACAGGCCGGCAAAGAAGCCAAGGATCACCGTTGGCATCGCTTCCATCAGCTCGATCACCGGCTTGACCTTGCGGCGCATGCCCGGGGCCATGAAGTAGGCGGTGTAGATGGCGGCGGCAATGGCCAGCGGTGCTGCCAGGATCATCGCGTAGAACGCAGCCTTCAAGGTACCGAAGGTCAGCGGCGACAGGCTCAGCTTGGGCTCGAAGTCGGTGTTCGACGCGGTCGACTGCCAGACATACTTGGGCTCGTCATAGTTCTCGTACCAGACCTTGCCCCACAGCGCGCTGAAGGAGACTTCCGGGTGCGGGTTCTTGAGGCTCAGCGGCAACAGCTTGCCACCTTCCTCGATGAGGATGCGGTTGGCACGCGGCGACAGGGCCAGGATGCCAGCACCCTCTGCAGCCGGCTCGACCAGCAAGGTGCGGTGCGCGGTGCTGTGGAACACACCGAGCTTGCCGTCGGCGTCGAGGGCGATGAAGCCCTTGCGGCGCTCTTCGGCATCGATCTGGACGACCGGCGCGCTGCCCATCTGGAAGCTGCGGATCAACTTGAAGCGCGACTCGCCATCGGGGTCACGGGCCATGAACCACTGGCTCAAACCACCCTTGGAGTCGCCGAAGATCAGCGAGATGCCACCGACCAGCTGGCCACTGGCCGTGATCTCGGCATTGCCATCTTCCAGCAGCTTGTAGCGGCCGTTGAGGCTTTTGTCGCGCAGGCTGAAGACGTCGGCGGTGGCACGGCCGTTGACCACATACAGCCACTGCTGACGCGGGTCGATGTAGATGGCCTTGACCGGCTCGGTCATCTGCGGCAGGTCGATACGGCTCTGCTCGCTGGTGACCTCACCGGTCATCATGTTCTCTTCGCGGGTCAGCTGGGTGACCTGCAGGTGCGAACCGGTGGAGCCCGCCAGCATCAGGTTTTCGCCGTTGACGTTGACGCTCACGTGCTCCAGCGCGCGGCCCTGGTCGTCAAGCACGAACGCGTCCTTGCCGTAGGGGTAGTCGATGCCTGGGCTGATGGTTTTCTTGTTGTCCGGGTAGGTGATCTTGTAGGTGTGGTGGAACACCAGCGCCTGACCATTGGACAGCCCCAGCACAACCAGCGGGCTACCCGGCTGATCGGTGCTGATCGAACTCACCTGGGTACCTGCCGGCAGCGGCAGGTCGACGCGCTGCAGCTCGGCACCGGTCTTGGTGTCGAAGAACAGCGCCTGGCCCTTGTCGGAAACCCGCATGCCCACCAGGTTCTGCTCTTCAAGCGCGATCATCAGCGGCTTGCCGGCATCCTGTTGCAGCCAGGTCGGCTCCAGGGCCTTCTTGCTGGTCAGTTCGGCGCCCTGGAACAGCGGCAGCACCACGTAGGCCAGGTAGAAGAAAATCAGGGTAATTGCCGCCAAGACGGCAAGCCCGCCCACCAGTACATACCAGCGGGTCAGGCGGTCCTTGAGCGCACGCATGCGGCGCTTGCGTTGCAACTCCGGCGTATTGAAATCAATCCGCACGGGTTGGGAATTTTGGGTCATGGTGGAGTTGGCCAGATCATTCATGCGCACACCCTAGCGGTCCCGTATGACAAAAACATGACAATGCAGTGACGCAAGAAAGCCCGACGCGCAGGGATCCTGGCTTCGGACTGAGAATTCGTGGAGGAGGCCGGGCATCGGTACCGGCCTCTTCCTCAGTTACTTACTTCTTTGCAACGTTACCGGCGTGGGACAGGCCCAGGTCAGCCAGGGTCTTGTCGACCACTTTGGCAGGCAGCGGGATGTAGCCATCCTTCACCACGACCTGCTGGCCAGCTTGCGACAGCACCAGCTTGATGAACTCGGCGTCCAGCGGGGCCAGAGGCTTGTTCGGGGCCTTGTTGACGTAGACGTACAGGAAGCGCGACAGCGGGTACGTACCGTTCAGGGCGTTGGCTTCGTTGTCTTCGACGAACTCGCCGCCTTCTTTCTTGGCCAGGGCGACGGTCTTGACGCTGGCGGTCTTGTAGCCGATGCCCGAGTAGCCGATGCCGTTCAGCGAGGAGCTGATCGACTGCACGACCGAAGCCGAACCAGGCTGTTCGTTGACGTTAGGCTTGAAGTCGCCTTTGCACAGGGCTTCTTCCTTGAAGTAACCGTAGGTGCCCGATACCGAGTTACGGCCGAACAGCTGCACTGGCTTGTTGGCCAGGTCGCCGGTCACGCCCAGGTCACCCCAGGTTTTGACATCGGCCTTGGCGCCGCACAGGCGGGTGGACGAGAAGATCGCATCGACCTGCGCCATGGTCAGGCCCTTGATCGGGTTGTCCTTGTGCACGAAGACTGCCAGGGCGTCTACGGCAACCGGGATGGCGGTTGGCTTGTAGCCGTACTTCTGCTCGAAGGCCTGCAGCTCGACGTCTTTCATCTTGCGGCTCATCGGGCCCAGGTTGGCGGTGCCTTCGGTCAGCGCGGGTGGCGCGGTGGAAGAGCCGGCGGCCTGGATCTGGATGTTTACGTTGGGGTATTCCTTCTTGTAGGCCTCGGCCCACAGCGTCATCAGGTTCGCCAGGGTGTCGGAGCCAACGCTGGAGAGGTTGCCCGATACACCGGTGGTTTTGGTGTAGGTCGGGATTGCTGGGTCGACAGCGGCTACCGCATTGGCGGTGGCAACGCCAGCGGCGGCAAAGGTAAGGGCCGCCATCAAACGCTTCAGTTTCATGCCTTGCTCCTAGCAGGAATATTGGGGGTGTTGGATGGATCGGGCCCAAGTATCTGCAGGCCGCATGAATACGATATGACTTCAATATGACAATTGGATGAAAGGCCATCACCGGTTGTCCGGGATGGCCTTTTCAAAATGTTGCTGGGCGAGGCGGCCGCGCGCTATAGCTCCCGGCGGTCTCTGAACATCAAATACAAAGGCGCCATACCGGACGCTGGCGGGAATACCACGATGTAGTCGTCAAACTGCACCTGAGCCAAGTTTTCGAAGGGCGCTATCAACGGGACCCTGGGCATTCTGAAGAAGCCAATGCTCGGAGGGCGCGCGAGATCCCTGGGTGCATACGGAGCGCTCCCGTTCTGCCACACCACCGTCACAGGCGAATCACCTTCGCTGGTGAACACGTATGCCTGTTGCATGGCATTCCAATCTGCGCTGCGCACCTTCACACGCGATGGGACAACCCCGCCTTGAGTGAGGGTCATGATCACATGGGAATAACGAGTGAAAGGCTTGACGCCCGTGCTTGTGGCCCCATTGGCGCCGCGCACGGTGGAGCACAGGCGCATCGGCAAAGCTATTTCAGCACGCGCTTGCGCCAATGCCACCCAGTCCTGCGGCTCGCTGTCGAACAGCTCAACCAGCGGAACCGTAAATGCAAAGCGCGGATCATCACTTGGCGTACTCAGCACGAACTCGGCAACATCTGCGAAAGAACCCGGATGCGATCCTTCCAATGAAGCCACCTGCCACTCCAGCTCAGCCACCGCCGAGCGGAAGGTCTTGTTCAAATGATGTTGCTGTTGGGCTACTTCACGGCTCAAGCCCTGTGCAGTCAACAATGCAGGGTGCAGGCTCGCCGTCTGTGCCGATGCCATTAATGTAAGCGCACCATGACCTGGGCCGGACGCACTGGCTTTGGCCAACTGGGCGATACGTCCCTCCAGGCTTTCTATCAGCGTTACGCCTCGGGCGTACAATGCGGGGTGACGCGCCTGCGCTGCGGCCAGGGCAACAGCATGACGCTGGCTGCCCACGGTGATCTCCTGGAGCACAACAGCTTGGATCGCACTGTCCAAAAATGAATTGGCGACATCGCGATGGGCCCCCTCAAACGCAAACTTGACCGACATCTGCAAGCGTTGAAGCTGGTCGACGGCGCGTTTGGCTTGATGCTGTGCCAGTACCAGAGCACGTAACGCTTCCACGCTGGCGGTAAGTTCCTGCGCTGGTGCTGCCCCGGCAAGGGTCAACTGGTGCTCCAGCGGGGCCAGCTTTTGCTCTGACTCCTGCTCGCATGAGTGGATATCGGCTACCAGTTTTCGCACTTTCTCCAGATTGCGGGTGGAGGACTGGGTGGCGCGCTGTTCACGGGTCAGCGTTTGGCGAACCGGCGGTGGTTGCAAGGGCTGGCCTTTGAAGGCCGCACGACCGTTTTGGTGGTGCCAGGCTTTAACTGTTGCAACTATATGTTCAGGGGAGTTGGTATTGCCGGTTTCATCGGCGTTTGAGTAGAACAGAAGGTCGCTGCCGGCGGGGTGGCTGACTATCTGATCAAAGTGGGCGATCAGCTCGTTGTGCTCAGCGCGCAGGCTTTCAATACCCCATATCGCATTAACAAGCGCCAAGAAAGTGTGTTCTTCATAATCTGATAATAGATTTTCAAGCTTCATGTTCTTTCGTCCTCAATATAATTGCGGACGTTTGTAACTCAGCGGTATATTGATACATCAATTCGATGTCTGCGAAGCCCTTGGAGGCGAGGCCGTACGCATCCCAACCACCCGTTTTACCTATGGGATGCGGCAAAGCGACGGGGCCTCGAGAGCGAACAGGACTGCCCCAAACATCTCGAACAGAACGTTGAGTTGGGCAGCTATAAGGCTCGGACAAAAGGTCGCTGAATACGGGCTCGAATTCTACACGCTTGATGACAGTTACGATAACAGCTTTCATCACTTTCGTTTCTGCATCGAATTTATAGCTGACTCCAGGCTCAGGCTCCAGGTAAAACTCTGTGTCTCCTGGGTAGAGCGTTATAATAGGCAAGCCCGGGTCAAGCCCAAGATCAAGTAGCACGGTATGAGTCTTATTCAAACATCTCAACCAGTGCTCGACTTCGACACGTCTTTTCATGGATTCACCCGTTTAATGAAGTCTTTAAGCAAACTCGTAAGCTCTGCCTTGACCCCCTCAACTCGCTCAGGCGGAAGTCCAGGCCTAAGCGCCTCGACATTACTCGCCACGGCGGCAAAGAGATCGGCGGCATCTAGCGCTTGTTTTGCTTTAGTGTTCCGCCCACCATACGTTTCACTATGCTTTCTATGTACCTCTGTGGGTATCACGACCGCAGGAGCCTGCCTAAGTAATGCCCTGAGCTGATAAGGTGATAAATCCGGCATAATATCATCGACCCAAAGCTTTATCGCACCTTGTGCTGGAATATGGTCCACATCCATATCATCTCTAATACTTCTACGCTCCAAGTCACCATAGACGCCCGTTTCGGTAATTTCTGCCGGCTCATTATTAACCAGCCCCGGCTCAGGTAGATTTCCCTCACCTCCGAACCCAGGAATTATGGCCCCAGTCTCGCCAGGATTCTCGCCGGGAAGTATTTCAATACTTGGCCCCAGCGGATCAGTCGGTGAACCGGGCAAGATATCCGGCAGGGCTGGCGCCACGGGCAGAAGCGTCGAACCCAACATCTGCGCCCCAGGCGCCACCAGCGGCGTCCATGTACGCGGGGGCTGGCCTTGCACTATCCCAGCATCAAACGCCAATGCCACACCGCTGGCGAACCAGGGTTCGAATGGCTGGACGACCGTCAGAACGCCCTGGGTGCTCCCAGGGCTGTGGATACTCAGCTGGTCGAGGTCGTAAAGCCCGGAGCCCACCCCGGCTGCAGCGAGATGACGCAGTTCGAACTCACTTCGCGAACCGGCCCAGCTTGCTTTCGGAGCTACCGGAGGAAAGCCGTTGAGAATGCGCCGCTGATTCAGTTCATCGAATTGCCCAAGCAGTACCTGGTCTGCCGCGACCGCCCGCCATACCGCGCTTTCGAAGGCCGGCATCGCCGTGAAGACTCGGTTACGCAGCTGGTCTGCCACCTGTTCAGGCAAGCCAACACCGGCCGCTGCTCCGCCAACGGACCACCAGTTGGCATCAGCCGCCACGCCTTTACCGCTGACGATGCCGGTACCCGCCGTCGGTAGTGCAAACGAGAAATATTGGGCTGGCTGACCAGGGATGCAGACAATGCAATCATCAAAGCGAAGGTCGACGCCTGCGCCTACTTCAGTTGTCTGCGGCGCTAACGTCAGTACCCTGCCGCCTGGCGGGCTTTCTTCCGACACCGCCGTGCTGCCCAGCACGATGGATTTGCCGGTGGGCGTCTCGGCATTGACCCGATAAGTTTCGGTAAGGGGATCGAACAAAGCATTCCTGACCCGAACATCAGCTGCGATGCCTGACCCGGTGGAGGCCACCGCGATGGCGCTGCCACCCGCCAGGTGCTCGATCTTGATGCGATTATCGAGGCGGGCTGAACCGCCCGCATCCGCAATTGACTGCAGGTCCTGACCGGCCGCGATGCCCATCAGGTCTGCACGTACACCCAAGCCTTCGAGGTGACGCCTGCGCTGAGCGGCGGTCAACTCGCCATCACCCAGCGCTGGGGCGTACAACATGGCAGTCGCCGTCAGGCTGACTGCCTGGCCTAGACGAATCGCTGCAACCCTTAGTACTTCCTTCGCAGCACTGGCAATGGCTTGCTCTATGGCTGCAGCCAAGTCTGCCGCAACCTGCGCCCCCGCCTGGCTGAGCAGTACCCCGCCCGCCTGCGCAGCCGAAACGGGGGCGGTAACCGTAGCGGCCTGCCTCAGCCGCTGCAGACGACGGTCTTGATCCGCCTGTTGCTTGTGGCGAACCCGGGCCTCTCGTTGCTCGGCGTACTGGTGCTCACGCTCCCATCTGGCCTCAAGGGCACGCCAATGCACCTGCTGTTGGGCATGCTCGGTGGCCAATGCTGCAGCACGCTGTTCAAGCTGCCCGATTGCCTCACTCAGCAGCCGTGCTTCCTGAGTTGCCACGTAAGCGGCTTCCCAATCGCGATGCAGTTGCTGCATCTGCACAGTCGAAGAAAGGTTTGAAACAAGGTTGGCGTAGGCTTCTGCCGTCATGTCCGGACCGGCGAAGGCCTTGGCAAAAGCCTGCTGCCGTGCCAGGTCAAGCTGCTTGGCGGCAATCAGGTCGATCGTTTCGTTTCGCGCCTTGGTGATCAAGTACAGCTGCCAGCGCTCGCGGCCATCAGACTTTGGAGGCCTGCGTACTGCGTTGATCTCTTCCTGGAGTGCTTGGGCCAGACCTTGCATCCGGCCAGCGAAGTGAGCATCAAGCTGCGCGCGGCGCGTCTCTCGTGCCTGGCCATAGGCCGCAACCTGCTGGCGATGTGCAAGGGCCAGTAATTCGGCATGAGCCGCCGCCGCGGCCGCCTGGCGCGCCTGTTCTTCAGCCCTTGCCCGAGCCAGTGCAGCGGCGCGCTCTGGCTCGTTTTTTCGGCGGCGCCGACTGGACCCGCCAAAGCCTCCGCCGAAACCGCCGCCGCCGCCAAGGCTGAAAAACCCTCCCCCGCCGCCGCTGGAGGCGGAAGAGCCTGGAGTGATGACCACATCACCCGTCGAGTTATCGTTAAGTGTGTTCTGAGCCATACAGAGTCTCCTTATCTGCATGGCTCAAGTTGCCTGTTAAGTTTCAGGCAACTGCACTACATAGAGCGCTACATCGAATCGCTTATTTCAATTCATTTCAGCCCATTAAATACGTTCAACAGTGCTGTGGTAGCCGCCCCAGATGCTATATGGGCGCATCGGTATGCAGGGCTTCACCCATTAACGTTTGTTGGCAAACAGATACAAGCCCACGGCCAGCCCGACGGCACACAGCCCCGCCACATAATAAGCCGGCGCCATTGGGCTGACCTTCAACAGCGCGGTTACCACCATCGGCGTCAACCCACCGAAGATGGCGTAGGCCATGTTGTAGGAGAACGACAAGCCGCTGAAACGCACCACCGGCGGGAAGGCCTTGACCATCACGTAGGGCACGGCGCCGACAATACCGACGCACAGACCGGTCAGCGCATACAGCGGGAACAACAGGTCGGGGCGGGTTGGCAGGCTGTGGTAGAAGGTCCAGGAGCTGGCCAGCAGCAGCAGGCTGCCAACGATGAATACGCGCCCGGCGCCGAAGCGGTCGGCCAGGCGGCCGGCAGCGATGCAGCCGAGGCTGAGCAGGACGATGGCCAGGCTGTTGGCCTTGAGCGAGTCGGTCGGGCTGACCTGATAGAAGCTCTGCAGCAGTGCCGGTGTCATCAGGATCACCACCACGATGCCGGCCGACAGCAGCCAGGTCAGCAGCATCGACAGGACGATCGCGCCACGGTGGTCACGCAGCACCGCACGCAGGGGCAATTCTTCGGCCAGGGCCTTGCGCTGCTGCATCTCGGCGAACACCGGGGTTTCGTGCAACCAGCGGCGCAGGTACACCGAGAACAGGCCGAACACACCGCCCAGCAGGAACGGGATACGCCAAGCGTAATCGGCCACTTCGCCAGGGGTATAGACACTGTTGATCAGCGTGGCGACCAGCGAGCCGAGCAAGATGCCCGAAGTCAGGCCGGCCGTCAGCGTGCCGCAGGCGTAACCGGTATTGCGTGCAGGGACGTGCTCGGAGACGAACACCCAGGCCCCCGGCACCTCACCGCCAATCGCCGCGCCCTGGATCACGCGCATCAACAGCAGCAAGATCGGCGCCCACAGGCCGATCTGTGCATAAGTGGGCAACAGGCCCATGATCAGGGTCGGCAGGGCCATCATGAAGATGCTCAGGGTGAACATCTTCTTGCGCCCCAGCAGGTCGCCGAAGTGCGCCATGACGATGCCACCCAGCGGCCGCGCCAGGTAGCCGGCAGCGAAAATGCCGAAGGTCTGCATCAGGCGTAGCCATTCAGGCATGTCGGCCGGGAAGAACAGCTTGCCGACCACCGTGGCGAAGAACACGAAGATGATGAAGTCGTAGAACTCCAGGGCACCGCCCAGTGCGGACAATGAAAGGGTCTTGTAGTCGCTGCGGGTCAGCGGCCGCGAAGGCTGCTCGATACTGCTCGGCACGGAGGTCATCGGTCTTTCTCTTGTAGGTCATGCAGGCCGCTGGGTGCGCGACTTCTGGATTGGTAGACGGGCGAAGATAGCAAATTGCCGAGCCGCGCCGAAAGCGATACAAAATCCATACAGATATTCATGAATGCGCGGTCGTCGCTGGCCGTTATGCTCTATATACTGGCCATTCGTAGGAAAAGGTTGCTCCTAGCGTGGGATGTTGTGCGAAAACGCCGGTCTTTATGTCAGGCGGTTTCGCAGAGTTTCCCTACGGCCGCCCAGTGAAACGAAATCGGCGTAGTATGTTTCCAGCTGAATCGTTTACCCGGCCTTTGCGCCACACCAACGAAAAGCGTCACGGGTCAGAGGCCCCATCGCATGATTGAGCTCGAACAAGAAGATCCAATCCCGCAAGGCGACCTGGCCTTGCAGATCACCGCACTCCCTCGTGAGACCAACGGCTTCGGCGACATCTTTGGTGGCTGGCTGGTTGCCCAGATGGACTTGGCCGGCACCGCCATGGCCAGCCGCGTCGCTGGCGGCCGTGTGGCCACGGTGGCCATCGACCGCATGGCCTTCCTGGTCCCGGTAGCCGTGGGCGCGCAGCTGTCGTTCTATACCCAGACCCTGGAGATCGGCCGCAGCTCGATCCAGATGATGGTCGAAGTCTGGAGCGACGACCCGCTGTCCAGCGAATGGCGCAAGGTGACCGAAGCGGTCTTCGTGTTCGTCGCCATCGATGGCAGTGGCCGCACCCGCTCTGTGCCTCGTCGCTAAGCCCGGCCAGCGGTAAACTCATTGCATGTGCCCGGGTCCAAGGCCCACTGGCAATCAATGAGACGAACGCAATGGCTACCTTCAAGGTCGACACCGAGCAACACGGCGAACTCAACTGCTGGCGCATCACCAGCGAGCGGGCCGAACTACTGATCGCCCAGCAGGGCGCGCAGATCCTCAGCTACCAGCGTGTGGGCGAACCGCCGCTGCTGTGGCTGAGCGATCAGGCCATTTTCCGCCAGGGCAAATCGGTACGCGCCGGTGTACCGGTGTGCTGGCCCTGGTTCGGCAACCTGCAGCGCAACCCCCAGGCCGTGCAGGCCATGTACCGCGGCGAGCAAGCGCCCGCCCACGGCCTGGCGCGCGCGCGCGACTGGCAGTTGCTGGGTATCGAGGAAGTGGGCGATGGCCTGCGCATCGAGTTCGAACTGCCCGAAGCCCAGGGCGACCTGCCCGGCTGGCCCCATGATGTGCAGCTGAAACTGGTGGTGGAACTCGGCGAGCGCCTGGCGCTGAGCCTGACCAGCCGCAACATGGGCAATACCCCTGTCACCCTCAGCCAGGCCCTGCACAGCTACTTTGCGGTGAGCGATGTGCGCCAGGCGCGGGTCGAAGGGGTCGAGGGGCTGGGCTATATCGAGACCCTGGCTGACTGGGAACAGCGCCAGCAGCAAGGGCCGCTGGGGTTTGCCGGGGAGACCGACCGAATTTACCTCGCCACCCCGCAAACCCTGAGCATTGTCGACCCGCATTGGCAGCGGCGGATTACCTTGACCAGCAGCGGCTCACGCTCGGCGGTGATCTGGAACCCGTGGACCGAGCGGGCCCAGGAGCTGGCGGACATGGCCGATGACGGATGGCAGCGGATGCTGTGCATCGAGACGGCCAATGTGTGGGATGACGTGGTGGAACTGAGGCCTGGGGCGACTTGCTCGCTGAGTGTCAGTATCGGCAGTGAAGCCATCTGAGCCTTGCGGTGACTTTGCCGGCCTCTTCGCGGGGCAAGTCGGATCGCCGCACCGCGAAGAGGCCGGTACAGGCAACCTCAGAGATCAGCTTCTTCCACCACCCTCACCTTCTGCGCATCCAGGGCATAGGCTGCATCGGCCAGGTCGTTGCTGACCTTCTCCACCTTCAACGCCCCGCTGACCCACAGCGGCGTGTAGATGTCATCGATCTTCAGCCCCTTCGGATAACGCACCAGCACCAGCTGGTTCGGTGGCGGTGGCGGCACATGGATGCACGCGCCAGGGTATGGCACCAGGAAGAACAAGGTACTGTTGCCCTTGGCATCGCTTTCCAGCGGCACCGGGTAGCCGCCCAGGCGGATGTCCTTGCCGTTCATGGCCGCCACGGTCTTGGTCGAGTACATCACCGCCGGCAAGCCCTTGCTCTGCTTGAGGCCGCCTTTGTCGGTGAAGGTGCCCAGGGCCTCCGGCGAGTCGTGATCGATTTCGGGCATCTGTTCGAGAGCCTTCTGGTCCGACTTGGGCATCAGCTCCAGCCAGTCGGTTTCAGGCAGCTCGGCACGGGCCAGGGTGCTGGCCAGAAGCAAGGGGATGAGAAAAAAGGCACGCATGGCAATGCTCGGCAACTCGGATGAATTGCCGGGCATTCTAAACGGTATTCAGCGCTTTCTGATCAATCCGTAGATCACCAGAAGGACGACGGCACCGACCAGTGCCCCCAAGAAACCTGCCGCCTGCCCGGCCTGATAAATGCCCAGCGCCTGGCCGCCGTAGGTGGCGAGCAAGGAGCCTGCGATACCCAGCAGGATGGTCATGATCCAGCCCATGCTGTCGTCCCCTGGCTTGATGAAACGCGCCAGCAGCCCGACGATAAGGCCTATGAAGATGGTCCCGATGATGCCCATGGCAATCCCTCTGCAGTGAAAATGGAACAAGCCAAAGCCTAGACAGCGCTTTGACTTGTTGCCATTTCAGAGGGCAGGTAGCACGCAGAAGTTCGATCAGCTGGCGATCAAAGCCTCTACCTCGGCGATCTTGCGCTCGAGGGTGGCCATGTCATGGCAGCGCAGGGTGGCATGGCCAACCTTGCGCCCGACCTTGAAAGCCTTGCCGTAGTGGTGCAGGTGGCAGTCGCCGATGGCAACCACCTTGTCCACCGCTGGCACTTCGCCGATGAAGTTGAGCATGGCGCTCTCACCGACCTTGGCGGTTGAACCCAGCGGCAGGCCGGCCACGGCACGCAGGTGGTTCTCGAACTGGCTGCACTCGGCGCCTTCGATGGTCCAGTGCCCGGAGTTGTGCACACGCGGGGCGATTTCGTTGGCCTTCAGGCCACCGTCGACTTCGAAGAACTCGAAGGCCATCACGCCCACGTAGTCCAGCTGCTGCAGCACGCGGCCGACGTAGTCTTCGGCCAGGGCCTGCAGCGGGTGCGCTGCGCTGGCCACCGACAGGCGCAGGATGCCCCTGTCGTGGGTGTTGTGCACCAACGGATAGAAGCGGGTTTCACCGTCGCGGCCACGCACGGCCACCAGCGAGACTTCGCCGGTGAACGGCACGAAGCCTTCCAGCAGGCAGGGCACGCTGCCCAGCTCGGCGAAGGTATCGACCACGTCTTCAGCGCTGCGCAAGACCTTCTGACCCTTGCCGTCGTAGCCCAGGGTGCGGGTCTTGAGCACGGCCGGCAGGCCGATGCTGGCGACTGCCGCGTCCAGGTCGGCCTGGGAGAGAATGTCGGCGAAGGCCGGGGTGGGGATGCCCAGGTCGCGGAACATGCTCTTCTCGAACAACCGGTCACGGGCAATGCGCAGTGCCTCGGCACTGGGGTAGACCGGGACGAACTGCGAGAGAAACGCTACGGTCTCGGCCGGAACGCTTTCGAACTCGAAGGTCACCAGGTCGACTTCGTCGGCCAGCTGGCGCAGATGGTCCTGGTCACCGTAGTCGGCGCGCAGGTGCTCGCCCAGCGGCGCGGCGCAAGCATCAGGTGCCGGGTCGAGGAAAGCGAAGTTCATGCCCAGCGGAGTACCCGCCAGAGCCAGCATGCGGCCGAGCTGGCCACCACCGATTACACCGATCTTCATGGGGTCAGCCTCAAGCCTGGCGCGGGTCTGGATTGTCCAGCACGGTGTCGGTCTGTTCCGTGCGGAACTGCTTGAGCGCCGCGTGGTACTGCGGGTACTTGGCGCCCAGGATGCTCGCCGACAGCAGTGCCGCGTTGATCGCGCCAGCCCGGCCGATGGCCAGGGTCGCGACCGGTACGCCGGCAGGCATCTGCACGATCGACAGCAGCGAATCGACGCCCGACAGCATCGACGACTGGACCGGCACGCCCAGCACCGGCAGGTGGGTCTTGGCGGCGCACATGCCTGGCAGGTGGGCTGCGCCACCGGCACCGGCGATGATCACCTCGATGCCACGGCCTTCGGCCTCTTCGGCATACTGGAACAGCAGATCCGGAGTACGGTGGGCGGAAACCACCTTCACTTCGTAGGGAATGCCGAGTTTTTCCAGCATATCGGCGGTGTGGCTAAGGGTGGACCAATCGGACTTGGAGCCCATGATCACGCCAACCAGTGCACTCATCGTCGAGCCTCTTCGCTTGTGCGCCCTTGGGCGCGTCAAAAAACAACAAGCCACGCGGGACGACCGGCGTGGCTTGTTTGCTGATCAGGACCGGAGCTATCCGGTCGAAAGGCCGCGCAGTATACCGTAACCCAGGGCGATGCTGGCACCCCCGGCGACCAACTGTCGGCCCTATTTTTCGGGGCTTTGGCTGACTTTTGGGTCAACCGCCGCTGCACCTTCGAGCTTGCGCCACAGCAAGCGCACGTTGGCCTTGCGCACCAGGGCGCAGCGGTACAGGCGGATTTCCAGGGGGACATGCCATTGGCTGCCACCACAGATCGCCAGCTCGCCCCGTTCCAGTTCGCCGCGCATCGACAGGCGTGGCACCCAGGCGATGCCCATGCCTTCCAGCGCCATGCTCTTGAGGCTGTCGGCCATGGCGGTTTCATAAACGGTGGTGTAGCGCAGGTTGCGCTGGCGCAGCAGCAGGTTGACCGACCGGCCGAGGAAGGCGCCGGCGGTATAGGCCAGCAGCGGCACGCTGCCCTCGCCTTCCAGGTCGAACAATGGCTGCCCGCCAGCATCGACGGCACACACCGGCAACATTTCGGTGTTGCCCATGTGCAGCGAGGGGAAGATTTCGGCGTCCATCTGCAGCGCGGCGTCCGGGTCATAGAAGGCCAGCATCAGGTCGCAACCCCCTTCACGCAGGGCATGCACCGCATCCCCGACGTTAGTCGCAACCAGGCGGGTGGCGATGTTCAGGCCATCGTTGCGCAACTGGGCAACCCACCGCGGGAAAAACCCCGAGGCCAAGGAGTGTGCTGCTGCCACTTGGACAACTTCGCCCTGGCCACCTTCAAGGTGATGCAAATGGCGCAGAATTTCGCCCAACTGGTCGACAACGGTACGCGCCGTGACCAGAAAAAGCTGCCCGGCCTCGGTCAGCTCAATCGGCGTGCGGGAACGGTTCACCAGCTGCAGGCCCAAGGCTGCTTCCAGGCTGCGAATACGTCGACTGAAGGCCGGTTGAGTGACGAAACGCCGTTCTGCCGCCTGCGAAAAACTGCGGGTGGCGGCCAGCGCGCTGAAGTCTTCCAGCCATTTGCTTTCCAGGTTCACGAAGCACATCTCCCGGCATGCACCAAAATGGAACACGCTCGAATGTCAATTGGCGTCACATGAAACACTATGCCGTTTGTGCATAGGTTAGCGTGCAACAGCATTGGCCGCAAAATCCTCTTCAGGCCTAGGATTAGCGCCATTCCGGCATGTGCCGGGTCAAATTCGAGATGATATACATCATGTCTTCCGCTGCATCGTTCCGCGTCGAAAAAGATCTGCTGGGTACCCTTGAAGTTCCTGCTGATGCCTACTACGGCATCCAGACCCTGCGCGCTGCCAACAACTTCCACCTCTCCGGTGTTCCGCTGTCGCACTACCCGAAACTGGTAGTCGGCCTGGCGATGGTCAAGCAGGCAGCTGCTGACGCCAACCGAGAGCTGGGGCACCTGAGCGATGCCAAGCACGCCGCCATCAGCGCCGCTTGCGGACGACTGATCAAGGGCGACTACCACGAGCAGTTCGTGGTGGACATGATTCAAGGCGGTGCTGGTACCTCTACCAACATGAACGCCAACGAAGTCATCGCCAACATTGCGCTGGAGGCCATGGGCCACCAGAAGGGTGAGTACCAGTACCTGCACCCGAACAACGACGTGAACATGGCGCAGTCGACCAACGACGCCTACCCGACCGCTATCCGTCTGGGCCTGCTGTTGGGTCATGACGCCCTGCTCGCCAGCCTCGACAGCCTGATCCAGGCCTTCGCTGCCAAGGGCAAGGAATTCGACCACGTACTGAAGATGGGCCGCACCCAGCTGCAGGACGCCGTGCCGATGACCCTGGGCCAGGAATTCCGCGCCTTCGCCACCACCATGACCGAAGACCTCAACCGTCTGCGTTCGCTGGCGCCAGAGCTGCTGACCGAAATCAACCTGGGTGGTACCGCCATCGGTACCGGCATCAACGCCGACCCTGGCTACCAGCTGCTGGCTGTTCAGCGCCTGGCGACCATCAGCGGCCAGCCGCTGGTACCGGCTGCCGACCTGATCGAAGCCACCTCCGACATGGGCGCCTTCGTGCTGTTCTCCGGCATGCTCAAGCGTACCGCGGTCAAGCTGTCGAAGATCTGCAACGACCTGCGCCTGCTGTCCAGCGGACCGCGTACCGGCATCAACGAGATCAACCTGCCAGCGCGTCAGCCAGGCAGCTCGATCATGCCAGGCAAGGTCAACCCGGTTATCCCGGAAGCCGTCAACCAGGTGGCCTTCGCCATCATGGGCAACGACCTGGCCCTGACCGTCGCCGCCGAAGGTGGCCAGCTGCAGCTGAACGTGATGGAGCCGCTGATCGCCTACAAGATCTTCGACTCGATCCGCCTGCTCCAGCGCGCCATGGACATGCTGCGCGAGCACTGCATCGTCGGCATCACTGCCAACGAACAGCGCTGCCGTGAACTGGTCGAGCACTCGATCGGCCTGGTCACCGCCCTGAACCCTTACATCGGCTACGAAAACGCCACCCGTATCGCCCGCGTTGCCCTGGAAACAGGCCGCGGTGTGCTGGAACTGGTGCGCGAAGAGAAGCTGCTGGACGAAGAGATGCTCAACGACATCCTGCGTCCGGAAAACATGATCGCACCGCGTCTGGTTCCGCTGAAGGCGTAACCGACCGCTTCACCTGTCTCACCAGGTCGAGGGACTAGACACCTCTCAACCTTTCAAAGGCCCGAGCGCATGCTTCGGGCCTTTTTTTTGCCTGCGCGTTTCGAGCCGCCGTGCAACCCGCGCATCCCGGCACACAACTTGCTCCATAATGCATCCCACCCAACGGGATACCGAGCATGCTGCACAGCCACCTGACCACCCTCAACGCGGTTTCGCTGATCCTCAACGTCTTCCAGGCAGAGGGTTGCGAGGCGGCGGCCTTGCTGGCCGGCAGCGGCATCGGCCCGGCGGACCTGGGGCATGCCGACGCACGCATCACCACCCAGCAAGAGCTGCAAGTGTGTGCCAATGCCGTTGCTCGGCGTGAAGACATCGGCCTGGAGCTGGGCCAGCGCATGCATGTGTCGTGCTATGGCATGCTCGGTTACGCCCTGCTCTCCAGTGCCACTTTGGGTGACGCCCTGCGCCTGGCGCTGCGCTTTCCGGCACTGCTGGGAACAGTCTTCGAGCTACGCCTGATCGACGATGGCCAGCGCGTCTGGCTCAGCGCCAGTGACTACCGTGACAGCCCCGCGCTGACCGCCTTCAACGCCGAGTTCTGCCTGGTCTCGCTGAAAGTGATCTGCGACGACTTGCTTGGCCGCCCACTGCCGCTGCTCGGCACCCGTTTCGAACATGCCCGGCCGGGCTACCACAGCCTTTATACCCGTGCCTTCCAGTGCCCGATCGGCTTCGCTGCCGAGGACAACGCCTTTGCCTTCGAACGGCGTTGGCTGGACATGCCGCTACCGCTGGCCGACCCCATCACCCATAAAGCCATGGGCGAGCGCTGCCGGCGCCTGAACCTGGAGTTCACAGGGCGCCAGGCCTGGCTCGGGCGGATTCGCCAACTACTGGCCCAACAACTGGATGCAGCACCCGGGCTTGAGGGCCTGGCGCGGCAGATGAACTGCTCATCGCGGACCTTGCGCCGGCACCTGCAGGCACTGGGCAGCAGTTATCAACAGTTGCTCGATGAACTGCGCTTCGAGCGGGCCAAGCAGTTGCTGGCCGATGAGCACATGCCGATCTACCGCATTGCCGAAACCTTGGGGTTCAGCGAAACGGCCAGCTTCCGCCATGCCTTCCAACGCTGGAGCGGAGTGGCGCCTAGCCATTTTCGCGGGTAAGCCCGCAAAAGTGGCCAGCGAGCTTGGCCACATCGATCCCCTTTTGGCCGTTTGCGTCGTTCTCCCAGGCAGGGCCTGCACTGAAAATGGGCCCACGCCAGTTCAACCGGAGAACAACAATGCTGACGATCTATTCCGATGACCACCGCCTGCACCACGGCCGCTGCGAGCTGATCGACGGCAAGCTGATGCCCTGCTTCGAAATGCCCTCGCGCGCCGACCATGTGCTCGATCAAGTGAACAAACGCCAGCTCGGCGATGTACAGGGCCCGACCGACTTCGGCCGCGCACCGCTGCTGCGAATCCACAGCGCCGATTACCTGGACTTCTTCGAGGGCGCCTGGGCGCGCTGGGCCGCACTGGGCCACGACGGCGACCTGCTGCCCTTCACCTGGCCAGCCCGCACCCTGCGCCAGGTAAAACCCACCGGCCTGCATGGTGAACTCGGCTACTACAGCTTCGACGCAGGCGCACCGATCACCGCCGGTACCTGGCAGGCTGCCTACAGCGCCGCCCAGGTCGCACTCACCGCCCAGGCGGCGATCCAGCAAGGCGCTCATTCGGCATTCGCCCTGTGTCGCCCACCAGGGCATCATGCCGCCGCCGAAGTCATGGGCGGCTACTGCTACCTCAACAATGCCGCCATCGCCGCCCAGGCCTTCCTTGACCAGGGCCGCCGCAAAGTCGCCATCCTCGACGTCGACTACCACCACGGTAACGGCACCCAGGACATCTTCTACGCCCGCAACGATGTGTTGTTTGCCTCGATTCATGGCGACCCGCAAGCCGAGTTCCCGTTCTTCCTCGGTTACGCCGACGAAACCGGCGAAGGGGCCGGCGAAGGCTGCAACATCAACTACCCTTTGCCGGCCGGCAGTGACTGGGCAGCCTGGAGCGCCGCACTGGAGGACGCCTGCCAGCGCATCGCCGACTACGACGCCGATGTGCTGGTGATATCGCTGGGCGTGGACACCTTCAAGGACGACCCTATCTCGCAGTTCAAGCTGGACAGCCCGGACTACCTGGCGATGGGCAAGCGCATCGCCCAGCTCGGCAAGCCCACCCTGTTCGTGATGGAAGGCGGCTACGCTGTGGAAGAAATCGGTATCAACGCGGTCAATGTGCTGGAAGGCTTCCAGCACGCCCAGCCAGGAGCCCGGTAATGGCCCGACTCAAGCGTCTGCTCGCCCCGTTAATCGCTGCCACCCTGTTCACCGGTGCCCTGCAGGCCCAGGCCGAGCAGCGTACCTTGCGCGTCTACAACTGGTTCGACTACATCACCCCGCAGACCTTGGTCGACTTCCAGAAAGACAGCGGCGTGAAGCTGATCTACGACATTTTCGACACCAACGAGGCGCTGGAAGCCAAACTGCTTACCGGTAACTCCGGCTATGACGTGGTGGTGCCGTCCAACGTGTTCCTGGCCAAGCAGATCGAAGCCGGTGTGTTCCAGCCGCTGGACCGCAGCAAGCTGCCGAACTGGCAACACCTGGACCCGGCCCTGATGAAGCTGATCGAAGCCAACGACCCCGGCAACACGTTTGCCGTGCCCTACATGTACGGCACCGTGCTGATCGGCTTCAATCCGGCGAAGGTCAAGGCGGCGCTCGGTGAAAACGCACCCGTGGACAGCTGGGACCTGATCTTCAAGGAAGAGAACATCGCCAAGCTCAAGCAGTGTGGCGTTGCCCTGCTCGATTCGCCTTCCGAGATTCTGCCGCTGGCCCTCAAGTACCTGGGGCTGGACCCCAACAGCGCCAAGCCCGACGACTACAAGAAGGCCGAGGCGCTGTTGCTCAAGATTCGTCCGCACATCACCTACTTCCACTCTTCCAAATACATGGCCGACATCGCCAATGGCGATATCTGCGTGGCGGTGGGCTACAGCGGCAGCTTCTCGCAAGCCGCCAATCGGGCTCACGATGCGAAGAACGGCGTGGTGGTCGACATGCGCCTGCCCAAGGAAGGTGCGCCGATCTGGTTCGACATGCTGGCGATTCCGAAAAACGCCGCCAACCCGCAAGAGGCTCACACGTTCATCAACTACCTGCTGCGCCCCGAGGTGATAGCGCCGATCAGCGACTTTGTCGGGTACCCGAACCCGAACAAGGACGCGACCGACAAGGTCAGCCCAGCGATTCGCAATAACCCCAACCTGTACCCGACGGCAGAGGCGATGGCCAAGCTGTACACCCTCAAACCACTGCCACGTGATGCCGAACGGGCGCGCACCAGAGCCTGGACCCGCATCAAGTCCGGCACCTGAGCCGTGGCGGGGTCGCTAGGCGGCCCCGCTCACTTTTTCCAGGCCCGGCGCAAGCGCATCAGCGCATTGGCAATGTCGGCCTCCGGCACTGCGGCAAACCCCAGCACCAACCCCGCACGGTTATCCACAGCCACCTGGCTGTCCTCCAGCCAATAGCTACTCAGCGGATTTACCTCAACCCCTACCGCTTCTGCCGTGGCGACCAGTTCTTGCTCGCGCGCAAAGTTATCCACATCCACCTTCACATGCAGCCCCGCCGCGACTTCCGGCATACCACCCAACCCAGGCACATCCAGCGGCCAACCAGCCTTGAGTACATTGCGCCGGCTCAACGCCGCCCGGCGCATACGCCGGATGTGGCGCTGGAAATGCCCCTGGGCCATGAACTCGGCCATCACGCACTGGCTGCCCACTTCCGAATGCCGCATGGCCAGCGCCCGCCCTTGGCTGAACGCCTGTACCAAGCGCGCAGGCAACACCAGGTAGCCCAGACGCAACGCGGGAAAGGCAATTTTGCCGAACGTGCCGACGTACAGCACCCGCCCCTGTCGGTCCAGCGCCGCCAGCGGTGCCAATGGTGCACCGCTGTAGCGGTACTCCCCATCGTAATCGTCTTCGATGATCCAGCCATCGTTGCGCTCGGCCCAGGCCAGCAATGCCAGGCGTCGCGCCAGGCTCATGGTCACCCCGGTGGGGTACTGATGCGCCGGCGTGACGTAGGCCAGGCGGCAGTCCGCCAGTTGTACGAGGCGCTCACAGTCCATGCCCTCTTCATCCACCGGTACGCCCATCACCTTGCCCCCTGCCACGGCAAAGGTATGCCCAGCGGCCCGATAGCCAGGGTTTTCCACAGCTACCCCCTCGCCAGGCTGCAACAGCAACTGTGCACAAAGGCTGATGGCCTGCTGTGCACCACTGGTGATCACAATTTGTTCAGCCGTGCACGAAAGGCCCCGTGAACGCCGCAGATAGGCCGCGATCAGCTCGCGAAGCTGCAGCTCACCCGCCGGGTCACCGTAACCCAGCTGCGCAGGGTCCGGGTTACGCCAGAAAGCCGCTTGCAGCTTGGCCCACACGTCAAACGGGAACAGATCGAAGGCAGGGATGCCGACCCTGAACGCACGTGGGGCGCCACTTCTAGGAACGGGCAAGTGGTTACTTTTCAGACGCTCAAGCGCCTCGCTGGAGCGCTCAGAGCTGGATAAATCCTCAGCATTTTCTAAAGAAAATGTGGATAAACCTGTTGATAACCCTAGGGATAACCCTGTGGACAGTTGTGTGGATAGTTTTTCAAGCTGAATCACATAGGTGCCGTCGCCCACCCGGCTTTCGATATACCCCTCGGCATACAACTGGTCATAGGCACGCACCACGCTGTTGCGCGACAGCGCCAGTATCGCCGCCAAGTCACGGCTGGCCGGCAATCGCGTACCACTGCTCAGGCGCCCATCCAACACCCGCGCACGCAAGGCCTGGTAGAGCTGCTGGCTGAGCCCGCGGCGGCGGTCGAGCACGATGCCAGCCGGGTCGAAAGGCAATATGAGGGGGCGCTTGTTCACCGTATTGGACCTATCAAATCAGCCATAAATGGATCTTACACAGAACCAATAGCCTGCCTAGGATGGAGCCATTCGACAAGGAACCCGCCATGTACAACAGCAAGCCCCACCAGGAACATGACCTAGCACGCCTGCACCGGCACATGGCCGATACGCGCCTCGCCGTCCTCATCAGCCACGGTGAACACGGCTTGCAGGCGACCCACCTGCCCGTCCTGGTCGACACCCAGCAAGGCGAGTTTGGCACGGTCTACGCGCACCTGGCCCGGGCCAACGTTCAGTGGCAAGACCTGCAGCAAGGCGCTGAAGCGCTGCTGGTGTTCCCCGGTGCCGACGCCTATGTCAGCCCGAGCTATTACCCCAGCAAGGCCGACAACCCCAAGGTGGTCCCCACCTGGAACTACCTGGCGGTGCACGCCTATGGCCCAGTCGAAGTCATACACGAGGCCGAGCCGCTGCTGCAGATCGTCAGCCGCCTGACCGAGCGCCATGAGCACGGCCGCAGCGAACCCTGGAAAGTGTCCGACGCCCCCAGCGACTACCTTGAAGGCATGCTCCGCGCCATTGTCGGCATTCGCCTGCCGATCACGCGCCTGCAAGGGGCCCGCAAGCTCAGCCAGAACCGTTCGGCCGAGGACATCGCCGGGGTGCGTCAAAGCCTCGGCGACAGTGCCGACTACCAGGACAACCAACTTGCAGCGCACATGCGCCAACTCTGAAGGAAAAGCCCATGCCCAGCGTCACTCTGCGCCCCGTCAGCGCCAACGACCATCCCGCCTGGCTTGCCCTGTGGCAGGCTTACCTGCGCTTCTATGAGACCGAATTGCCCGAAGCGGTCAGCACCAGCACCTGGCAGCGCCTGCTGGACAGCCACGAGCCGACCCACTCTGCCCTGGCCTGGGTCGATGGCAAGGCAGTGGGGATGGTCAACTGGATCTACCATCGTTCCAACTGGAGCATCGAGAACTCGTGCTACCTGCAGGACCTCTATGTGGATGGCACGCAACGCGGCCTGGGCATCGGTCGCCAGCTGATCGAGCATGTCTACGCCACCGCCAAGGCGGCCGGCTGTGCCAAGGTGCACTGGCTGACCCACGAAACCAACGCCACCGCCATCAGCCTGTACCAGCAGGTTGCCGAGCGGCCGGGCTTCATTCAATTCCGCAAAGGGTTGTAGCCACGACATGACCGACGCACTGAACTGGAAACCCGCCAAGGCACCCACGGCAGACACCATCGAGGGCCGCTTCATCCGCCTTGAAAAACTCGACCCGGCACGTCAC
This sequence comes from Pseudomonas sp. SWRI68, assembly GCF_014269165.1. Lineage (NCBI taxonomy): Bacteria > Pseudomonadati > Pseudomonadota > Gammaproteobacteria > Pseudomonadales > Pseudomonadaceae > Pseudomonas > Pseudomonas sp. SWRI68. Next base: position 179,991 of record NZ_JABWRU010000006.1, on the reverse strand, counting down.
GGCGACGACCTGTGGAACGTCTTGCAAGGCCCGCAAGCCGACCCGGCCCTGTGGGATTACCTGCCCTATGGCCCATTCCCCGAACGCGGCGCCTTCGACCGTTGGCTGCAAGGCCATGCCGCCAGCCTTGATCCGTTGTTCTACACCGTTATCGACCGCCCTACCGGCCAGGCCCAAGGCATTCTCAGCCTGATGTCGATCGTGCCCGACCATGGCCGCATCGAGATCGGCCACATCGCCTTCGGCGCCGCCATGCAGCGCACGCCAAAGGGGACCGAAGCGGTGTACCTGCTGGGCAAGCTGGGTTTCGAGCTGGGCAACCGCAGGCTCGAGTGGAAGTGCAACAACGCCAATGCCCGCTCCAAGCGCGCGGCGCAGCGGTTCGGCTTTGTCTATGAGGGGGTGTTCCGCAAACACCTGGTGGTCAAGGACCACAACCGGGATACCGCGTGGTACTCGATCACCGATGACGAGTGGCCAACGGTAGCGGCGGGGTTCGAGCGCTGGCTGAGTGCCGACAACCAACGCCCTGAAGGGCAAGCCAGGACGCTGGAAGCCTGCCGCAACGCGTGATCAGGCCAGCTTGGCCCTGAGTTCTGCAATGTGCTCCGGGCCGATACCACAGCAACCGCCGAGCAGGCTGGCACCGCGTTGGCGCCAGCTGCTGGCCCAGCTCAGATAACCCGGCGGGTCGAGGTCTTCGCGCAGCTCATCCAGGCCATCGTTGGCGGTGGCGTCCTTGGGTTGCGGGGGGAAGGCATTGGCGTAAGCGCCAATGGCGATGTCCACGCCCAAGCGCTCGAAAGCCTCGCGCGCAACATCCAGCGCAGCACCGATCACTTCGGGCTGGCTGCAGTTGAACAACAACGCACTGACACCCAGCTCGGCAATCGCTTCGGCTGCCGCGGCAACGGTCTGCCCGGAGCGCAGGCGCGGCACGTCCACGACGCCTTCATCTTCAAGGGTGAACGACACCCAGAACGGCCTGCCGTCCTGCGGCAGGTGCGAGCTGATGGCCCGCACTTCTTCAATCGAGCTCTGGGTTTCGGCCAACCACAGGTCCACATAAGGCGCCAGCCCTGCCAGGAGCGGTGTCAGTACTTCGCTGACCCGCTCCGGCTGATACAGGTCCGGGCGGTAAGAGCCGAACAGCGGCGGCAACGACCCGGCAACACGAACAGGTACGGCAGCCGCATCGGCTGCGGCACGGGCCAGTTGCCCTGCCGTTGCGGCCAATGCGCGCCCTTCCTGGGCGAAGCGCGCTTCCCCAATATGGAACGGCACAACCGCATAGCTGTTGCTGGTGATGACCTGCGCCCCGGCCTCGATATACGCCGCATGCACCGCCACCACCGCTTCAGGTGCTTCGCTCAAGGCCAACGCTGACCATTCGGGCTGCCGGAACGGCGCACCACGACGCTGCAGCTCTCGCCCCATACCGCCATCCAGAATTACCAGCGATCGTTCGCCCATATGCCTATCACTTATATGTTTATAAATAAAATTCATTAGTGTGTAACTTGTTATAACTATTAAATACCCGAAACGGATTGTCCAACAACTTTTTCAGGTACCTCCATGCGCTTGCTTCCCTTGCTCGGCACCGGCCTCATCGCCCTGTGTGCCACCACTCAGGCCTTCGCCGGTGCCACGCTGGACCGAGTGCAAGCGCGCAAGGAAATGGTCAACGTGCTGATGGAAAGCTATCCGCCGTTCTCGTTTCTGAACGATCAGAACCAGCTGGATGGTTTCGACGTGGATGTGGCCAAGGCCGTCGTCGACAAGCTGGGCGTCAAGCTGCGCCTGGAAACACCCTCCTGGGATGTGATTGCTGCAGGGCGCTGGAGCGGACGTTATGACCTTTGTGTGTGCTCCATGACCCCAAGCAAGGCGCGCGCCGAGGTGTTTGACTTCCCGGTGGAGTACTACGCCTCGCCGGCGGTGATCGTGGTCAACGCCAAGGACGAACGCATCCATTCGGCCAAAGACCTGGACGGCCTGAAGGTCGGCCTGACCAGCGCCTCCAGCTACGAGAGCTACTTGAACAAGAACCTGGTCATCGAGGGTGATGAGGACAAGAAGATCGACTATCCCTTCGAGATGGTGCAGATCGCCCCTTATGACACTGACAACGTCGCCTTCCAGGACCTGGGCCTGGGCGCAGGTGTGCGCCTGGATGCCATCCTGACCAACCTGGTCACCGCCCAGCCGCGCCTGGATCAGGACAAGCGCTTCAAATTGGCCGGTGCGCCGCTGTACGAAGAACCCAATTCGGTGGCGATTGAAAAAGGCGACCCCGAGTGGGATGCCAAGCTGCGTCAGGTATTCGCCGAGCTGAAGGCCGACGGCACCTTGGCCAAGCTGTCACAGAAATGGATCGGCGCCGATATCAGTAAATGAGTGCTCAACAACCTGCCCCGCGTCCCGCCGCCAAAGCGTCGGGCACACAACTGTTCGGCTTTCGCACACGCCTGTACCTGACCTGGGTCGGGTTGTTTGTGCTGTTTGCCGCGTTCTTCCTCAGCTTTGACTTGAAGTTTTCGATCATTGTCGAAAAGTTCCCGTATCTGGCGGGGTTCAAGCTGGGGCCGAATGGCTTTTTGCAAGGCGCGGCACTGACCCTGTTCCTGTGCCTGTGCTCGATAGTGGTTTCCGTGGCACTGGGCTTCGCCGCCGCGCTGGCACGGCTGTCGAGCAGCGCGGTGCTGTTGGGCATCGCCAGCTTCTACACGTCGTTTTTCCGTGGCACGCCACTGCTGATCCAGATCCTGTTGATCTACCTGGGCCTGCCGCAGCTGGGCGTGGTCCCTGGGGCCATCAGCGCCGGCATCATTGCCCTGTCGCTGAACTATGGCGCCTACCTCAGCGAAATTTTCCGCGCCGGCATCCTCGGTGTGGCGCCTGGGCAACGTCAGGCAGCAATGGCCCTGGGCCTTCGCCCTGCGCAGATCTTCTGGCACGTCACCCTGCCCCAGGCCATGCGCACCATCATCCCGCCGAGCGCGAACCAGTTCATTTCAATGCTCAAGGATTCATCGCTGATTTCGGTGATGGGCGTGTGGGAAGTGATGTTCCTGGCCCAGTCCTACGGCCGCTCCAGCTACCGCTACCTGGAGATGCTGACGACTGCAGCGGTGATCTACTGGGTGCTGTCGATTCTGCTGGAGCTGGTGCAGGCCAAGCTGGAAAGGCACTTTGGCAAGGGCTATCAGCAGTGAGGGTCAGGTGATCTGACGCTGGCGCCTGACCACACCTATCTGCAAGCCGAACGGGCGAAGTACCGCATTCATTGATTTGAGGGTAGGGTTCCCCTCGCCCCGTTCGTTCAGTCGTTCTGAACGCTAAAAATATGCATTAAAATGCACATTTTTGACAATTATCTTCCATTATACGCAATCTAATGCATAAAAAAGGGGAGCATCCGCTCCCCAGAGGTAAACCGCTAGTTAAACGAAGGTTTCCATCAACCTTCGATCTCGATCAGGATCTCGCCCGGCGTCACGCGGTCGCCCTTGGCCACGTGGATGGCCACGACCTTGCCGGCGATGGCCGCCTGCACTTCGGTCTCCATCTTCATGGCTTCGGTGATCAGCACGGCCTGGCCGGCCTTGACCATGTCACCTTCCTTGACCAGTACATCGACGATGTTGCCTGGCATGGTGGTGCTGACGTGGCCTGGGTCGGTGGCTTGCTTGCGCTTGCTGCCGCCACCGCCGACGAACTCGTTGAGCGGCTCGAACACCACTTCTTCCGGCATGCCGTCAATCGACAGGTAGAAGTGACGCTTGCCCTCTGCCTTGACGCCCACACCGGTGATGTCGACGCGATAGGTTTCGCCGTGCACGTCGATGACGAACTCGGTCGGTACGCCTTCGCCGCCGGGTGCGGCGATGGCCCCGGCTTCAGGGATCGGCAAGAGGGCTTCCGGGGTCAGGGTGCCGGCTTCGCGTTCCTCAAGGAACTTGCGCCCGATGTCCGGGAACATGGCGAAGGTCAACACGTCTTCTTCGCAGCGGGCCAAGGCGCCGATGTCGCCACGCAGCTTGGTCATTTCTGGCTTGAGCAGGTCGGCCGGGCGCACGTCGATTACTTCTTCGCTGCCGATCGCCTGGCGGCGCAGTTGTTCGTTGACCACGCCTGGGGCCTTGCCATAACCGCCTTGCAGGTACAGCTTCACCTCGTTGGTGATGGTCTTGTAGCGCTCGCCGGCCAACACGTTGAAGAACGCCTGGGTGCCGACGATCTGCGAGGTCGGGGTTACCAGCGGTGGGAAGCCGAGGTCTTCACGCACGCGCGGGATTTCCGCCAGCACTTCGTTCATGCGGTTGAGGGCACCCTGCTCCTTGAGCTGGTTGGCCAGGTTGGAAATCATGCCGCCCGGTACCTGGTTGACCTGTACTCGGGTATCCACCGCTGTGAATTCGCTTTCGAACTGGTGGTACTTCTTGCGCACGGCGTAGAAGTACAGGCCGATTTCCTGCAGCAGTTCCAGGTCCAGGCCGGTGTCGAACTCGCTGCCCTTGAGCGCGGCGACCATCGACTCGGTGCCCGGGTGGCTGGTGCCCCAGGCGAAGCTGGAGATTGCCGTATCGATATGATCGGCGCCGTTTTCCACGGCCTTGAGCTGGCACATGGCAGCCAGGCCAGCGGTGTCGTGGGAGTGGATGAACACCGGCAGCGACTGCTCGGCTTTCAGCGCCTTGACCAGCTCGCCCGTGGCATACGGGGTCAGCAGGCCGGCCATGTCCTTGATCGCCACCGAGTCGCAACCCATGGCTTCCATCTGCTTGGCCTGGTTAACGAAGGCTTCGATGGTGTGCACCGGGCTGGTGGTGTAGGCGATGGTGCCCTGGGCGTGCTTGCCGGCGGCCTTGACCGCTTCAATGGCCACGCGCAGGTTACGCACATCGTTCATCGCGTCGAAAACACGGAAGACGTCGATGCCGTTTACCGCAGCCTTGGCGACAAAGGCCTTGACCACGTCATCGCTGTAGTGGCGGTAGCCCAGCAGGTTCTGGCCGCGCAACAGCATTTGCAGGCGGGTGTTGGGCAGTGCGGCGCGCAGTTTGCGCAGGCGCTCCCACGGGTCTTCCTTGAGGAAGCGCACGCAGGCATCGAAGGTGGCGCCACCCCAGACTTCCAGCGACCAGTAGCCGACCTTGTCGAGCTTGTCGCAGATCGGCAGCATGTCTTCGGTACGCATGCGGGTGGCCAGCAGGGACTGGTGGGCGTCGCGCAGGATCGTGTCGGTTACGTGAATTTTCTTGGACATTGTTATCTCCTCATAGCGGCAAGCTTCAAGCTACAAGCGCCAAGAAAAGCTGGTCTGCTTTTACTTGTAGCTTGCCGCTTACAGCTTGCAGCTGAATTCATAGGCCTGCGTGGGCGGCGATGGCGGCGGCGATGGCCAGGGCCAGCTCTTCGGGTTTGCGCTTGATCGAGTAGTTGGTCAGTTCAGGGTGGCTTTCGACGAAGCTGGTGTTGAACTGGCCGCTACGGAATTCCGGGTTGCGCAGGATTTCCTGGTAATACGCAGCAGTGGTCTTCACCCCCTGCACGCGCATGTCGTCCAGGGCACGCAGGCCGCGGTCCATGGCTTCTTCCCAGGTCAACGCCCAGACCACCAGCTTCAGGCACATGGAGTCATAGAAGGGCGGAATGGTATAGCCGGTGTAGATCGCCGTGTCGGTGCGCACGCCTGGACCGCCGGGTGCGTAATAGCGGGTGATCTTGCCGAAGCTGGGCAGGAAGTTGTTCTTCGGGTCTTCAGCGTTGATACGGAACTGCAGCGCGTAGCCGCGGTGCTGGATGTCTTCCTGCTTGACCGACAGCGGCAGGCCCGAAGCGATGCGGATCTGCTCGCGAACGATGTCCAGGCCGGTGATTTCTTCGGTGATGGTGTGCTCCACCTGCACCCGGGTGTTCATCTCCATGAAGTACACCTCGCCATCGGCGAGCAAGAACTCCACGGTACCGGCGTTTTCGTAATTCACGGCCTTGGCTGCACGCACCGCGAGGTCGCCGATGTAGGCGCGCTGCTCGGGAGTCAGCTGAGGGCTCGGGGCAATCTCGATGAGCTTCTGGTTGCGGCGCTGGATCGAGCAATCGCGCTCGAACAGGTGCACCACGCTGCCGAAGCTGTCACCCAGGATCTGCGCCTCGATGTGCTTGGGGTTGACGATGCACTTTTCCAGAAACACTTCCGCAGAGCCAAAAGCCTTGGTGGCCTCGGAGATCACGCGGGGGAAGTTCTGTTCCAGTTCTTCACGGCTGTTGCAACGGCGAATGCCGCGGCCGCCACCGCCGGAAGTGGCCTTGAGCATCACCGGATAGCCGATGCGGTCACCTTCGCTCAGGGCTTCATGGATATCGGCAACGTTGCCTTCGGTGCCCGGTGTCACCGGTACGCCGGCCTTGATCATGGCGCGGCGCGCTTCGGTCTTGTCGCCCATGCGGCGAATGACTTCGGCAGCCGGGCCGATGAACTTGATCCCGCGCTCGGCGCAGATCTCTGCCAGTTCAGCGTTTTCCGACAAGAAACCGTAACCTGGGTGCAGGGCATCACAACCGGTTTCGACAGCGAGGTTCACCAGCTTGCGCGGGTTCAGGTAACCGGCCAGTGGCTCGGCTCCGATGCTGTGGGCCTCGTCAGCGCGCTTGACGTGCAGCGCATGACGGTCGGCGTCGGAATAGATCGCTACCGAGCGTATGCCCATCTCGGCGCAGGCACGCACGATGCGGACTGCGATTTCACCTCGGTTGGCGATCAGGATTTTTTTTATCACTGGAGTCTTCCCAAAGCCGTAGGAACAGTCGAGCCGGTTCTACCGGTCGGCGCGTGACCAGACGTTGCTGGCCAGTCGCACATTCACCCTAGCGCTGTAGGTCGATAAACAAAAATCAATATTTGTTAGGGTCAGTATTAGCAAAAGCTTATAGTGCCGTAACAAGGTTTTGCCGGAGCCGCGACAAAAATGCGTAAGTCCTTGATGCGTATGACTTTGCGTCAATTGCAGATCTTCAATGAGGTGTGCGATTTACGCTCCTACAGCCGTGCGGCCGAGGAAATGGCGCTCACGCAACCCGCCGTTAGTCTACAGATTCGCCAGCTCGAAGAGCTTATCGGCCAGCCGCTGTTCGAGTACGTCGGCAAGAAGCTTTACCTGACCGAGGCAGCCGAAGCCCTGCAACGTGCCAGCCGGGATATCTTTGGCCGCCTGGAAAGCCTCGACATGCAGCTGTCGGACATGCAGGGCTCACTGCAAGGGCAGTTGAAACTGGCGATCGAGTCCAGTGCCAAGTACTTCGTGCCACACCTGTTCGCCGCCTTCAAGCAGCGCCACCCGGAGGTCAACCTGACACTCACGGTGGTCAACCGCGCCCAGGCGATCCGGCGCCTTTCGGACAACCGTGACGATTTGATCATCATGTCGATGGTGCCGCAGGACATGGGGCTGGAATTCCTGCCGTTTCTGAACAATCCGATCGTCGCCGTGGCCCCGCCGGATCATCCGCTGTGCAAGCTCGACCACCTGCGCCTGCAAGACCTTGAGCCTCATACGCTGCTGGTCCGCGAACAAGGTTCGGGTACGCGCAAGGCTTGTGAGGAATACTTCAAGGACAAACGCGTGCACTTCACCCAGACCCTCGAAGTGGCATCGGCAGATGCCCAGCGCGAATGCGTGATCGCCGGCTTGGGCATTGCCCTGCTCACCCGCCATGCCTTGAACATGGAGCTGGCTGCGGGCGTGCTCAAAGAGTTGCCGGTGGAGGAACTGCCGCTGTACCGCAGTTGGTGCGTGGTACAGGCCAAGGCCAAGCGGCAGTCGCCGGTGGCCCTGGCATTCTTGGCGTTCATCCGCAGCGAACGGGTGCTGATCAGCGCGATTGTTGAGCGTTTTTCGGGGAAGATGCTGCCGAAGTCTGCCACACCGTGAGCGCTTGCAGCTCAGGGTAGTCAACCAAGTCACGGAGCAATTGACGCTGGTCGCAGTAGCTTTCGATAGCGCGGCGATACTCCATCCGGCGCTGATCCTTTTCCTGCTGCTTGCGAGCCTTGGCGTTGGGTTGGTACGTACCGTCGAAGTCACGAGCCATTGCCTGTCTCCCAGTTAGGATGCGGGAGTTTCAGACTGGCTTCGGGAGTTTACGGTTTTGCGCCAGGGCGGTTACAAAATGGTGAATTTTGCCTGCCTGCGCAGGCGATGAGGCCCGCGCAGACGCCGCAAGTCAATCGTCGGTGGCTTTGATCGACTTGGGCGATAGGCGCAGGCTGCGCAAGCTGCGCTTCACGCTCTTGAGGTGGTTGACCAGGCTCGGTCCACGCGCCATGGCAACACCCATGGCCAGCACATCGATCACCACCAGGTGGGCGATACGCGAGGTCAGCGGCGTATAGATTTCGGTGTCTTCATGCACATCGATGGCCAGGTTGACGGTCGAAAGCTCGGCCAAGGGGGTGGCGCTCGGGCACAGGGTAATCAGGTTGGCGCCACTCTCACGCACCAGGTTGGCGGTAATCAGCAGGTCTTTGGAACGGCCCGACTGGGAGATGCACACCGCCACGTCGCCCGGCTTCAAGGTGACCGCCGACATGGCCTGCATGTGCGGGTCGGAATAGGCCGCCGCGCTGAGCAGCAGGCGGAAGAACTTGTGCTGGGCATCGGCAGCCACCGCGCCCGATGCGCCAAAGCCATAAAACTCTACCCGCTGCGCCTGGGCCATGGCGCTCACGGCCTGCTGCAGCGCTTGTGGGTCGAGGTGCTCGCGCACCTCCATCAGCGTATGCAAGGTAGTGTCGAAGATCTTCAGGCTGTAATCGGCTACCGAGTCGTCTTCATGGATCGCGAACTGCCCAAAGCTGGCCCCGGCGGCCAGGCTTTGCGCGAGTTTCAGCTTGAGGTCCTGAAAGCCTGAACAGCCAATCGCCCGGCAGAAACGTACGATGGTCGGTTCACTGATACCCACGTTGTGCGCCAGGTCGGCCATCGAGCTGTGCATGACGGCAGCCGGGTCTAGCAGCACGTGGTCGGCTACTTTCAGTTCCGATTTGCGCAGCAGGTGGCGCGATTGGGCGATATGTTGCAACAGATTCACGGGCTGGACTCGGTTATGATCGGCTGGCCGGGATGTAGCTTTCTTGTAGTTATACTACATGGGCGCCAACCCGCCCAGTTAAACGAACGTGGAGAGTGGTGGTTTGACTATTCCTTGCGACATTCTGGTCTTCGGTGGCACCGGCGATCTGGCCTTGCACAAATTGCTCCCGGCGCTCTATCACCTGTTTCGCGAGGCTCGTCTGAACAACGCGGTGCGGATCATCGCCCTGGCGCGGCGCAACCTGCCACGTAACGACTACCTGAAGCTCGCCGAGCGCCACTGCCGGGCGCAGATCGCGCGCAACGACTTCGACGAAGAGGTCTGGCAACGGTTCTCCGCCCGGCTCGACTACTTCCCGATGGACGCCTCGCAGAGTGCCGATTTCGGCCGGGTGGCTCGCTACCTCGGCGAGCCCGGCGGGCTGACCCGCATCTTCTACCTGGCCACCGCCCCCAACCTGTTCGTGCCCATCGCCAACCACCTGCGCATCGCCGGCCTGGCCGACCCCGAAGCCCGTATCGTGCTGGAAAAGCCGATCGGCCATTCACTGGCGTCCGCCACAGCCATCAACGAGGCGATCGGAGCGGTGTTCGAAGAAGCCCAGGTGTTCCGTATCGACCACTACCTGGGCAAGGAGACGGTGCAGAACCTGATGGCCCTGCGCTTCGCCAACGCCCTGCTGGAGCCAGTATGGCGTAACAGCCAGGTCGACCACGTACAGATCAGCGTCTGCGAAACCCTGGGTGTTGAGAACCGCGGCGGCTACTACGACCGCGCCGGCGCGACCCGCGACATGCTGCAGAACCACCTGCTGCAGTTGCTGTGCCTGGTGGCCATGGAGCCGCCGGCGCAGTTCGAGGCCGAGGCCGTGCGCGACGAGAAAGTGAAGATTCTGCGGGCGCTCAAGCCGATCTGCGGCCAGGACGTGCAGGACAAGACCGTGCGCGGGCAGTACGGTGCCGGGCACATCGGCGGCCAGGAAGTACCCGCTTACTATTTCGAGAAGGACGTGGACAACGACAGCGACACCGAAACCTTCGTGGCCGTGCACGCTCACGTCGATAACTGGCGCTGGGCCGGGGTGCCGTTCTACCTGCGCACCGGCAAGCGCATGGCGCGCCGCTCGTCGCAGATCGTCATTCAGTTCAAGCCCGTGCCGCATGAGCTGTTCAACGGCGGCCAGGTCAACCAGCTGCTGATTCAGCTACAGCCGCAAGAGCGCATCAGCCTGCGCATGATGACCAAGAGCCCAGGCAAGGGCATGCGCCTGGAGCCGGTCGACCTGGACCTGAACCTGGCCCAGGTATTCGGCCAGACCCGCCGCTGGGAAGCCTATGAGCGCCTGCTGCTGGACGTGCTGGAAGGTGATTCGACGCTGTTCATGCGCCGCGATGAAGTCGAAGCGGCCTGGGCCTGGATAGACCCGATCATCAAAGGCTGGGAAGAGCACTTTCAGGCCCCGCGCCATTACGCCGCCGGTAGTAACGGGCCGGAGCAGGCCAACAGCCTGCTGGCCAGGCACGGCAGCCATTGGCATGGCTGAAAGCCTGCCCGATCCCATTACCCCTTTGGAGCAGAGACAGTAGCGCTGCGCCTGCTGGCGCACACCTCAAACTGCAAAGGGATCCATCATGAGCAAAATCGAAAACCTCTATGCGTACAACAGCGAAGTGCCAGGCGAACCGGTCTGCTTCGAAGTTCAGGGAACGGTGACCGTTGCTCACCCAGGCATCGAACCCGTTCTGGTGGCGCCCAAGATTCGCCACAAAGGTGGCTGGGAAGTGCTTCAGCTGAAACTGGAGGACAAGGGGGGCATCAACCCGCAGGTCCTGACCCAGAAGCCGGTATTCTTCAGGCGCGAAGGCGGGACTTCGTGGAAGCGGCTGGAGATCATTCACGCCGAAGGTTCGCAAATGGTCGAGATCGGCCACCGGGTAGCAATCAACTGAGTCTGGCAGGGTGCTGTAGGCCAATCCGGATGAGCGACAGCACGTAAAGGTGGAAATTCATACAGTAGGCGTTTGCCCCGTAACCAGCCTGCCCCTAGAATGGCCGGATGCGCACAGACGACCTCTCCCTCCTGCTGAACTCCCTCAATGACGCCCAACGCCAGGCCGTAGCCGCCTCGCTTGGGCGTCAACTGGTGCTTGCCGGCGCCGGTTCCGGTAAAACCCGCGTGCTGGTGCACCGCATCGCCTGGCTGATCCAGGTCGAGCAGGCCTCGCCGCATTCGATCTTGTCGGTGACCTTCACCAACAAGGCCGCGGCAGAAATGCGCCAGCGCATCGAGCAGTTGCTGGGGATAAACCCGGCCGGCATGTGGGTGGGCACGTTCCACGGCCTGGCCCATCGCTTGCTGCGGGCTCACTGGCAGGAAGCCCGGCTGGTGCAGAACTTCCAGATTCTCGACAGCGACGACCAGCAGCGCCTGGTCAAGCGGGTGATGCGCGAGCTCGGTCTGGATGAACAAAAGTGGCCGGCACGCCAGGCTCAATGGTTCATCAACGGCCAGAAAGACGAAGGCTTGCGCCCTCAGCATATCCAGCCCGGCGGTGACCTGTTCCTGTCGACCATGCGCGATGTCTATACCGCCTACGAACAGGCCTGCGAACGCGCTGGGGTCATCGACTTCTCCGAACTGCTGCTGCGCGCCCTCGACCTGTGGCGCGATCACCCCGGGCTGCTGGAGCACTATCAGCGCCGCTTCAGCCATGTGCTGGTGGATGAGTTCCAGGACACCAACGCCGTGCAGTACGCCTGGTTGCGCCTACTCGCGCGCGGCGGCCAGAGCCTGATGGCGGTGGGCGACGATGACCAGTCGATCTATGGCTGGCGCGGCGCCAAGATCGAGAACATCCACCAGTACACAGCCGACTTCCCAGACGCCGAAATGATCCGCCTGGAGCAGAACTACCGCTCCACCGGCGGCATCCTCAAGGCGGCCAACGCCCTGATCGCCAACAACAGCGGGCGCCTGGGCAAAGAACTGTGGACCGACATGGGCGAAGGCGAGCCGCTGACCCTGTACGCGGCCTACAACGAACACGATGAAGCGCGCTATGTGGTAGAAACCATCGAGAGCCTGGTCAAGCAAGGCAATGCGCGCAACGAAATCGCTATTCTGTATCGTTCCAACGCCCAGTCGCGGGTGCTGGAAGAAGCCCTGTTGCGCGAACGCATCCCCTACCGCATCTATGGCGGCCAGCGCTTCTTCGAACGTGCCGAAATCAAGAACGCCATGGCCTACCTGCGCCTGCTCGAAGGCCGTGGCAACGACGCGGCGCTGGAGCGGGTAATCAACGTGCCGCCGCGCGGTATCGGCGAAAAAACCGTCGAAGCCATTCGCGATCACGCCCGCCACAGCCAGCTGTCGATGTGGGAAGCCATGTGCCAGCTGCTCGCCGCCAAGGCCCTCAAGGGCCGTGCTGCCAGTGCGTTGGGTGCCTTCATAGAACTGATCGAGGGGTTGGCCGCCAAGGTCGTGGACATGCCGCTGCATACCATGACCCAGACCACCATCGAACAGTCCGGCCTGATCATCTATCACCAGGAAGAAAAGGGTGAAAAGGGCCAGGCACGGGTGGAAAACCTTGAGGAACTGGTCAGCGCAGCGCGCAACTTCGAGGCCGGCGACGAAGACGCCGACCTCTCGCCGCTCTCGGCCTTCCTCGGCCACGCCTCGCTCGAAGCGGGCGACGCCCAGGCCGATGAACATGAAGACAGCATCCAGCTGATGACCTTGCACAGCGCCAAAGGCCTGGAATTCCCCTATGTGTTCCTGGTGGGCATGGAAGAAGGGCTGTTCCCGCACAAGATGAGCCTGGAAGAGCCTGGCCGCCTGGAAGAGGAACGCCGCCTGGCCTATGTGGGCATTACCCGTGCCATGCGCCAGCTGGTCATGACCTATGCCGAAACACGTCGCCTGTATGGCAGCGAGACCTACAATAAAGTGTCGCGTTTCGTACGCGAGATTCCGCCAGGTCTGGTTCAGGAAGTGCGCTTGTCCAACAGTGTCAGCCGCCCGTTCGGCGGCGCAAAGGTCGCCACCAGCAACCTGTTCGCCAATGCCAATATTCCGCAGACCGCCTTCAACCTCGGCCAGCGCGTGCAACATGCGGTGTTTGGCGAGGGGGTGATACTCAACTTCGAGGGCTCTGGCGCCCAGGCACGGGTACAGGTGAACTTTGCCGAAGGCAGCAAGTGGCTGATGCTGGGGTATGCCAAGCTGGAGGCCATCTGAGGCTGTACGCGGGCAGCCCCGCGTACAGGCGGTTACAGGCACGCTTGTAACATTCAGGCAAAAGCTCGAAACATTATGTCGCTGGTCATGTGCCCGGGAACCTGTGCACCATGACGCGCGTGCAATCCACAACAGGGGATATCCCACTTATGCAACGTTTTCTTAGCATCGCTCTGGCGCTCTGCGTCGGCTTGACGCTGAGCCTGGACGCCAGCGCCAAGCGTTTCGGCGGCGGCAAGAGCTCGGGCTCCGCGCCTATTCACCAGACCCGCCAGGCCACGCCAACCACGCCTGCCGCCGCGCCGACCGCACCTGGCCGTGCGCCGGCCGCCGCCAGCGGTGCTTCGCGCTGGCTGGGCCCACTGGCCGGCCTCGCCGCCGGTGGCCTGCTGGCCTCCATGTTCATGGGGGACGGCTTCCAAGGCATGCAGATCATGGACTTCCTGATCATGGGCCTGATCGCGTTTCTGGTGTTCCGCTTCATTGCCGCGCGTCGCCGCCAGCAGCAGCCGCAAATGGCCGCACCTGGCCATGCGCCGTTCCAGCGTGAAGCTCACGGCCAGCCTGCCCAGCCGTCGGTCTTCGGTGGTTCGGCCGCACCTGCTGCCGCAGCCGCTCCGGTGATCAAAGCGCCGGCCTGGTTCAATGAGCAGAGCTTCCTGGCCGCCGCGCAAAGCCACTTCCAGTCGCTGCAGCAGCACTGGGATGCCAACGAGATGGACAAGATCGCCGAGTTCGTCACGCCGCAGATGCTCGAGTTCCTCAAGCGCGAGCGCGCCGAGTTGGGTGATGGCTTCCAGGCTACCTACATCGACAACCTCGAAGTACAGCTGGATGGTGTCGATGATCGCGCCGACCGTACCGACGCCACTCTGACCTTCCGTGGCGTGTCGAAGACCTCGCGCTTCGACCAGGGCGAAGTGTTCAGCGAAAGCTGGCACATGGTTCGCGCCCAGGGCGAGAACCAGCCTTGGCTGGTCGCCGGTATCCGTCAAAACGGTTAACCGACACGCGTTGTACAAAAACCCCGGGCTCTGTCCCGGGGTTTTTGCTTTTGCCACAGCGGCCTACTAGGGTATAACGCGCAGCGTTGTCATCAAGGTCAGAGGAAGTGAACCGTGGAAGAAGTGATCGAACAACTCCGTGAAGCCAATGAGCCGGTACCGGTGCCCTTGGAGCTTCCCGATGAAGATCAGCTGGTGGAAGTCGAAGAACAGCTGTTCATCAACATTCCCTTTGTGTTCAAGGAGTTCCTGCTGACCGTCAGTGATGTGGTCTACGGCTCGCTCGAACCGGTCACGATCACCGACCCGCAATCGCATACCTACCTGCCGGACGTTGCATCCAATGCCTGGGATGCTGGCGTGCCACGCGACCTGATCCCGATTTGCCAGGACGGTGATAACTATTACTGCGTCGAGGAAGACGGCACGGTAGTGCTGTGGGATGCCGAAGACGAGATCGTGGGTGAAGACAGCTGGGAATCGGTGTGGCACTGGGCGCGGGACGTGTGGCTGGAAAGCTGATCGCGCGCCTACAAGTCGCCAGGCTTTCTACGCCTGGCGACATCGCTACCGCTCCACCCCCTCGGACGACGGTGAAATCTTGCGCAGTGAGCCTTGCTGCCTCAATGCGTATTCTCGCGGCTGTTCTCCAGCGTCTCCAGCAAGGCAATCTGCATGCGGGTATGCACGCGGATGAACCAACGCCACAGCAACGCCACCACCACCGCCGCCACTACCGCAATCACCAGCAGCAGTTCACTGGTGGGCAGGATGCTGGCCGATAGCGCCGACAGCAGCAAGAAGATCACCAGCAACGACAGCAGCGGGATCACCTCGGCGATCACCCGCCGCACTCGCTGGGTATGGCGCCCCGCCATTTCAGGCTTAACGCCCATTTCCGCCAGCAGCATCGACAGCGCCTTGAGCTTGCGATACGCCGCAATCAGGAAGGGCAGCGACAGCAGCAACGCCGCGCCCCAGATCATCGCCTTTTGCTGGCTGATATCGGCGACCCACTCGCTGAGCCAATTGCCAATGCGCCCGGCAAAGTAGCCCCCGCTGAAGAAGATGGCGATCACCAGCGCCAGGTTGACGCCAACCTGCAACAGGATGCGCCGGATCATCGCCGCAAGCACGGCACCCTCGCCCTGCGGCTGGATGTTGCGCAACCACTCGCCATACAGCGACAGCACACGCGCCAGACGGCTGGGCACCACCTTGCCAAGTTTCAGCGAGAGCGGGTCGGCCGCACGGATCAGGTAAGGCGTCAGCAGCGTGGTGATTGCCGAAACCGCCACGGCCACCGGGTAGAGGAAATCGCTGGTTACCTGCAGCGTCATGCCCAGCGCAGCGATGATGAAAGAGAACTCGCCAATCTGGGAAAGCCCCATGCCAACCCGCAGCGAAGTGCGGCCGTCATTACCGGCGATAAACGCTCCCATGCCACAGGACAACATCTTGCCCAGCACCACCGCCACGGTGATGACCACGATCGGCCAGGCGTAGTCGATCAGTACTTGAGGGTCGATCATCAGGCCGATGGCGACAAAGAAGATGGCGCTGAACAGATCGCGTACCGGTTCGATCAGCCGTTCGATCTTCAGCAGTTGACGCGACTCGGCCATGATCGCGCCAATCAGGAAGGCACCAAGGACCATGCTGTATTCCAGCTTCACCACCAGCAAACAGAAACCGAAACACAGGCCCAACACGGTGATAAGCAACATCTCGTTGCTTTCGAATTTCGCCACATATGCCAGCAAACGCGGCACCAGCAAAATGCCGATGACCAGCGCGACGATCATGAACAGCGACAGTTTGCCGACCGTGGAAAACACCTCGCCAGAGCTGACCGTGCCGCTGACGGCGATGCCCGACAGCAAGGCGATGATGCCGATACCCAGAATGTCCTCGACGATCAGCACGCCGAAAATCAGCTGGGCGAAGCGCTCGTTCTTCATCTTCAGGTCGTTGAGTGCCTTGACGATGATGGTCGTCGAGGAGATGGCCAGGATGGCGCCGAGGAACAACGCGTCCATGGTGTTCCAACCAAACCAGCGACCGATCTCGAAACCGATCCAGATCATCAGCACGATTTCCAGGAACGCCGCGATAAACGCCGTGGCACCGACCTTGAACAGCTTGCGCAGGCTGAACTCAAGGCCCAGGCAGAACATCAGGAAGATCACCCCCAGCTCGGCCAGGGTCTTGATGGTGTCTTCGTCGTGGATCAGGCCAAATGGCGGCGTGTGCGGGCCGATGATGAAGCCGGCGACGATGTAGCCCAGCACCACGGGCTGCTTGAGCCGGTGGAAAATAATCGTGACCACCCCGGCTACCAGCATGATCACTGCCAGGTCCTGGATGAAGCTGATGGCATGCATGGCGCGATTCTCCTTTTCTCGATGCCCGGGCAGACCGCTCCTCTGCCAAGGCAAACCGAGCGAGCAGCAAGTACATACTGTATTGAATGCAGGAAAGCCCATGTTGCATGGGCGTACTCAGGTTAACATCGCACCCCGCCGCTCAACGTCGGTGCAATATGTAGAAACAGATCGGCAGGTTAAGCGCTGCCGATGGCGTGATCAGCGTGACGACGGAGCGTCAGCCAACGTCCCGTACCAGGAAGGCAAACTCAAAGAGGGGAAACAGAAGTGTCAGCAGATACCCGCCCCGATTCAGCGCAACCACACCGTGAGCACACTATGGAACCTGGAAACGCCCAGCTGAGCATGACCGTCCTGATGACCCCGGACATGGCCAACTTCTCCGGCAACGTGCACGGCGGCACCCTGCTCAAATACCTGGATGAAGTGGCCTATGCCTGCGCCAGCCGTTATGCCGGCAGCTACGTGGTGACCTTGTCGGTCGACCAGGTGATTTTCCGCGAACCCGTGCACGTCGGCGAACTGGTGACATTCCTTGCGTCGGTCAACTACACCGGCAACACCTCGATGGAGGTGGGCATCAAGGTGGTGACCGAGAACATTCGCGAACGCTCCGTGCGTCACTCCAACAGCTGCTTCTTCACCATGGTGGCGGTCGACGACAACCGCCGCCCGGTAGCGGTGCCGCCGCGCCAGCCGCACAGCAGCGAGGAAAAGCGCCGGTTCCTGCAGGGCCAGCAGCGCCGGCAGATCCGCCAAGAGCTGGAAAAGCGCTACCAGGATCTGAAAACCGACGCCAACTAGTACGCCAGGCGCTGCGCCTCGAAGCGTACGCGCGGGTGGGCGATGCGATCCTGGGCCCGCACCAGCTGCAACTCGTAGGTGGCGCTGGCCTGGGTTTCGAGCAGTACTTCATGTACCGCAGCGCCAGCGTACTCGAACGCCTGCAACCAGTTGTCCCCGAGCAATACACGGGCCAGAAACAGGCCCGAGGTCAGGTCGCCCACCCCCACCGGTTGACGCGGAAACGCCAGCAGCGGGCGACGCAGGTGCCAGCTTTGCTCGGCCGTCACCAGCAGCATCTCGAACTGGTCTTCGGCGCGCCCCGGGTAGGCCAGGTGCTTGACCACGACGACCTGCGGCCCACGCGCGAGCAGGCTGCGCGCCATCTGCACGCAATCTTCCAGCGACTGTGCGCGGCGGCCACAGAAGCTGTCCAGCTCCAACTGGTTAGGGCAAAGGATGTCCGCCTTGGCGGCCGCCTCCTCCAGCAGAAACTCGCTGACCTCGTGCGGCACGATGCAGCCTTTCTCAGGGTGGCCCATGACCGGGTCGCACAGGTACAACGCCTTGGGGTTCACCGCCTTGATGCGTTCGACACCAGCCAGGATCGCCCGCCCTTGTTCAGCACTGCCCAGGTAGCCAGACAGCACCGCATCGCAGTGGCCCAGTTCGCCGATGTTGGAAATACCTTCCACCAACGCAGGAATTTGCGCGGGAGCAAGCACTTCGCCAGCCCACTGGCCATACTGAGTATGATTGGAGAACTGCACGGTATTGAGCGGCCAGACATTGACCCCGATACGCTGCATGGGAAACACCGCGGCGCTGTTGCCGGCGTGGCCGAACACCACGTGGGACTGGATGGCGAGCAGGTGCGGGGTACGTTTCATGCGGGAGATTTCCAAAGCTGTTTCAAGGATTGTGCGCAGCGCAGTATGAACTCGATTGCCACCTGTACGACAGGCCAGGGACGCAGTTAAGCTGGTTCGACCTGTTTGGAGCATATGCAAATGTTGACCCTGGAGAATGTCTTCGTCCTGATGCTGGTAGCCACGGCAGGCGCCTGGTTGTGGCATAACCATGGGCTGCGCGAAAAAGCCCTGGAGCGGGTCAAGCAGCATTGCGCCAAGCTCGACCTAGAACTGCTGGACGATGCCGTCGCCCTCAAGCGCATCGGCTTTGTTCGTGATGCCAACGGCAAGAAGCGCCTGGCGCGGATCTACGCCTTCGAGTTCACCGTCACCGGCGAGCAACGCCACCCAGGCACGGTGACCCAGTTCGGTGCCCACAGCGTGCAGATCGAACTGGCGCCCTACCCGTTCGAGATCAAGACGCCGCCACGCACCGACAATGTCATCGAGATGCAGCAGTGGCGCCAAGAGCATAACCGCTGGCGCAACTGATCAGACGCCAAGGCATTCCCTCAAACCGGCCTGCAGAGCCGGCTGCGGTTGAGCTTGAGCAAAAATCAGCTCGATGCGCGTATCCCTGCGCCAGTCGCTCGGCTGCCAGTCCGGCAGCACACCCTCAAGCCCATTGAATGATTGCCAGCCGTGCGCAGTGTGGATAACTCCCTTGGCACGGAGCCATGGCCAGCCGTGTAAAAACGCCCGAATCCGCTGTGGATAAAACTGCCGACTCGGATGCCAGCGCCAGCCAATACTCCAGCCCCCCTCACCTTGTTGCACCAGGCAGATAGGCTCATCGGGCCTATTCCATAGGGCTGCGGGGGTATTTCCAAGATTGTCGACAATCCTGTTATCCACATATTCAGTGGAAATAGCCCCTGTGGATGAAACGGGAAGCACCGAAAGTGGTAGGTTTCCGTGGCTGGCCCACAGTATATCTTTTTCATTAAACTTCTTAGTTATCAACAACCTATGGCATTCATCCACAGCCTCTGACTTGTTGAAAACCACAGCCTTGGCAGCATCAAAAGCCTGCAGTTGAGCCTCAGGCAGGGCCTCGCCCCGTGCCATTTTCTGTGCGTCCACAACCATCAAAAGCGGCTGGATTGTCAGCACTCCTGCCCAAGGGGCCTGCTTGAGTTGGGTGAGTAACTGCAAGGGATGGCCGAGGCCGGAAGGCTCGATGAACAGCCGATCAGGCCGAGACTTGCGCAGCAACCGGCCCAAGCCAACCTGAAACGGCATGCCGTTGACACAGCACAGGCAGCCCCCTGCGACCTCGCCGATGGCAATGCCGTCTTCATCGCGGCTGAGTAGCGCAGCGTCGAGCCCCACCAGGCCAAATTCGTTGATCAACACGGCCCAACGTTCGTCAGGCGGGCGCTGCGCCAGCAAATGGCGGATCAATGTGGTCTTGCCGGCGCCCAGTGGGCCGGCAATCACGTGGGTAGGAATGTTCTGCAACATGGCATGACTTCGGGCTGGAGGTAGGCCTCACTATGCGCCGTCACGCCAACCAGTCAAGGCTCAGCAGCAAGCGCCGTTGGTGCCCGGATGGCGAGCGATGCACCAGCCCGGCGCCCTCATTGCCTTGCCATTTTTCGCCTTTGAGCACGGCCACATCGCCCGCCTGCAGCCGTTGAATGTTATCCACAGCAGGCATTGCCTGGTGCAGTTCACGCCGGCCTATCGCACCTTCCTGCAGCCATTCACTGCCCGGCCCCGCGTAGCTTGTGAGCAAGCGCAGCGGCACGTGGTCCACATGAAAGCGCGGGCACATCGGTGCATCCAGCACGCGCAGGCGCAAGCCCAACCGTCGTGCGCCGAGCAGGCAGGTATAGGCGGCCACCAGCCAGGCCACGTCGGCGACAAAGCTCTCATAACCCTGCAAGTCTGCGGTTTCATGCAACAAGCCCGGTAACGCCGGTGCCTGCTGTTCGTCCACATCGATTACCCGCTGGTCAGCCAGGGGTTGACCAAGGCTGACGACCAGCTGGGCGAAATCCTCCAGTTGAGCCGGCATGCGCCGACGCCATACCGCCAGGTTCACATTGTCCTGCAGAACTTCGGTCAGTACTTGCGGCGAGTCACCCGACACCTGAAAGATATCCACAGGCTTGTGTGCGACGATCATGCTGCCGCCTCCTCGTGCCAAGGACCGAACGGATCTGGCAAGCGCAGCCAGCCCATCGGCCCCAGGCCCATTTCTTCATCCGTCAACAGGCATGATTGCAGCTCTGTGGATAACTTTTCGAAGTCAATATTCTGCCCGATGAACACCAGCTCCTGGCGGCAGTCACCGCTCTCGACGGCCCAGTTTTTCAGTATTGCCGCCGTGTTATCCACATCCTGTGGCCACTGTTCACGCGGCACGAATCGCCACCAGCGGCCAGCCATGCCATGGCGCATCATGCCACCTGCCTGCGACCAGCTGCCGGCCTCTTGATACTTGCTGGCCAACCAGAAAAAACCTTTCGAGCGCAGCAGCCTACCGTTGGTCCAAGGGGTGTGGATAAAGTCGAAAAAGCGCTGTGGATGAAGCGGACGCCGAGCCTGCCATGTGCTGGCGGCGATGCCGTATTCTTCGGTTTCCGGAACGTGCTCGCCGCGCAACTCCTGCAACCAGCCGGGCGCCTGCGCGGCTTGGTCGAAGTCGAACAGGCCGGTGTCGAGGATACGCGCCAGCGGTACCTCGCCCATGACCATGGGCACGATCTGCGCCCTGGCGTTGAGGCTGCGCAGAATGGCGATCAGCTCTTCCCGTTCGTGCTGGCCGATCAGGTCGATCTTGCTCAACAGCAGCACATCGGCGAACTCGACCTGTTCGATCAGCAGGTCGCTGATCGATCGCTCATCGTCCTCACCCAGGGTTTCGCCACGGCTGGCCAGGCTGTCTGCCGCCTGATAGTCGCGAAGAAAGTTCAGGCCATCGACCACGGTGACCATCGTATCGAGGCGCGCCATGTCGGAGAGGCTACGGCCTTGCTCGTCGCGAAAGGTAAACGTCTCGGCCACCGGCAACGGCTCCGAGATCCCGGTGGACTCGATCAACAGGTAATCGAAGCGCCCCTCCTCAGCCAACCGCGCAACCTCCTCAAGCAGGTCTTCACGCAGCGTGCAGCAGATGCACCCATTGCTCATCTCCACCAGCTTTTCTTCAGCACGGTTGAGGCTGACGTTACGCTGAACCTCGCTGGCATCGATGTTGATTTCACTCATGTCGTTGACGATCACCGCGACTCGCAGGTTGTCGCGGTTACGCAGCACATGGTTCAGCAGGGTGCTCTTGCCGGCACCAAGGAAGCCGGACAGAACGGTAACGGGGAGACGGTTGGACATGGCGAAACCTCTTCAGGCGAAGGCATTCGAAACGATGCATTGCATAATGTTATAAAGTAACAATACAATTTCGCCAAGCTGTTCTCGTCGGATGAATGCTCCCCGGAGATGAAATATGAAGCCGTCGCGTGCGGTGTTATTGCTATTGCTGGTTGTGCCATCGGTACTGTCGGCCATGCCACAGGGCAACCCGTTGGCGCTGTGCACCCGCAGCGCAACCCTGTTGGCCTGCCAGGACGGCAAGGGCAGTTACTACAGCGTACGCACCGAAGGCAGCACGTTTTATCTACGTGGCTACGACTACGAAAGCCGCCGTTTGTGGGCACAGACCAACAGCCGCTACGGCACGTTGACCTTTTACACGGGCCTGGCAAGCGATGGCGAAGCGTGGGTGGGCTATAGCCGCCGCATCGGATGGACCACCTTGAACCGTGTTTCCAGCTCCAGCGGGCAGCGCTTCAACCTGCACTGCAGCTTGCTTGGCGGTTGCCGCTGATCGCCTTTTCATTTGGAATTACCCATGACCCAGCTCAAGCTTCCCGATATCGCCAGCCAAGCCCAGCAGCACGCCTTACCGCTGGACTGGGTGGGCATGTGTGGCATTGACTTGCCGGTGCAATTCGAGGGCCGTATCGCCGCAGCCAAGGTCGACGCAGGTGTCAGCCTGGTGGACGGCAGCTCACGCGGCATCCACATGTCGCGCCTTTACCTGGCACTTGAATCACTGGAAGGTCAGCCACTCACCGCGCTGGTTATTCGTCAGCTATTGGCTGATTTTCTGAACAGCCATGAAGGGCTCTCATCAGCGGCCTACCTACGCCTGTCCTTCGACCACCTGCTTAAACGGCCGGCCTTGGTCAGCCCGTTGGCAGGCTGGAAAAGCTATCCAGTAACTCTCGATGCACGCATCGAAAGTGAGATGTTCCACGTGGAACTATTTGTTTCCGTGCCCTACTCATCCACATGCCCATGTTCGGCTGCGCTTGCCAGGCAGCTGATTCAACAACAATTCCAAGCGGATTTTGCCGAGCAGCAGGTGGATAAGGACAGGGTGATGGCGTGGCTTGGTAGCAGCCAGGGCATCGTGGCGACGCCCCATAGTCAGCGCAGTAGCGCTCAAATTCACGTGCGCTTGAAAAGCAATGTGCTGGAGCTGCCGGTGACCGAGTTGATCAACCGTGTGGAGGCCAGCCTGGGAACTGCCGTGCAAACTGCGGTCAAGCGCGCAGATGAACAAGCGTTCGCGTTGGCCAACGGACAGAACTTGATGTTCTGCGAAGACGCCGCACGACAGTTGCACCAGTCGTTACGACAATTGAAATGGGCCACTGCCTTCAAACTGCGCGTGGAACATGCAGAGAGCCTGCATGCCCACGACGCAGTCGCCACCAGCCAATGGCAGTGGCAAATCAGCTACGCGGTTTGACCGCCCCGCAGTCATTGCCCAGCCAGACCGCACGGGTGTTCATGCTGCCTTGCTGCTGCACACCAGACCCATTGAACGTACCGCTGACCTGAGTGGTGAACTCTCTGTCACTCAGAAAGGTAGCCTGGCCAGTGCCCTGGGCCTTGGGGCAACTGAACTGGAACTTCCATACGTTGCCAGTGCGGTCGGTAATCTGCTGCGTGCAGCCCGACTTAGGGTCTTGCAGCGGAATATCATTGGTTGCCACCTGCTCTGGCGTCAGGCACGAGCGCACCCCATTACCCCCCACTGTCACCCCTTGCTTGGCCAACACGCCCTCCATCATGGCGCGCTGCTCCGGCGGCAGGTTCTTCAATTGGCCGAGCATGAACGCCATGTCGGGTAACGGCTTGCCATCGACCTGCATGTTGCTGGTGGTCAGCTCCCACAAGCCGGGCTGCAACATCTGTGCATGCACCAACGGGCTGCTCAGGCCAAGGGCCAACGCCAACAGTGGCAGACGAATCTTCATGGGCAAACGCTCCTGGAATAAACCGGCCAACGGGCCGGGCTGAGCCTTAGACGCCAAATCCACCTGCAGGTTGCAAGCCGGACCGGGAACGTGTTCTGTTACCCACAGTGTACTCGGCAAGCAGGATGCATATGGATTACCACAGCCCCTACTTCTTCGGTTATGTGCTCGGCCTGATTCACCTGTTGGGCATCATCGCCGCACTGCATGCAGTGTTCACCGTGCGTACCGCCCAAGGTGCGATTGCCTGGGCCATGCCACTGGTCTTCATTCCCTACCTGACCTTGATCCCCTACCTGATCTTCGGCGCTCGCTCTTTCTATGCCTACATCAAGGCACGGCGCCAAGCCAACCAGGAAATGCACGTGGCCATGGCCAACCTCAACTGGCGCCCGTGGGTAGAAGAGGCGCTCACCGCCCGCGAGTCCGAAAGCTATGCTGCGTTGCGTGCCATGCCAAAGCTCGGACGCATGCCCTGCCTAGCGAACAACCAGGTAAAGCTGTTGATCGATGGTGAAGCGACGTTCGATGCCATCTTCGCCGCAATCAATCAAGCCCGCGAAGTGGTGCTGGTACAGTTTTTCATCATTCACGACGACAACCTGGGCAAAGCGCTACAGCAGTTACTGCTGCGCAAAGCGGCCGAAGGGGTGAAAGTGTTCGTCCTCTTCGACCGGGTCGGTAGCCATGCTTTGCCGGCAAGCTATAGCCAGGTGCTGCGAGCGGGTGGTGTGGAGATTCATGCCTTCGCCACGCGCCGTGGCTGGTTCAACCGCTTTCAGGTGAACTTCCGTAACCACCGCAAGATCGTGGTGGTGGATGGCCTGGTCGGTTTCATTGGCGGGCACAATGTGGGTGATGAGTACCTGGGTGCGCATCCGCAACTGTCGCCTTGGCGAGATACCCACGTGCAAATCGGTGGGCCCGTGCTGGCCTGCTTGCAGGAGTCGTTCGCCGAGGACTGGTACTGGGCAACCCGCCAACTGCCACCGTTGATCCTGCCCGACACCTACCCGGAGAACGGCGTGTTGTGCCAGGCGCTTGCCAGCGGGCCAGCGGACCCGCAGGAAACCTGCTCGCTGTTCTTCCTTGAAGCGATCCATTCGGCTACGCGTCGGGTATGGATCACCAGCCCCTACTTCATCCCCGATGAGGCAGTGTTCGCCGCCTTGCGCTTGGCGGTGCTGCGGGGGGTGGATGTTCGCATCCTGATTCCGTCACGGCCCGACCACCGGATCGTCTATGCCGCCTCCAGCCTGTTTGCCTTCGAAGCGGTACGCGCCGGTGTGCGCATGTTCCGCTACCAGCCAGGCTTTCTGCATCAGAAGGTGGTGCTGGTGGATGACGATGTGAGCGCGATCGGCAGTGCCAACCTGGACAACCGTTCGTTCCGCCTGAACTTCGAGATCACCTTGCTGACGGTGGACCGTGCATTTGCCGATCAGGTGCAAACCATGTTGGCCAACGACTTCGAGCAGGCTCGGGAGATCACTGCGGAGGACAGCCTGGATACCCATCGCCTGCAACAACTAGGGATGCGGATTGCTCGGTTGATCTCGCCGATTCTTTAACAGGCACTAATAACCAGGGGCCGCATAGCGGCCCCTGGTATGTGTGGTCGAACGTGAAACACTCAGCCTAGCGGTACAAATCCTCACGGGTCCATGGCAGGTCATGGCGGCCATCGGCATAAGGTTTCACGGCCAATATCTGGTGCAGGTTGATCCAGCCCTTCTCGAAGGCGTAGGCACAACCGGCCAGGTACAGCCGCCAGATGCGCAGGGTCTTTTCCGGCACCATGGCCGCCGCACGATGCAGCTGGTTTTCCAGGTTCTCGCTCCAGTGGTGCAAGGTCTTGGCGTAATGCAGGCGCAGGCTTTCTACATCGACGACCTCAAGCCCCGCCTCACAAATGCTGGCGCTGATCATCGACAGATGCGGCAGCTCGCCGTGGGGGAAGACATAACGGTCGATGAACTCACCCGCCCCCCGCCCTACCGGTCGCCCATCCACATGCTTGGCGGTGATGCCGTGGTTCATGACCAGGCCACCTTCACGCACCGCACCGAACAGCTTCTGGCAATACAAAGGCAGGTTGGCATGCCCGACATGTTCGAACATGCCGACACTGACCACCTTGTCGAAACGGCCATCCTGGGGCAGGTCTCGGTAGTCGAGAATCTGCAGGTCGACCTGCCCGGCCAGCCCCTCTTCCTTCACCCGCTCACGGGCCAGCTTGAGCTGCTCCTTGCTCAAGGTAATACCGAATACCTTGGCACCGTACTCACGTGCGGCAAAGCGTGACAGGCCGCCCCAGCCACAGCCCACATCCAGCAGGTAGTCACCCGCCTGCAGGCGCAGCTTGCGGCACAGGTGGTCGAACTTGTCCTGTTGGGCCTGGGCCAGCGTGTTGTCCGCCTCACGGAAGTAACCACAGGAGTAGGCCATGTCCGGGTCCAACCACAACTGGTAGAACGCATTGGACAGGTCGTAGTGATAGGAAATGGCTTCGGCGTCGGTGTCCTTGTCATGGGCAATACGCTGTGGCGTCGTATCGTCATCGTCACTCAGCAGGGCCTCGCTGAGTACGTCGCACACGCGAATAACCTCGCCGATATCACCCTCGAGCTCCAGCTTGCCTTCAACGAAGGCCTCACCCAGCTCGTTAAGGCTTGGGTGGGTGAACTGGCTGATCAGCTGAGGCTCCTTGATCAGGATCGTCACTTGCGGGCTCGGCCCAAGATCGAACTCGTTGCCGTCCCACAACTTCAGACGCAAAGGTAAATGCAGGCTCTGCAACGCAGGTGGAAGTTGCGCAAGCATCAATGACCCTCCCTTCAGGTAACGGGGCGCCACGCCTCATAAATTCGGACGCCACGGAGTCAGGGTAGTTCATAGCTGTAGATTTTGGGCTAAACGCGACGATGGTCTAGAACCAACCGACATGAAAAACACGCAGATTGTATACAATTCTAAGCACACAGACTAACCTTGTGCCCCTCTCGCGCTTCTTCATCCTGGAGTGGAACCCATGAAATCCTATGACGTGGTGATCATCGGCGGTGGCCCTGGCGGCTATAACGCGGCAATCCGTGCAGGCCAACTGGGCCTGAGTGTTGCCTGTGTAGAAGGCCGCTCGACCCTGGGCGGCACCTGCCTCAATGTTGGCTGCATGCCATCCAAGGCGCTGCTGCATGCATCCGAGCTGTACGAGGCCGCCAGCGGCGATGAATTCGCCCACCTCGGCATCGAAGTGAAGCCGACCTTGAACCTCGCCCAGATGATGAAACAGAAGGACGAGAGCGTGACCGGCCTGACCAAGGGCATCGAGTACCTGTTCCGTAAGAACAAGGTTGACTGGGTCAAGGGCTGGGGCCGGCTGGATGGCGTTGGCAAGGTCGTGGTCAAGGCCGAAGACGGCAGCGAAACCACGCTGCAGGCCAAGGACATTGTCATTGCCACCGGCTCAGAACCCACACCCCTGCCAGGCGTGACCATCGACAACCAACGCATCATCGACTCGACCGGTGCACTGTCCCTGCCCCAGGTTCCCAAGCACCTGATCGTCATCGGCGCCGGCGTGATTGGCCTGGAGCTGGGTTCGGTCTGGCGCCGCCTGGGCAGCCAGGTCACCGTCATCGAATACCTCGACCGCATCTGCCCGGGCACCGATGAAGAAACCGCCAAGACCCTGCAAAAGGCCCTGGCCAAGCAAGGCATGAGCTTCAAGCTCGGCAGCAAGGTGACACAAGCCACGCCGTCGGCCGATGGCGTCAGCCTGACCCTGGAACCCGCCGCCGGTGGCGACGCACAAACCCTGCAAGCCGACTATGTGCTGGTGGCCATCGGCCGCCGCCCGTACACCCAGGGCCTGAACCTGGAAAGCGTGGGCCTTTCGACCGACAAGCGCGGCATGCTGAGCAATGACCACCACCGCAGTGCGGTGCCCGGCATCTGGGTGGTCGGCGATGTCACCTCTGGCCCAATGCTCGCGCACAAGGCCGAAGATGAAGCGGTATCGTGCATCGAGCGCATCGCCGGCAAGGCCCATGAGGTCAACTACAACCTCATCCCCGGCGTCATCTATACCCGCCCGGAACTGGCCAGTGTGGGCAAGACCGAAGAACAGCTCAAGGCCGAAGGGCGCGCCTACAAGGTCGGCAAGTTCCCCTTCAGCGCCAACAGCCGCGCCAAGATCAACCACGAGACCGAAGGCTTCGCCAAGGTCATTGCCGACGCAAACACCGATGAAGTACTGGGCGTGCACCTGGTGGGCCCGAGCGTCAGCGAAATGATCGGCGAGTTCTGCGTAGCCATGGAGTTTTCGGCTTCGGCAGAAGACATCGCCCTCACCTGCCACCCACACCCGACCCGCTCCGAGGCCTTGCGCCAGGCGGCGATGAATGTGGACGGGATGGCAATGCAGATCTGACAGATCGCGCTCAGGCAATGCGGCCCCGGCATTGCCTGACACTCTTCGCTATCCACATTTGCCCACCATAAAGGAATCTGTTTCTTAAATGGAATGATATTCCGATATCCGTGTGATAAGTTTGTGCTGCAACGCTGGCGCGGCCTACCCACGGAGAACTCAATGTCCCAATTGTTGATACCCAGCCCTACAGGCAATACCCGAATCTTTGCGGTCGTAGGTGACCCGGTAAAGCAAGTGAAGGCCCCGCAGCTGCTCAACAAGGTATTCGCTGAGCAAGCTGTGGACGCGGTAATGATTGCAGTGCATGCCCGGCCTGAACAGCTCGCGACGGTAATACGCGGCCTGCAAGCGATGGAAAATTTCTCGGGCATGCTGATCACCATTCCTCACAAGTTTGCCGCTCGCGAATTTGCCGATGAGGTCAGCCTTGCCGTCCAGGTCTCCGGCAGCACCAACGCATTGCGGCGCAACGAACAAGGCGTATGGGAAGCTGACAACTTCGACGGGACAGGGTTTGTCCTGGGCCTGCAGCGCAAGGGGTACGCGCTGGCCGGCAAGCGTGTCGTACTGGCCGGAGGTGGGGGTGCGGGAAGTTCGATTGCTGTCGCATTACTGCAAGCAGGAATCGGCCAGTTATCTCTGCAAGAACCGGATACCGTCAAAGCCGATGCACTGCTCTCCAGGCTGGACCAACATTGGCCGGGGCGATGTGAGGTCGCTCAGCGCCAGCACCTCGGGCTAGCCGATATCGTTATCAACGCAACGCCGTTAGGGCTCTCGGATGAAGACCCGCTTCCTGTTGATCTGGCTGCCCTGGCCCCCAGAACGCTGGTGGCAGACATCATCATGCAACCCGTTGAGACTCGCCTGCTAAGCGAGGCGCAAGCGCTGGGGCACCCTGTGCATCCAGGCAGCTACATGCTGAGTGAGCAATTGGGCTGCTACAGGAAGTTTTTCAGAATCTGAGGCCTTAACAGCGTGCACATAACTCCTGATTGGCGGCCCCTGTACGCTGGCGTCAATATAGGCATCCCTTTCTTTTGCAACGCGTCATGGGTAGCCTTCAATGCATTTTCTACGGGAGCTCATCTCTCACACATCAAGGAACAACTATGAGCAATGCGCTGGAACGCGGCCTGCACGCTATTGAGCTATTGGCCGGGAAACGCACCGGGCTGCCTCTTCAGCAAGTTGCCGAAGCCTTGGACATTCCGCCGAGCGCCACTCACCGCATGCTTAATTGCTTGGTTGAACAGGGTTTTGTGCGCCAAGACCCTCAGCACGGTAATTATGTTCTCGCCCTCAAGGTGGTATCGCTTGCACTGAAGCACCTGTCCCAGAGCGACATCGTCGACCTCGCCAAACCGATCCTTGAACGCCTAGCCCGTGTGTCTGGCGAACTGGTGCGTTTGAGCATTGTCGATGGCGACAACCTGGTGTGGATCTCCAAAGCGCAAGGCACGCGCTCCGGGCTTCGCTACGACCCTGATGCCGGTGCCGAAGCCAAACTCTGCTGTACAGCGTCGGGGCTTGCTTGGTTGAGCTGTCTGAGTGACGAACGCGCGCTGGAGCTGGTTTACCGTCAAGGCCTGGCCAAAGCCGGTGAATATGGGCCCAACGCAGCGACCACGATCGACCAGCTGCTTAAACACCTGCAGCTCGCACGTGATCAAGGCTATGCGTCAGTTGACGAGAGTTTTGAAATTGGCGCGGCGGCGATGGCTATCGCAATCCTCGATTCGCAGCGACACGTCATCGGCGTGATCAGCATAGCCGGCCCAAGCGTTCGCTTGACCCAAGAGCGTATGCAGGCTCTCAAAGCGGCATTGTTCGAGGCCGCCGAAGAAATCACCGCAATCAGTCTGGACAGTCTTCCCAAGCTGTCGATGATGACCTCCCGGATCACCGATCAGACCGGCTGATCGGACCACCGATCGAACGCGGCCTGTCATCCGACGTGGCCGCCTCCTCTCCTCAAGCTCTGCTGTCGAATGCGTCAAACCAAGCGCGCTGACTCCTGCCGATCAAAATCATAAATGGAATGCTTTTTACTTTTGGAATGATCTTCCATTTATGATAGTGTCATCACCGCCCACTGAGAAAGCCTGGTGTTCTGCAAAAGATGCCGCTGCCAGAAGGCGTTCTGATAAAAACAAAAACAGGAGTCATCTATGTCGAGTTCTCCCAACCTTGATGTCAGCACCTTCATGGACGCTAGAAAAATGAGCGCCAGGCAATGGCTGGTGCTGTTTCTGGGCTTCATGGTGCTTGTCTTTGATGGGTTCGATACGACCTCGATCGGTTTCATAGCACCCGCGCTGGTCGACGACTGGGGCTTGCAGCGACATGACCTTGGGCCCGTGATGATGAGCGGCCTGCTCGGGCTGGCCTTCGGCTCATTGACTGCCGGATCGTTGGCAGATCGTTTTGGCCGCAGGCCGGTCATCATCGGTTCAGTGCTGCTGTTCGGCCTGTGGAGCCTAGCTTCGGCCTGGGCCACCGGGGTCGTCAGCCTGACAGTGCTGCGGTTTCTGACCGGGGTCGGTCTGGGTGCATCAATGCCGAATACCGCGACACTGATTTCCGAATTCGCACCCAAGCGTTACCGCTCTCATATGGTCTCTTTCATCTACTGCGGTTTCGCCTTTGGCGCGGCCCTGGGTGGCCTGGGCAGTGAGTGGCTGATCGCCCATTTTGGCTGGCGATCGGTATTGGTGGTCGGCGGTGTGCTGCCCATTGCCTTTGCGCTCCTGCTGCTTTTCAGCCTGCCGGAGTCCATCCGCTTTTTGGCCCAGAACAGTGCGTTGAAGGAACGCCTGATCAAGGAGATCAACAAAGTTGCCCCTGGCTTGGCCAACGCCCGTACCCGATTTCATATCAGCGAAGCGTCGATCCAACAGGCTGGCAAGGTCAGCGCGTTGTTCGCGTCCGGTTATAGCCTCGGTACCTGCATGATCTGGATCACGCTGTTCATGGGTTTGCTGACCATGTACTTGCTGTCGAGCTGGCTGCCGCTGCTGACCCGCGATGCCGGCCTTAGCATGGGCGATGCGGCACTGCTGGGCTCGTTGCTGCAAATTGGCGGCATGCTGGGCAACTTTACCGTCGGCATGAAGATGGACCGCTGGGATCACCATAAGGTGGTCGGCATTACGGTGTTCTGCGGTGGCGCCTGCGCGGTGCTAATCGCGCTGCAGCAGCCGACGATGCAGGTTCTCTGCCCGCTGATCCTGTTGCTGGGCTACTTCCTCAATGGCGTCAACGTCGGTGGCTATGCGTTGGCAGCCGCTTTCTACCCAACCCAGATCCGTGCCACCGGGGTGTGCTGGGCAACCGGCATCGGTCGCCTGGGCGCTATCAGCGGCGCCGGGATCGGCGCACTCATGCTGGCTGCCCAATGGGATTTCAGCCAGGTCTTCTTGTTCCTCGCCATCCCTTCCTTGCTCGGGGTCACGGCGCTATGGGTCAAAGGCCGTCAGCACAGAACGTCGGCGATTCCCAACCCAGCCAACTGAATTCCAGCGCGCTTAACCCCCTCTACGGAGACCTGCCATGCAAGCTAGCTATTCCATCGCCCAACTGACCGCTCTCGATTTCAGCCCGCCCGAAATCATCGAACTGGCTGCCCGCACCGGCTATGACCAGGCTGGCGTGCGGTTGTTACCCGTCGCGCCAGGGGCCGTCGCCTATCCACTGATGGATGACGCACGCATGCTGCGTGAAACGCTCGCACGGATGAACGACACCGGCGTGAAGGTCTTCGATCTGGAATTGATACGCCTCGATGCCCAATTCGATCTGCAACGCTACCTGCCGTTTTTCGAGGTTGGTGCGCAGCTAGGGGCCAAGGCGGTACTGGTAGCCGGGGACGATCCGGAGCAAGGCCGACTTGTAGAGCACTACGCTCGGCTATGCGACGCAATGCAACCATTCGGCCTCTCAGCAGACCTCGAATTCATGCCGTGGACGGCCGTCAATGACCTGGCCAGTGCTCTGCATATTGTGGAACAGGCCGATCGAGCCAACGGCGGCATCCTGGTAGACGCCCTGCATTTTGATCGTTCAGACAGCCGCTTCGAGGATTTGCAGCGAATCCCAGCGCAGTGGCTGCACTACGCACAAATATGCGACGGCCCTGCGATGCGCCCCGACACCCATGAGGGACTGATCCAGGCGGCGCGCTGCGGGCGTTTGCTACCGGGGGAAGGTGACATCGATCTGGCCAGGATATGGCGCAGCCTGGCAGCCGAGGTTCCGGTCAGTGTCGAGATCCCGAATGACCGCAGGGTAGCGCAAGTGGGGGTAGAGGCTTGGGCCCGAGAGGCGTTGGCGGCAGCCAAGGCAATCATTGAGCCCCTGTAAATCATTGACGCTGACCAAGCCCACTACACCAGGAGACCTCTTGATGCTTACCGACACTTCCCTGCACGCCACGGTGGACTGCGATGTCCTGATCATCGGCTCTGGTGCAGCCGGGCTTAGCGCAGCCGTGACCGCCGCGTGGCATGGTCAGCGGGTGATCGTGGTCGAGAAGGATGAGGTGTTCGGCGGTGCCACCGCCTGGTCGGGTGGCTGGATGTGGGTGCCGTGCAATCCGTTGGCTCAGCGCGCCGGGATCATTGAGGACCGCTCGCTGCCACGGACCTACCTTGAACATGAATTGGGTGACCACTTCGACCCGACCATGATCGATGCCTTTCTCGAAGCAGCGCCCAACATGGTCTCCTTTTTTGAGCGCCATACCGCTTTGCAATTCGCCGACGGTAACGCAATTGCTGATATCCACGGGGATACGCCAGGCGCCGGCACCGGCGGTCGGTCGGTGATCGCCGCCCCTTACAATGCCTACGCGGTAGGCAAACTGCTAAAGCGGCTGCGCAAGACGATGCGCGAAACCTCGTTCATGGGCATGCCGATCATGGCCGGCCGTGACCTGACTGCCTTCCTCACCCTGACACGCTCCTGGCGTTCGCTGCTGCACGTGACCCAACGCTTCGGCAAACACTTGATCGACCTTGCGCTCAAGGGGCGCGCCATGCACCTCGTCAACGGCGTCGCCTTGATCGCCCGCCTGGCCAAGTCAGCCGAAGACCTTGGCGTACAGCTCTGGGAGTCAGCGCCGGCCACTGAACTGATCCATGAACACGACCGGGTCGTCGGCGCCGTCGTCGAAACAGCAAAAGGCCGTATCGCCATTCGGGCGCGCAAGGGTGTGGTGCTGGCTGCAGGTGGCTTTGCCAATGACATCGAACGACGCAAGGCACTGTTCCCGCGCACGCCAACGGGCCATGAACATCTGGCGTTGCCGCCTCTGGGCGTCAATGGCGATGGTTTGCGCCTGGGCGAGAGCGTCGGCGGCCAGGTCGCTGAAGACCTGGCCAGTGCCGCCGCTTGGGCGCCCGTGTCTCGAGTACCTTACAAGGACGGTAGCGCCGGCCACTTCCCGCATATCATCGAACGCGGCAAGCCCGGCATCATCGGCGTCCTCGCCAACGGCCAACGGTTCGTCAACGAAGCCAATGGCTACTATGACTATGTTGCCGCCATGGTCGCGGCCGCACCCGGCACCGAGGTCGCGTCCTGGTTGATCTGCACCCGCGCGTTTCAGCGGCGTTATGGGCTGGGCGTTTCCCGGCCTTTCCCACTGCCCGTTGAGCCATTCATCCGCTCGGGTTACCTGAAGACTGGCCACTCCATCGAGGCGTTGGCCTTGGCGTGCGGGATAGACCCCGCGGGCCTGAGCCAGACTGTGACCGAGTACAACCGCCACGCCCGCAACGGTGAAGACCCCCAGTTCGGTCGCGGCACTACGCCCTACAACCGCAAGCAGGGTGATGCGCAGCACGCGCCAAATCCTTGCGTCGCGCCAATCGAGCAGGGCCCATTCTATGCGGTGAAGGTCGAGGCAGGCTGCTTCGGCACCTTCGCAGGCCTCAAGACCAATGCCCATGCGCAAGTCCTCAACACTCACGGGCAGCCGATCGCAGGCCTTTATTCAGCGGGGTCCGACATGGCCAGCATCATGGGCGGGCACTATCCGGCCGGCGGAATCAACCTGGGGCCAGCCGCAACCTTCGGCTATATCGCCGGGCGCCACCTGGCTGGCGCCACAGCCTACGAATAACGCCCGGCCTACAGGCCTTGATCCTCGAGGGATCCCCCATGTCGTTTGCTTCCAAGCCCTTCGCCCTTACCACTCAGGAGAACGTACGATGAGCACCATCACCCCCCTTCCCCCACGCTGGGACCAGGAAGTCGACCTGTTGGTGTTCGGCGCAGGCACCGCAGGCATGACTACAGCGTTGATGGCCAAGCACCACGGGCTGGACGTGCTGCTGTGTGAAAAAACCGCTGCCGTGGGCGGCATCAGTGCGACCTCAGGCGGTACCACCTGGGTACCCGGCACCACCCAGAGCCAGCGCGCCGGAGTACCGGACAGCGTGGCAGATGCTGCAACCTTCCTTAAGGCGGTGGTCGGTGAGCGCGGTGGTGAAGCCTTACGCGAAGCCTTTCTGGCCAGCGGGCCGCAGGCAATTGACGAGTTGGAGCGCATCAGCGAAGTCAAATTCGTGGCCGCCGCAGCCCACCCCGACTATGTCAGCGGCCCAGGAGCAGCGTTCGGTGGCCGCGCCCTGGCACCGCTCGCGTTCGACGCCAGGCTACTGGGGAAAGATTTCGCCCGCGTACGGCCACCACGCCCGGAGTTCATGGGGCTCGGCGGCATGATGGTGCCCCGCGCCGACCTCGACGCGCTGCTGTCGCCCTTTACCTCGCTGAAAAACCTGACCCGTACCCTGAGCGTTGTCGGCCGCTATTGCATCGACCGCCTGAGCCACCCCCGTGGCACCAACCTGGTGATGGGCAACGCCTTGGTTGCCCGCCTGTTCTACAGCCTGCGCCAGCGCAACGTTACCATTCGTTTTGAAACGCCCTTGCACGACTTGATCCAGGAGAACGGCAAGGTGGTGGGCGCTGTGGTGCTGCACAATGGCCAGCCCCAGCGCATCCGCGCCCGCCGAGGCGTGGTGATGGCCACCGGCGGCGTGACCCGCCACCCGACGTTGCGCAAGCAACTGTTCCCCGCCGCGGCCCAACCCCTTTCACTGGCGCCCTTGACCCATACCGGCGACGGCATCGATCGCGCGCTGAAGGCTAACGCTCAGCTCGACAACGGCCATGACAGCCCGGGTCTATGGATGCCCTGTTCGATCCGCACAAGCAAGGACGGCTACCAGGCCGTCTGGCCACACATCCTGCTAGACCGTGCCAAGCCAGGGCTGATCGCAGTCAACCGCCGGGGCCTGCGCTTCGTCAATGAGTCGGACTCCTACCACGACTTCGTCATGGGCATGCTCGCCGATAGCAGCCCCACCGCTCACCTGATCTGCGATGAAGCCTTCTTACGCCGCTATGGCCTGGGCCTGGTGATGCCGCTGCGCACCGCCGCCAA
Organism: Pseudomonas sp. SWRI68; assembly: GCF_014269165.1. Classification (NCBI taxonomy): domain Bacteria; kingdom Pseudomonadati; phylum Pseudomonadota; class Gammaproteobacteria; order Pseudomonadales; family Pseudomonadaceae; genus Pseudomonas; species Pseudomonas sp. SWRI68. The sequence continues at coordinate 144,409 of NZ_JABWRU010000006.1, read as the reverse complement.
CATCGCCAGCTTCGTCAAGGCCGGCTACCTGGTCAAAGCCAGCACGCTGGCCGAGCTTGCCAGCAAGCTCAAGATCGATGCCGAGGGGCTCGCAAACACGGTCAACACCTACAACGCCTCCGCCGCACACGGTGAAGACCCGGCATTCAACCGTGGCAGCAGCCCCATGAACCGTCACAATGGCGACCCACAGCAAACACCCAACCCCTGCGTGCGCCCGCTGGGCGAGGGGCCTTACTATGCCGTCACCGTACAACCCGCCGACCTCGCCTGCAGCGCAGGCTTGAGCGGCAACGCCGACGGCCAGGTGCTGGACACCCAAGGCCAGGTGATCGAGGGGCTATACGCCTGCGGTAATGACCTGGCCTCGATCTTTCGCGGCACCTACCCTGGCCCAGGTACCACCCTGGGGCCTGCGATTGTGTTCGGCTGGCGGGTGGCCCGGCATGCGGCGGGGTTGGAGGGTGCCAAGAGGGGCATGCCCGGTGCGCTCCAGCCGTGACGCTCACGGGTCGAGCGGGGTGCCCGGACAAGGCGTCAAAAGCAGCACACCCGGAGCATGGGGCAACGATTTCAATGAGTAAGGGTGCGACATGCTCATGACCTCAAATAGACCTAATGTTGACTCTCTTGGATAGTTCTTCCGCCGACTCTTTGCGCTCGGAGTAGCGGTCTACCAAATAATCCTGGCGATCACGCAGCAGCAGCGTGAACTTGGTCAGTTCCTCCATCACGTCGACCAGTCGATCGTAGAAAGAAGACGGCTTCATGCGCCCGGCTTCATCGAACTCCAGGAAGGCTTTCGGCACCGACGACTGGTTCGGGATGGTAAACATACGCATCCAGCGACCAAGCACGCGCAGTTGGTTCACCACGTTAAATGACTGCGAGCCTCCACACACCTGCATCACCGCGAGGGTCTTGCCCTGGGTTGGGCGAACGGCGCCCATGGCCAGCGGTACCCAATCGATCTGCGCCTTGAAGACAGCACTCATTGAGCCGTGACGCTCGGGCGAGCACCACACCTGGCCTTCGGACCATTGCATCAGCTCGCGGAGTTCCAGCACCTTCTCGTGGAAGTTCGGAGCGTCATCCGGCAGCGGCAGGCCGCAAGGGTCGAAGATACGGGTTTCGGCGCCGAACGCTTCCAGCAGGCGCGCAGCTTCCTCAACCATCAAGCGGCTGAATGAGCGTTCGCGGGTCGATCCGTACAGCAGCAGGATGCGCGGTTTGTGCGTGGAAGGATCCTTCGGCGCCAGCCGCTCCAGCGACGGCAAATCAATCAGTTCTGGTTGGACATTTGGCAGGTGGTCGTTCATTTCGGTCTCCATTGATCCAGGGCCTACAGGGCGCCAATACGGGCAAGTTCGGCTTTCAGTTCGTCCTCGCTCAGTTGCGAGAGAGGCAGCGCAATGAAGGCGCGCACGCGCTCATCGATCTTCGCAAGTGTGGCCTGGAAGGCTTCTTCGATTTCGGCCTCACTCCCGATGACCGCCGAAGGGTCGGCCAGACCCCAGTGGGCTTTGAGCGATGGACCGAAGAAGATCGGGCAGGCTTCGCCGGCAGCGCGGTCGCACACGGTGACAACGATGTCGGGAGGAGAGCTCTCGAAGGCATCCGAGGCCTTGCTTGAAAGACCAGCGGTGGGGATACCGGCGGCTTCCAAGGTTTTCAGTGCCCGCTCATTGACCTTGCCGCTTGGGAAGCTGCCCGAGCTCACAGCTTCCATACCCTCGGGGGCCCGGTGATTGAACAGCGCCTCGGACAGGATGCTGCGGCAGCTGTTGTGGGTGCACATGAACAAGACTTTCATCAGGTATCTCCGGTTCAAAAGCTCAAGCGGATGGCCAATGCGGCCAAGGTGGCAAGCAGGATCGGCAGCGTCAGGACGATGCCGGTGCGCAAGTAGTAACCCCAGGTGATGACGATGTTCTTGCGGGCCAGCACGTGCAGCCACAGCAAGGTGGCCAGGCTGCCGATGGGGGTGATTTTCGGACCGAGGTCACAGCCGATGACGTTGGCGTAGATCATGGCCTCGCGCACGATGCCGGTGGCCTCAGCGGAATGGATCGACAAGGCGCCTACCAGCACAGTGGGCATGTTATTCATGACCGACGACAGGCCAGCGGCGAGCAGCCCCGTGCCGAGGGATGCGCCCCAGATCCCGTACCCGGCGAAGACATTGAGGATCTGCGTCAGGTAGTCGGTGAGGCCGGCGTTACGCAGGCCATAAACCACGAGGTACATGCCAAGCGAGAACACCACGACCTGCCAAGGCGCGTCCTTGAGCACCTTGCGGGTAGAAATCACGTGCCCGCGGGCGGCGATCAAGTAGAGGATCAGCGCACAGGCAGCAGCGATGGCGCTGATCGGAACGCCCAACGGCTCGATGGCAAAGAAGCCGACCAGCAACAGCGCAAGCACCCACCAGCCGGCAACGAACGTCGCCTTGTCGCGGATAGCGGCTTCGGGAGCCTTGAGTTGGTCGAGTTCATAGGTACGCGGCAGGTCCTTGCGGAAGAACCACAGCAGCATTCCCAGGGTGGCGGCGATACTGACCAGGTTCACCGGCACCATGACCGAGGCGTATTCGCTGAAGCCAATGCCAAAGTAGTCGGCGGAGACGATGTTCACCAGGTTGGAAACCACCAGCGGTAGGCTCGCGGTATCGGCGATGAAGCCCGCCGCCATGACGAATGCCAGCGTCGCCGCCGGGGAGAAGCGCAGGGCCAGCAGCATGGCGATGACGATCGGGGTCAGGATCAGTGCCGCACCGTCGTTAGCGAACAGCGCCGAGACGGCGGCGCCCAGCAGGATGATGAAGGCGAACAGCTTGCGGCTGCTGCCCTTGCCCCAGCGGGCTACGTGCAATGCCGCCCACTCGAAGAACCCCGCCTCGTCCAGCAGCAGGCTGATGATGATGACGGCGATGAACGTTGCGGTGGCGTTCCACACGATCTGCCAGACCACTGGAATATCGGACAGGCTTACGACGCCAGCCAGCAGCGCCACGACAGCTCCTAGAGCTGCACTCCAGCCCACGCCTAAGCCCTTGGGCTGCCAGATGACGAGAACGATCGTCACCAGAAAAATCAGAAATGCGATCAGCATGACGACAACTCAATCAGCGAAGGAAAGTATCAAGCACAAGCAACAGGGCTCTGCGGCCGCTCGCCCATTTCGGCAAGGCGCAACGCATCGGGGCTCAACCATTGCTGGTTCGCATCGACCACTCCCTTCAGCATCGCGTCCACCCACTGCGGCAGTTCGGGGTGCAGTCGGTAGTACACCCATTGACCCTTGCGGCGATCCATCAGGAGTCCAGCCTCGCGCAACTGGGCCAAATGCCGGGAGATCTTCGGCTGGCTCAGCTCCAGCGCGTGGGTAAGTTCGCAGACACAGAGTTCGCCTTCGCGGGCGATCAGCAGGGTCATCCGGGCCCGAGTGTCATCAGCCAGGCATTTGAAAACGATGGGGGGAGTCAGTGTTTCCCGCATGTGACCTCCTGGGGAATGCGTGTACGACTAATATCTGGAAATCCAAATATATGCCTATTCGAATATGTGGTAAACCAGATATTCACAATCGCCGCGCCTTACGGGACGTCATAAAACAGGAAATAGCCCGCGCTCTGGGCCCTAAGGAAGTGGTCGGACTCGTCTGATTCGCTCACGGGTTGTCGGACCGGCCCAGCGAAAGTCAGGGATCGGTACCCTGCTGCTCAGAGCACTTGAGCGAATAGCGGAAGCTGACGGAGCCCAGAGATTCATGACCCTGAACGGCAAGGGGCATCAGAGAACGCCAGATCTAGGTAGGGAGGGGTGAAGCGGGGAGGAGGGTGAAGCGCCCGATGAAGGGAAGCGAGCGCTTCCCTCTACCGGCAACAGTTTCAATTGTTCGACAACAGTTCTAATGCATCGAAACCACCATCGCCATTAACCGCTGTGGCTTACTCGACCGTCACCGATTTCGCCAGGTTACGCGGCTGGTCAACGTCGGTACCCTTGAGCACGGCGACGTAGTACGACAGCAGCTGCAGCGGAATGGTGTACAGGATCGGCGCCAGAGCGTCCGCGATGTGCGGCACCTTGATCACGTGGGTGCCTTCACCGTTGGTCATGCCAGCGTGCTCGTCGGCGAACACCACCAGCTCACCGCCACGGGCACGTACTTCCTGCAGGTTGGACTTGAGCTTCTCCAGCAGTTCGTTGTTCGGCGCCACGGTGACCACCGGCATGTCGTTATCCACAAGCGCCAGCGGGCCGTGCTTCAGCTCGCCCGCCGGGTAGGCTTCGGCGTGGATGTAGGAGATCTCCTTGAGCTTGAGCGCACCTTCCATCGCCACCGGGTACTGGGCGCCACGGCCCAGGAACAGGGTGTGGTGCTTGTCGGCGAACAGTTCGGCGATCTTCTCGACGGTCGCGTCCATGGCCAGTGCCTCGCCCAGGCGGGTCGGCAGGCGGCGCAACTCTTCAACCAGCTCGGCTTCCACACCGGCTTCGAGGGTACCGCGCACCTGGCCCAGGGCCAGGGTCAGCAGCATCAGCGAAACCAGCTGGGTGGTGAATGCCTTGGTCGAGGCAACACCGATCTCTGGGCCGGCCAGGGTCAGCAGGGTCAGGTCGGATTCGCGCACCAGCGAGCTGATGCCGACGTTGCAGATGGCCAGGCTGCCGAGGAAGCCCAGTTCCTTGGCATTGCGCAGGGCGGCCAGGGTGTCGGCGGTCTCACCGGATTGCGAGATCGAGACGAACAGGGTGTCTGGCTGGACCACGACCTTGCGGTAGCGGAACTCGCTGGCCACTTCGACCTGGCAAGGGATGCCGGCCAGGCTTTCGAGCCAGTAACGGGCAACCATGCCGGCGTGGTAGCTGGTACCGCAAGCGACGATCTGCACATTGCGAACCTTGGCAAACAGTTCGGCGGCATTAGGGCCGAAGGCCTGCACCAGAACATTATCCTTGCCCAGGCGGCCTTCCAGCGTGCGCTGGACCACGCTTGGCTGCTCGTGGATTTCCTTGAGCATGAAGTGACGGTAGGTACCTTTGTCGGCCGCCTCAGCGCCTTCGTGGTACTGCACGGTTTCACGCTGGACCTTGGTGCCGGCCTGGTCCCAGATGCTGACTTGGTCACGGCGGATCTCGGCGATGTCGCCTTCTTCCAGGTACATGAAACGGTCGGTGACCTGGCGCAGGGCCAACTGGTCCGAAGCCAGGAAGTTCTCACCAAGGCCGAGGCCGATCACCAGCGGGCTACCGCTGCGAGCGGCTACCAGGCGGTCTGGCTGTTTGGCACTGATCACGGCCAGGCCATAGGCACCGTGCAGGCGCTTCACAGCGGCCTTCAGCGCATCGGTCAGGTCCGGGACAGTCTTGAGCGTGTGGTGGATCAGGTGAACGATGACTTCGGTATCGGTCTGCGAAGTGAATACGTAGCCGAGCTCTTTCAGCTCTTCACGCAGCTCTTCGTGGTTTTCGATGATGCCGTTGTGCACGACCGCCACTTCACTGGCCGAAAAGTGTGGGTGGGCGTTGCCTTCGGTGGGCGCACCATGGGTGGCCCAACGGGTGTGGGCGATGCCCAGCTGGCCGGTGAGGGGGTCGGCGGCGACGGCGGCTTCCAGCTCGCTGACTTTACCGATACGGCGGCGACGCTCCAGCTCACCTTGCTGGCTGAAGACAGCCAGGCCGGCACTGTCGTACCCGCGGTATTCGAGGCGCTTGAGGCCTTCGATCAGAATGGCGGTGATATTACGCTCGGCTACGGCACCAACGATTCCACACATGGTTATTGCTCCTGGCTGATCGCGGCGCAAATCAGGTTGATGCCGCGGGCTTGAATGTGTTCGCGTGCCGCTGCGGGCAGGCGTTCGTCTGTAATAAGGGTATTCACGCTGCCCCAGGGCAGCTCGAGGTTAGGGATCTTGCGCCCTACCTTGTCGGACTCGACCATCACGATCACTTCCCGGGCCACCTCGGCCATGACTCGGCTCAGGCCAAGCAGCTCGTTGAAGGTGGTGGTACCCCGGTTGAGGTCGATGCCATCGGCACCGATGAACAGCTGGTCGAAATCGTAGGAACGCAACACCTGCTCGGCCACCTGCCCCTGGAACGACTCGGAGTGCGGGTCCCAGGTGCCGCCGGTCATCAGCAGCACCGGCTCATGCTCCAGGTCGCTGATGGCGCGGGCCACGTTCAATGAGTTGGTCATTACTACCAGGCCCGGTTGGCGGCCCAGTTCAGGGATCATCGCAGCAGTGGTGCTGCCACTGTCGATGATGATCCGCGCATGTTCGCGGATACGCCCTACAGCAGCGCGGGCAATGGCCTTCTTGTAGGCGGACACGGGCTGGGTAGGTTCGCCGAGCAACTCTTGCGGCACCGGCACCGCACCGCCGTAGCGTCGCAATAGCAGGCCATTGGTTTCCAGGGCTGCGAGGTCCTTGCGAATGGTGACTTCTGACGTTTCGAAGCGCTTGGCCAACGCGTCCACACTCACCTCGCCCTGCTCGCTGAGCATGGCCAGGATGTTGTGCCGGCGTTGGGGGGTGTTACGTTTCGACATGAGCGCTTAAGTTTCGATTCGAAAGATAATGGTTGCAATCAAAACCTAAGACGCTCGTTTCGTCAAGCGCCATGAACTGTGGATAAGTCTGTTGCCGTCCGCTCACGCGGCCCTTTCGCTACCCTCCAGGTGGCGCGTATCCCTGTAGGAGCGGCCTCGCGTCGCGAAAGGAGGGCAAAGCCCTCCCAGCTTTCCAACAGCCCAAAAAAAACCGACCCATTCACACAGGTCGGCTTTCGATCGAAACAACTGTGTATAACTCAGCTCTTCTTGATCTTCTCCGGCCGCTTCCAGCCGTCGATGTTGCGCTGGCGCGCACGGCCCACAGCAAGCTGCCCTGCTTCAACAGTCTGGGTGATGGTCGAGCCTGCCGCAGTAGTAGCACCAGCCTGGATATCCACAGGCGCCACCAACGAGTTGTTCGAGCCGATGAACACGTCTTCGCCCATCACCGTCTTGAACTTGTTGGCGCCATCGTAGTTGCAGGTGATGGTGCCAGCGCCGATGTTGGTGCGCGCACCGATTTCGGCATCGCCCAGGTAGCTCAGGTGGCCGGCCTTGGCGCCCTCACCCAGGTGAGCGTTTTTCAGTTCGACAAAGTTACCCACATGGGCCTTGGCATCCAGCACGCTGCCCGGGCGCAGGCGCGCGAACGGGCCGGCATCGCTACCCTCGCCCATCACCGCACCTTCGATGTGGCTGTTGGCCTTGACCACCGCACCCTTGCGCAGGGTGCTGTTCTTGATCACGCAGTTGGGGCCGATTTCTACATCGTCCTCGATCACTACCTGGCCTTCGAGGATCACGTTGATGTCGATCAGCACATCACGGCCTACGGTCACTTCACCGCGCACATCGAACCGCGCCGGGTCGCGCAGGGTGACACCCTGGGCCATCAGGCGGCGGCCTGCGCGCAACTGATAGTGGCGCTCCAGCTCGGACAGCTGGCGACGATCGTTGGCGCCCTGCACTTCCATCGGGTCATGGGGCTGCTCGGTCGCTACCACCAGGCCGTCGGACACCGCCATGGCGATGACATCGGTCAGGTAGTACTCGCCCTGGGCATTGTTGTTCGACAAACGGCTCATCCAGTCCGCCAGGCGCGCGGCAGGCAGGGCCAGAATACCGGTGTTGCCTTCCTTGATCGCTTTCTGCGCGTCGTTGGCATCCTTGTGCTCAACGATCGCCGTTACCTTGCCCTGCTCGTCACGCACGATACGGCCATAGCCGGTCGGGTCTTCGAGGGTGACCGTGAGCAGCCCCAGTTGCTCGTCGTTGGCCTTGGCCAACAGACGCTGCAAGGTCTCCACTTCGATCAACGGCACATCGCCGTACAGCACCAGCACGGTGTCTGCGGTCAACGCCGGCAGCGCCTGAGCCACGGCATGGCCTGTACCCAGCTGCTTGTCCTGCATGACGAAGTTCAGGTCGTCAGCTGCCAGGCGCTCACGTACCTGCTCGGCACCGTGGCCAATGACCACGTGGATGCCTTGCGGCTGAAGCTGGCGCGCGCTGTGGATAACATGGCCGAGCATGGAGTTGCCGGCAACCGGGTGCAGTACCTTGGGCAGCGCCGAGCGCATGCGGGTACCTTGGCCGGCGGCGAGAATAACGATATCGAGTGACATTACTGGCTACCAATCCTGGGCGGTCAGTGAAATGACCGGGGGGGGGAAATCAAAAAAAGAAAAAGGGTAGCCGAGGCTACCCTTTTACTCAATCGCAACAGAAGTCATCAGCCGTGGCCGATTACTTGCCTTTGCGCATTTGCTGGACGGTACGCAGCTGAGCTGCGGCCTCGGCCAGACGTGCGGCGGCGGCGCCGTAGTCGAAGTCCGCGCCTTTCGTATTCAGGGCGTTCTCGGCAGCCTTGAGGGCTTCCTGAGCCTGCGCTTCATCCAGGTCTGCAGCACGTTGCACGGTATCGGCAAGCACCTTGACCATGTTCGGCTGAACCTCGAGGAAACCACCAGAGATGTAGAACACCTCTTGTGCGCCACCCTGCTTGGTCAGCGTGATCGGACCTGGCTTCAGATTGGTGATCAGCGGCGCGTGGCCTGGAGCGATACCAAGATCACCCAGGTTACCGTGCGCAACCACCATCTCGACCAGACCGGAGAAAATTTCTCCTTCCGCGCTGACGATATCGCAATGGACTGTCATAGCCATCTGCTTGCCTCAACCTGATAGCGCCCCTTGCGGGGCGCAGGAATTACAGTTTCTTGGCTTTCTCGATCGCTTCGTCGATGCTGCCGACCATGTAGAACGCTTGTTCTGGCAGGTGGTCGTAGTCACCTTTGAGGATGCCGCTGAAGCCAGCGATGGTGTCTTTCAGGGAAACGTACTTGCCTGGCGAACCGGTGAAGACTTCGGCCACGAAGAACGGCTGCGACAGGAAGCGCTGGATCTTACGAGCGCGGGCTACCAGTTGCTTGTCGGTCTCGGACAGTTCGTCCATACCCAGGATCGCAATGATGTCCTTCAGCTCTTTGTAGCGCTGCAGAACATACTGAACGCCACGCGCAGTGTCGTAGTGCTCGTTGCCGATCACGTTCGGGTCCAGCTGGCGCGAAGTCGAGTCCAGTGGATCGACCGCTGGGTAGATACCCAGGGAGGCGATGTCACGGGACAGAACGACGGTGGCGTCCAAGTGGGCGAAGGTGGTCGCTGGCGACGGGTCGGTCAAGTCGTCCGCAGGTACGTATACGGCCTGCACGGAGGTGATCGAACCTTCCTTGGTGGAGGTGATGCGCTCTTGCAGAACGCCCATCTCTTCAGCCAGGGTCGGCTGGTAACCTACTGCCGAAGGCATACGGCCCAGCAGTGCGGATACTTCGGTACCGGCCAGGGTGTAACGATAGATGTTGTCGACGAACAGCAGAACGTCGTTACCTTCGTCACGGAACTTCTCAGCCATGGTCAGGCCGGTCAGCGCTACGCGCAGACGGTTTCCTGGTGGCTCGTTCATCTGACCGTAGACCAGCGCTACTTTGTCGAGAACGTTGGAGTCCTTCATCTCGTGGTAGAAGTCGTTACCCTCACGAGTACGCTCACCCACACCAGCGAACACGGAGTAACCGCTGTGTTCCATGGCGATGTTACGGATCAGTTCCATCATGTTTACGGTCTTGCCGACACCGGCACCACCGAACAGACCAACCTTACCACCCTTGGCGAACGGGCAAACCAGGTCGATAACCTTGATGCCGGTTTCCAGCAGGTCGTTGCCGCCTGCCTGGTCAGCGAACGAAGGCGCTGGCTGGTGGATACCGCGACGCTCTTCTTCACCGATCGGGCCGGCTTCGTCGATCGGGTTGCCCAGTACGTCCATGATACGGCCGAGAGTGGCCTTACCAACAGGAACGGAAATGGCAGCACCGGTGTCGACGACATCCAGACCGCGCTTCAAGCCTTCGGTGGAGCCCATCGCAATGGTACGAACCACGCCGTCGCCCAGCTGCTGCTGAACTTCGAGGGTGGTTTCCGCGCCTTGTACTTTCAGCGCGTTGTATACACTCGGCACGACGTCACGTGGGAATTCCACGTCGATGACGGCGCCGATGATTTGAACGATACGTCCGCTACTCATAGCTGGATCCTCTGAATATGTGAACCGTTAAACCGCGGCAGCGCCGCCGACGATTTCCGAGATCTCCTGGGTGATCGCAGCCTGACGCGCCTTGTTGTAGATCAATTGCAGCTCTTTGATCAAATCACCGGCGTTGTCTGTGGCGTTTTTCATGGCGATCATCCGGGCCGCTTGTTCAGCAGCGTTGTTCTCGACCACCGCCTGGTATACCTGCGACTCCACGTAACGCACCATCAAGCCGTCCAGCAGCTCTTTTGCGTCGGGTTCGTACAGGTAGTCCCAGTGGTGCTTGAGTTCCTGATCCGGGGTTGCCACCAACGGTACCAATTGCTCGACCGTTGGCTTCTGGGTCATGGTGTTGATGAACTTGTTCGAAACCACCGAGAGGCGATCGATACGGCCGTCCATGTAGGCGTCCAGCATCACTTTGACGGAGCCGATCAGATCGTTGATCGATGGCTCTTCGCCCAAGTGGCTGATCGCTGCTACGACGTTGCCGCCAAAGATGCGGAAGAAAGTCGCACCCTTGCTGCCGATCACGCACAGGTCGATTTCCACGCCCTGTTCGCGGTTTGCGCTCATGTCCTTGACCAGGGCCTTGAACAGGTTGGTATTCAAGCCACCGCACAGACCACGGTCACTGCTCACCACGATATAACCGGCGCGCTTTACAGGGCGCTCGATCATGAACGGGTGGCGGTATTCCGGGTTGGCGTTGGCCAGATGACCGATCACCTGGCGGATACGCTCCGCGTAAGGACGGCTAGCAGCCATGCGCATTTGTGCCCTGCGCATCTTGCTGACCGCCACTTTCTCCATGGCGCTGGTAATTTTTTGCGTGCTTTTGATGCTCGCAATCTTACTGCGAATCTCTTTTGCGCCTGCCATGTATCACCTATCAGGTTAGCAAGCGGGGGCCAGGGCCCCCGCTGCGGCTTACCAGGTCTGGGTGGCCTTGAACTTCTCGATACCGGCTTTCAGGCCTGCGTCGATTTCGTCGTTGAAGTCACCCTTCACGTTGATCTTCGCCATCAGTTCAGCGTGATCACGGTTGAAGAAGGCGATCAGTGCTTGCTCGAAGCTGCCGATCTTGGAGACTTCTACGTCGGTCAGGAAGCCACGCTCAGCGGCGTACAGCGACAGGGCCATGTCCGCGATGGACATCGGCGCGTACTGCTTCTGCTTCATCAGCTCGGTAACGCGCTGACCATGCTCCAGCTGCTTGCGGGTCGCTTCGTCCAGATCGGACGCGAACTGGGCGAATGCAGCCAGTTCACGGTACTGAGCCAGCGCGGTACGAATACCACCGGACAGCTTCTTGATGATCTTGGTCTGAGCGGCACCACCTACGCGGGATACCGAAACACCGGCGTTCACTGCAGGGCGGATGCCCGAGTTGAACATGGCCGATTCCAGGAAGATCTGACCGTCGGTGATCGAGATCACGTTGGTCGGAACGAACGCGGAAACGTCGCCAGCCTGGGTTTCGATGATCGGCAGCGCGGTCAGGGAACCGGTTTTGCCAGTCACAGCACCGTTGGTGAACTTCTCGACGTACTCTTCCGAAACGCGCGATGCACGCTCCAGCAGACGGGAGTGGAGATAGAACACGTCGCCTGGGTATGCTTCGCGTCCTGGTGGACGGCGCAGCAGCAGGGAGATCTGACGGTAGGCAACAGCCTGCTTGGACAGGTCATCGTAAACGATCAGTGCGTCTTCACCGCGGTCACGGAAGAACTCGCCCATGGTGCAACCGGCGTATGGCGCCAGGAATTGCAGTGCGGCGGATTCCGAAGCACTGGCAACAACCACGATGGTGTTGGCCAGGGCGCCGTTTTCTTCCAGCTTGCGAACGATGTTGGCGACGGTGGAACGCTTCTGGCCGACAGCAACATAAACACAGAAAATACCGGAGTCTTTCTGGTTGATGATGGCGTCGATGGCCATGGCGGTCTTGCCGATCTGACGGTCACCGATGATCAGCTCACGCTGGCCACGGCCGACAGGGATCATGGCGTCGACAGATTTGTAGCCAGTCTGTACAGGCTGGTCTACCGACTTACGCCAGATCACGCCTGGAGCAACTTTCTCGACCGCGTCGGTCTGGGTGTTGCCCAGTGGACCTTTGCCGTCGATCGGGTTGCCCAGTGCGTCGACGACGCGACCCAGCAGTTCCTTACCAACTGGAACTTCCAGGATGCGGCCGGTGCACTTGGCGCTCATGCCTTCGGCGAGGGTGTCGTAGGCACCCAGGATCACTGCACCTACGGAGTCTTGCTCCAGGTTCAGGGCCATGCCGTAGACGCCGCCAGGGAACTCGATCATTTCGCCGTACATGACGTCGGCCAGACCGTGGATCCGCACGATACCGTCGGAAACCGAAACGACGGTACCTTCGTTACGGGCTTGGGAGCTCACATCGAGGTTGTCGATGCGGCCCTTGATGATTTCACTAATTTCGGAAGGATTGAGTTGCTGCATTGCTCTGCTGCCCCTTCAAACTCAAGATTTCAATGCTTCGGCCAGTTTCGCGATTTTGCCGCGAACAGAGCCATCGATTACCAGGTCACCAGCGCGGATGACGACGCCGCCAATCAGGCTGGCATCCTCCGACGCGTGCAGGCGCACTTCCTGGCCTAACCGTGCACTGAGAACCTTGGCGAGTTTGTCTTGCTGTTCTTGGTTCAACGCGAAGGCACTGGTGACTTCCACGTCCACGGATTTCTCTTGCTCGGCCTTGTACAGGTCGAACAGAGCGGCAATCTCCGGCAGAAGCAGGAGACGGTCGTTTTCCGCGGCAACATGAATGAAATTCTGTGCCTGTGCATTGAACTTGTCACCGCACACGTCAATGAACGTGGCGGCCTTTTCTGCGCTCGTCAGTCGCGGGGCCTTGAGCAGGCGCTGCATGGTGTCGTCTTGCGACACCGCAGCAGCCAGGCCGAGCATGGCTGACCAATTGGCCAGTTGCTGATGGGCCTGGGCATGCTCAAAGGCAGCCTTAGCGTAAGGTCGGGCCAACGTGGTCAGTTCTGCCATGATCGCCCTCGCTTAAATTTCAGCGGCCAGTTTGTTAACCAGCTCCGCATGCGCGTTTTGATCGATTGTGGCGCCAAGGATCTTTTCAGCACCGCCAACGGCCAGGGCACCCACTTGGGCACGCAGGGCGTCTTTAGCGCTGTTCAGTTCCTGTTCGATCTCGGCCAGAGCCTGAGCCTTCACACGGTCAGCTTCGACGCGGGCCTGATCACGGGCTTCCTCGACAAGCTGAGCAGCGCGTTTCTTGCTTTGCTCAATGATTTCGGCTGCCTGTGCTTTAGCTTCACGCAGTTGCTGACCCGCTTTCTCTTGGGCCAGCTCCAGGTCGCGAGCTGCGCGGTTGGCAGCGTCCAAGCCGTCGGCAATCTTCTTTTGACGCTCTTGCAGAGCAGTGATGACCGGAGGCCATACGTACTTCATGCAGAAGAGTACAAAAATCAGGAAAGCAACGGATTGGCCAATCAGGGTTGCATTAATGTTCACGCCAACACCTCGCTCGGTCTTAATTCATCACAGCACATCAACTCGTTGTGACGAGTGATTAGCCGGCGATCTGACCAACGAAGGGGTTCGCGAAGGTGAAGAACAGAGCAATACCAACACCGATCATGGTTACGGCGTCGAGCAGACCGGCAACGATGAACATTTTGACCTGCAGCATCGGAACCATTTCTGGTTGACGAGCAGCGCCTTCCAGGAATTTGCCGCCCAGCAGGCCGAAACCAATGGCGGTACCCAGAGCACCCAGGCCGATCAGCAGAGCAACAGCGATAGCGGTCAGACCAACTACAGTTTCCATCTTTCCTCCCGACTTTTACGTCGTATTGGTTAGGTTTTTAGTTTGAAGCGGTAAAACAAATCGTGAGTACAGCTGCCCTTGCGGACTTTTTAAGCCCTCCCCCCGTACCGGCGGGGAAGGCTATCAGACACGCCAGGCGGTCTTAATGGTTATCTTCGTGCGCCATCGACAGGTAGACGATGGTCAGCATCATGAAGATGAAAGCTTGCAGGGTGATGATCAGGATGTGGAACACAGCCCACGCCCATTGCAGCACCACACCCAGGCCGCTCAGCCACAGCAGGCCCGAGCCGAACATGACGGCGATCAGGATGAACACCAGCTCACCGGCGTACATGTTGCCGAACAGACGCAGTGCCAGCGAGATCGGCTTGGCGATCAGGGTGACGAATTCCAGCAGGAAGTTAACCGGGATCAGCAGGGCTTGAACGAAGATGTTCTTGCTGCCGAACGGGTGCAGGGTCAGCTCACCGATAAAGCCGCCCAGGCCCTTGACCTTGATGCTGTAGAAGATGATCAGGGCGAACACGCTGAAGGCCATGGCCAGGGTCGCGTTCGGGTCGGTGGTCGACACGGCGCGGAACGGAATGTGCGGATCACCGGAGATCAGGATGGCCAGCTGAGGAATCCAGTCGACCGGTACCAGGTCGACGGCGTTCATCAGGAATACCCAGACGAAGATGGTCAGTGCCAGCGGAGCGATCACCGGGCTACGGCCGTGGAAGGAGTCCTTCACGCTGCCGTTGACGAAGTCGACCATCACTTCGACGAAGTTCTGCAGGCCGCCGGGTTGGCCGGAGGTCGCCTTCTTCGCCGCCATGCGGAAGATGAACAGGAAGATCAGACCCAGCGCAACGGACCAACCCAGGGTGTCCAGGTGGAACGCCCAGAAGCCCATTGCCTTGGCTTCTGCAGCCGAATGGGCAAAGCCCCAGCTGCCGTCTGGTAGTTGACCGTAGGTCAGGTTCTGCAAGTGGTGCTGGATATAGCCCGAAGCGGTTTCTGCTGCCATGGTTGCCTCAAACGCCCTAAGGTCTCGAAAGTCTTTTATTCATTAGCAGTGGCGCGAACCAGCTGACCATTAGGGTCAGCAGGAAGACGCCGAATACTGCTAACGGCGCCAATGGCTTCACTCCTGCGAAGGTCAATGCAAACAGCACTGCCGTCAAAATCATTTTGCCTGCCTCGCCAGCGTAGAACGACTTGACGATGGCCTGCGCTGCCCGGGCTCCGCTAAAGCGAAACGCCTTCCAGGCGAAATACACATTGGGTAGCCAGGCAATCAAACCTCCGCAGAGACCTGAATATCCACTGACCGCCCCTTTCCACTGCCACACCACCAAGGTTGCCAGCAGAAGTACTACACATTGAGTCAACAGTACCGGAAAAACCGCCCAGCGATGGAAAGGCAAGCGGTTTGGCGTGCGGATTTCCATCACAACTGCTCCTCGGAAGTCGACCAACAAGTCAGCTATGACTTGGCATAATTTGTGCCGACAAAATGCGCGCAGAGTATAGGGGTGGATTAACCCCTATTCAACTCTTCGGTAGTGATTTCCGACTGCGCGCTACAACAGGAATTGTTTCAGCGGATGTGAGCAAGGACGCCTTGCAACTCGTCAAGCGAGTTATAGCGAATAACCAACTGCCCTTTGCCCTTGTTCCCATGACGGATCTGCACGGCCGAGCCCAGGCGCTCTGCGAGCCGCTGTTCAAGGCGTGCGATATCCGGATCAGGTTTGCTCGGTTCGACCGGATCAGGCTTGTCACTGAGCCACTGACGTACCAGTGCCTCGGTTTGGCGCACGGTGAGGCCACGTGCGACAACATGACGCGCCCCCTCCTCCTGACGATTCTCTTCAAGGCCGAGCAAAGCGCGAGCATGACCCATCTCCAGGTCGCCATGGGCGAGCATGGTCTTGATCGCTTCAGGCAGCGTGATCAGGCGCAACAGGTTGGCCACGGTAACCCGCGACTTGCCAATGGCATCGGCCACCTGCTGCTGGGTCAGTTCGAACTCCTGCTGCAGGCGCTGCAGGGCGAGGGCCTCTTCCAGCGGGTTGAGGTCTTCGCGCTGGATGTTCTCGATCAGCGCCATGGCGATGGCCGCCTCGTCCGCCACTTCGCGGACCATGGCCGGCACGGTGTCCAGGCCAGCCTGCTGGGTGGCGCGCCAGCGGCGCTCACCGGCGATGATCTCGTAGCGGTTGTCGCCCACCGGGCGAACCACAATCGGCTGCATCACGCCATGGGTGCGAATCGAGTGCGCGAGTTCTTCCAGCGCCACCGGGTCCATGTCGCGACGCGGCTGGTACTTGCCACGCTGGATCAGCTCGACCGGCAGGTGTTGCAGTTCCTTCTGGTCGATCTTGACAGCCTGCTCTTCGAGCGCGCTGACGGAAGGACCACTGAGCAGAGCATCCAACCCACGTCCGAGACCTCGTTTCTTAACGGCCATACGGATTCCTTAAGTTGTTTGTGCAGTGCGTGATGGACGGCGCTGACGGCGCACCAGTTCCCCGGCCAGGGCCAGATAAGCCAGCGCACCACGCGACTGCTTGTCGTAGGCCAGGGCCGGCATGCCGAAGCTCGGGGCCTCGGCCAGGCGAATGTTGCGCGGAATGACCGTGTCGTACAGCTGCTCGCCGAAGTGTTCCTTGAGCTGGGCCGAAACATCGTTGTTCAGGCTCAGGCGCGGATCGAACATGGTCCGCAGCAGGCCTTCGATCTTCAGCTCTGGGTTCAGCCGGGCGGCGATGCGCTTGATGTTATCCACAAGGTCGCTGAGGCCTTCCAGTGCGTAGTACTCGCACTGCATGGGGATGATCACCCCATCGGAAGCCACCAACGCGTTGAGGGTCAGCATCGACAACGACGGCGGGCAGTCGATGAGAATGAAGTCGTAGTTCTCGCGGATCGGCGCCAGGGCGTTGCGCAGGCGGCTTTCCTTGACCTGCATTTCCAGCAGCACCACTTCGGCGGCGGTCAGGTCACGGTTGGCCGGCAACAGCTGGAAACCACCGTGCTCGGAGTAATGCATGGCCTGAGCCAGGTCGCATTCCCCGATCAGCAAGTCGTATACCGAGTGCTCGAGCTCGTGCTTGTCGACACCGCTGCCCATGGTGGCGTTGCCTTGCGGATCGAGGTCGATCAGCAGCACACGACGTTTGGTCGCGGCCAGCGATGCCGCGAGATTGATACAGGTGGTGGTCTTGCCCACACCACCTTTCTGGTTCGCGATTGCGAATACCTTAGCCATTGATGCGCGTGTTCCCAGTCATGCCTTGCGGCGCAGTATCAGCAGATGGCGCTGGCCCTGGCAACCTGGAACGGTCAGGGCCTGCTCGCTTTCCACTGTGAAGTCTGCGGGCAATGCTACCAGTTCATCGGCAGGATGCAGCCCCTTCATTGCAAGCCATTGCGTCCCGGTGTCGCCCAGATGGCGGGTCCAGTTGGTGAAGTTCTCCATGCTGCTGAAGGCACGCGAGATGATTCCGCTGAACGGTTGCGCCGGTTTGAAGGCTTCAACCCGGCTGTGGATAACCTGCAGGTTGTCCAGCTTGAGCTCCATTTTCACCTGGGTCAGGAAGCGGGTCTTCTTGCCGTTGCTGTCCAGCACCGTCACCCGCTTGTGCGGGTGCAGGATAGCCAAGGGAATGCCCGGCATGCCACCCCCGCTGCCGACATCCAGCCAGTTGTCGCGCTCGCTGTGGATAAACGACATGACGCTGAGGCTGTCGAGCAGGTGCCGGGAAACCATCTCGTCCGGATCGCGCACGGCAGTGAGGTTGTAGGCCTTGTTCCATTTGATCAACAGGGCCAGGTAGCCCAGTAGCATCGTGCGCTGCTGCGCGCTCAGCTCGATGCCGAGCTGGCGCGCGCCTGTGGACAATTCTTCGGCGTGTTGCGGGGTGACCAGGGAACTCAAGCGCTTTGCTCCAATTCGCGGCCTGCGCCGCGTTTTTTCAGATGAATCAGCAGCAGCGAAATGGCCGCTGGCGTCACACCAGGAATACGCGAAGCCTGGCCCAGCGTCTCGGGACGGGTCTGGCCGAGCTTGCCCTGGATCTCCTTGGACAGGCCGGAAATCGTGGTGTAGTCGATATCCACAGGCAGGCGGGTATCTTCACTGGCGCGCAGACGGGCGATCTCGTCCTGCTGGCGGTCGATGTAGCCCGCGTACTTGGTCTTGATCTCGACCTGTTCGGCAACCTGTGGGTCGATGGCATCCCCCCCGGTAGCCTCGATCAGGCCGGCGTAATCCACTTCTGGCCGTGCCAACAGGTTGAGCAGGCTGTATTCGTGGCTCAACGGCGTACCGAACTTATCCACAACCGCCTGCCCCTGCGGGGTATTAGGGCGAATCCAGGTCGACTTGAGGCGCTGTTCCTCACGCTCGATGCCATCACGCTTGGTGCAGAACGCCGCCCAACGCTGGTCATCGATCAGGCCCAGTTCACGGCCTTTCTCGGTCAGACGCAGGTCGGCGTTGTCCTCGCGCAGGATCAGCCGGTATTCGGCACGCGAGGTGAACATGCGGTACGGCTCCTGGGTACCCAGGGTGATCAGGTCGTCGACCAGTACGCCGATGTACGCCTCGTCGCGGCGCGGGCACCAGCTTTCGCGGCCTTGCGCGCGCAGCGCAGCGTTGGTACCGGCCAGCAGGCCTTGCGCACCGGCTTCTTCGTAACCGGTAGTGCCGTTGATCTGGCCGGCGAAGAACAGGCCGCCGATGACTTTGGTCTCGAGGCTGTACTTCAGGTCACGCGGGTCGAAGTAGTCGTACTCGATGGCATAACCCGGGCGCACGATGTGGGCGTTTTCCATGCCGCGGATCGAACGCACCAGCTCCAGCTGCACATCGAACGGCAGCGAAGTCGAAATACCGTTGGGGTACAGCTCATGGGTGGTCAGGCCTTCCGGCTCGATGAACACCTGGTGGCTTTCCTTGTCGGCGAAGCGATGGATCTTGTCTTCGATCGACGGGCAGTAGCGCGGGCCGACGCCTTCGATCACACCAGAGTACATCGGCGAACGGTCGAGGTTCGAGGCGATGATCTCGTGGGTACGTGCGTTGGTGTGGGTGATCCAGCAGCTCACCTGGCGCGGGTGCATCTGGGCATTGCCCATGAACGACATGACCGGGATCGGTGTGTCGCCCGGTTGTTCGGTCATCACCGAGAAGTCCACCGAGCGGCCATCGATACGTGGCGGGGTACCGGTTTTCAGTCGGCCGACGCGCAGCGGCAGTTCACGCATGCGGTGTGCCAGCGCGATCGAGGGCGGATCGCCGGCGCGGCCGCCGGAATGGTTTTGCAACCCGATGTGGATAAGCCCACCGAGGAAGGTACCGGTAGTCAGCACCACGGATTCGGCGAAGAACCGCAGGCCCATCTGGGTTACCACGCCTTTGACCTGGTCCTGTTCGACGATCAGGTCGTCGCAGGACTGCTGGAATATCCACAGGTTTGGCTGGTTTTCCAGGATTTCGCGAACCACTGCCTTGTAGATGGCGCGGTCAGCTTGCGCTCGGGTGGCGCGTACGGCCGGGCCTTTGCGGTTGTTCAACACGCGGAACTGAATGCCGCTCTTGTCGGTGGCCAGCGCCATGGCGCCGCCGAGCGCATCGATCTCTTTGACCAGATGGCTTTTGCCAATACCGCCAATCGCGGGGTTGCAGCTCATGTGACCGAGGGTTTCCACGTTGTGGGTCAGCAGCAGGGTTTTGACACCCATGCGTGCAGACGCAAGCGCAGCCTCGGTACCGGCATGGCCGCCGCCGATGACGATCACTTCAAAACGGGAAGGGAAATCCACCACGCACCTCGTGCCTGTTTTTGCGAATAGAGAAGGTAAGCCGACAAGTATAGGGACTTACCCCCTTGCAAAGGAACCGTTTGCGCAAAATTTGATCAGGCTGTGGATGAGTGGCAAACAACAGAAATCAAAGAAGAAGAATTTAAAAAGCTTTGTTTTTATGTTTATTCTTATGCACACACCTTTCTGTGGATAAGATTACACAGGCCTTATATGGCGCTGTGTACAGAGAAATTAAACCCTGTTATTCAAGTGCCATGAGGGCTATGGATAACGTCATTTAACCTGTGGATTAAATGCCTATTTACCCACAGGCCGGTTTTTCCTCAAGAAAAAGAGTGGGTTATCAAGAGACCTGAAGGTGGGTTATCCCCAGGGTACAGGCGCACCTATTTTCACCTGTGGATGAAAAAAACCAGGATCTGGACGGCCTTCTTGGCCAACGCACAGCCAGTGAGGTGACTGACGAGCAAAAAAAACCGCTCCCGAAGGAGCGGCCTGGTGTCGCCAATGGCCTTGTGAAGGCCTGTGGATTACTTGCCGATGCAAAAACTGGAGAAGATACGCCCCAGCAGGTCATCCGAGCTGAACGCCCCTGTGATCTCTCCCAGGGCGTGCTGAGCCTGGCGCAGGTCCTCTGCCAGCAGTTCACCGGCGCCAGCCAGGGTCAGCTGCGCACGGCCATGCTCCAGGTGATCGCTGGCCTGGCGCAGGGCATCCAGGTGGCGCCGGCGGGCACTGAAACCGCTCTCTGCAGTCTGTTCGTAGCCCATGCAGGCCTTGAGGTGGTCACGCAGCAACTGCAAGCCGCTATCGTCATCCTTGGCGCTGAGGGTGATGGTCACATGGCCGTCGTCACACTGCTCCAGGCCCACGGCTTCACCGCTGAGGTCGGCCTTGTTACGGATCAACGTGACGTTGCCAGGGTCCGGGCGCTGATCGAGGAACTCCGGCCAGAGGGCGAAGGGATCGCTGGCTTCGGGTGCCGTGGAGTCGACCACCAGCAATACACGATCAGCTTCGCCAATGGCCTTGAGCGCCCGCTCGACACCTATCTTTTCCACATGGTCATCGGTATCACGCAGGCCAGCGGTGTCCACCACGTGCAACGGCATGCCGTCGATGTGGATATGTTCACGCAGGATGTCCCGGGTGGTGCCGGCGATGTCGGTAACGATGGCCGCTTCGCGACCGGCAAGGCGGTTCAGCAGGCTGGATTTACCCGCATTCGGGCGGCCGGCGATCACCACCGTCATACCATCGCGCAGCAGCGCGCCCTGCCCGGCTTCGCGTTGTACTGTGGACAACTCGCTGCGCACGGTATCCAGCATCGACAGCACGTGGCCATCGGCGAGGAAGTCGATCTCCTCCTCGGGGAAGTCGATCGCCGCCTCCACGTAGATGCGCAAGGCGATCAGCGCCTCGGTGAGGCTGTGCACACGCTTGGAGAACTCCCCCTGCAGCGAGCGCAAGGCATTGCGCGCCGCCTGGCTGGAGCTGGCCTCGATAAGGTCGGCGATCGCCTCGGCTTGTGCCAGGTCGAGCTTGTCGTTGAGAAACGCACGCTCGCTGAACTCACCCGGGCGGGCCAGCCGGCAACCGAGTTGTACACAGCGCTGCAGCAGCATGTCCAGGACCACAGGCCCGCCATGCCCCTGGAGCTCGAGCACATCTTCACCGGTGAACGAGTTGGGCCCTGGGAAGTACAAGGCGATGCCTTCGTCCAGCACCAGGCCCTGGTCATCGCGAAACGGCCCGTAATGGGCGTGGCGAGGCGTCAGGGTACGGCCGGTGATGAGCTGGCCTGCCTGGGCAGCCAACGGGCCGGACAACCTGACAATGCCCACGCCTCCGCGGCCCTGGGCGGTAGCGATGGCGGCGATGGTCTCACGCACAGTGTTCATGCTCGAAAGCCTCTACGACAAAAAACGACAGATAGCAAAAACGCCCCACTAGGGGGCGTTTTTATTCACAGACTAGCAGCCCGTCAAGCAGCAGCTTTCTTGCTCGCTGCTTCGATACGGCGGGTGATGTACCACTGCTGGGAAATCGACAAGCAGTTGTTCACAACCCAGTACAGCACCAGACCAGCCGGGAACCACAGGAAGAAGAAGGTGAAGATGATTGGCATCATTTTCATGACCTTCGCCTGCATCGGATCCGGCGGCGTCGGGTTCAGACGCTGCTGAATGAACATGGTGGCGCCCATGATGATCGGCAGGATGAAGAACGGATCCTTGATCGACAGGTCAGTGATCCACAGCATCCATGGGGCCTGGCGCATCTCGACGCTTTCCAGCAGTACCCAGTACAGGGCCAGGAATACCGGCATCTGAACCAGGATCGGCAAGCAGCCACCCAGCGGGTTGATCTTCTCTTTCTTGTACAGCTCCATCATCGCCTGGGACATCTTCTGGCGATCATCGCCGAAGCGTTCCTTCAGCGCGGCAAGCTTTGGCGCCACGGCACGCATGCGCGCCATCGAGCGGTAGCTGGCAGCCGACAGCGGGAAGAACAGGCCTTTGATCAGCATGGTCAGCACGATGATCGACCAGCCCCAGTTACCCAGCAGGCTGTGGATATGTTGCAGCAGCCAGAAGATCGGTTGGGCAATGAACCACAGGAAACCGTAGTCGACGGTCAGTTCCAGGCCTGGGGACAACTCCTTGAGCTTGGACTGGATCTTCGGACCGGCGTACAGCATGGCGCTGGTTTCGACCTTGCCGCCAGCAGGGACGCTGATGGCCGGGCCGGTGTAACCGATGATGTAGTTGCCTTGGCTGTCCTTGCGGGTTTGGACAACGTTGTTGTCCGACTTGGCCGGGATCCAGGCGGTTACGAAGTAGTGCTGCAGCCAGGCGACCCAGCCGCCGGACACATTTTCTTTCAAACTACCTTTGTCGATGTCTTTCATCGACACTTTCTTGTACGGCTCGGCAGCTGTCCACAGGGCGGCGCCCAGGTAGGTGGCGGTGCCGGTTGCCGTGCTCGAAGACGGATCGCCACTGGCGTCACGCTTGAGCTGGGCAAACATGTTGCCGCTCCAGGGCTGTGCGCTCTGGTTGTCGATCAGGTAGCTGACAGTCAGGTCGTACTCACCACGCTTGAAGCTGAAGCGCTTGATGTAGTTCACACCGTTGTCGCTGAACTTCAGGTCGACCACCAGTTGTTCCTGGCCATCGGCCAGCTGGTAGCTGCGCTGCTCGGCCGCGTACAGCGGGCGACCAGTGGAACGGGCGTCCGGGCCGTTGGCGCCGGTCAGGCCGCTCTGGGCCAGGTACACACGCTCGCCGCCATTGTCGAACAGCTGGAACGGAATGTTCGGGTGGTCCTGACGGCGTGGGTACTTCGGCAGGTTCAGCTGGACGATGTCACCACCGACCGGGTCGATAGCCAGTTCCAGAACATCAGTCTTGACCCGGACCAGATCCTTGCTGAGTGCGACCGGTGCCAGTTCGGCAGGGCTCGATTCGGCGTTGGCGCTCGGTACATCGGCGCTGGCACCGTTGTTACCGGCCGGCACGCCATCGGGCAAGCCCGGAGCAACAGTGCTGGCAGCAGTATTCTGAGTCGGCAGGGCAGCTTGGCCGTAGTCATCGTTCCACTTCAGGACCATGACGTAGGACACGACTGCCAGCGCGGCGATCAGGATCGTGCGTTTAATATCCATGATTACTCGGCTATCGAAGAAGTTCGGGAGGAAGGAGCGGGTGGAACGGGGTCGAAACCGCCGTCGTTCCACGGATGACAACGCCCCAGGCGACGAACGGCCAGCCACCCACCACGCCAGAGGCCATGGTTTTCGATGGCTTCGTAAGCGTAACAGGAGCAGCTGGGGAAGAAACGACAGTGATTGGCCATCAGTGGACTGATGGCATAACGGTAAAACTGGATCGGAACGAGTGCCAGTTTACGCATCTTGGCTGTCTACCCCTGCGGAATCGGCGCTAACTGCTGGAGATGGCCGGCTGCGCGCCAGGCGTTTCCAGAGCTTGCCAAAGTGTTGATGCAATTCCGGGTTTTCTACCTCACCCAATCCCTTGCGCGCGACGATCACGATGTCCAGGCCAGCGAGTATCTGCTGGTTCAGACGAAAGGAATCGCGCATCAAGCGCTTGAGGCGATTGCGTTGAACGGCGAGCTTGACGCTCTTCTTGCCAATCACCAGGCCAAGGCGTGGATGATCGAGGCCGTTCTCGCGAGCAAGGATCAGCAGGTTTTTCCCTGGAACCTTGCCGGTTGGGGAGTCGAAGACCGCTTTGAAATGTCGGGGTGTAAGCAGTCGCTTTTCCCGACTGAAGTCCTGACTCACCACCTGTGCCGAAAAATCAAATGGCCAGACGCTTACGGCCTTTGGCACGACGACGCGACAGAACAGCGCGGCCGTTCTTGGTAGCCATACGAGCACGGAAACCGTGAGTGCGCGCGCGCTTGATGGTGCTTGGTTGGAAAGTACGTTTCATGGCGTGTTACCTGGGTTTGTCGACGACGGCCGGGATGGCCCCCTTTTTAAGAGACCGGCGATTCTAGAGAAAGCAAGGCAATAGGTCAATTTCCAACCAGTCATTCCTTATAGACGGCGTGATGCGTTTGCTCGGCCAGCGGTTGCCCAGACACGAGCCATTCGGGATCCCCCCACCGTGGATAACATGATAAAAAAGAAGAGACATTTAAAAAGCTTTCTTAAAGAACTTATAAATCTTAAGTGGATAACTTTCTGTGGATAACGTTCTACAGCCCAGGAAAATCAGCCTGTACAGAGTTTTGAAACCCTGTCGGTATCCGGTGCTGCGCTTGTGCTGCGCCTGCGTAGAATCTGTGTATAAAAACACGCTTTATCCACAGTCGAATTATCCACAGATCTCGACCCAGGGTTGTGCATAGCCCTCAGGTGCGGTTATCCACAAGGTTTATGCACAGCTGTATAAAGACGTTTTGGTCGATAAATGGCTGTTTTGCCATGACTCCTAACGTATCCACATGTGGATAACTGATCGCTCGACCGGTACAATGGCGGTTTGCTTTTGCCTCATCCGGCTTTCAAACTCAGGGGATATCCGTGTCAGTGGAACTTTGGCAGCAGTGCGTGGAGCTTCTGCGCGATGAACTGCCTGCCCAGCAATTCAACACCTGGATCCGTCCGCTACAGGTCGAAGCCGAAGGCGACGAGTTGCGCGTCTATGCGCCTAACCGTTTCGTTCTCGATTGGGTCAATGAAAAGTACCTGGGTCGTCTGCTCGAGCTGTTGGGTGAAAACGGCAGCGGCATTGCACCTGCCCTTTCCTTATTAATAGGCAGCCGTCGCAGCTCTGCGCCGCGTGCCGCCCCCAATGCGCCTGTCAGTGCCGCTGTGGCTGCTTCGCTGGCGCAGACCCAGGTACACAAGGCTGCGCCCGCTGTTGTGTCGGCAGAACCTGCCGCTGCACCGGTAGAGCCTGTGCTGGTCAACGAGGTGGCTGAGCCGTCGTCGCGCGACAGCTTCGATGCCATGGCCGAGCCTGCGCCGGTGCCGGCTACCAGCACCCGTACCGAACAGCGCACCGTTCAGGTTGAAGGCGCGCTCAAGCACACCAGTTACCTGAACCGCACGTTCACCTTCGACACGTTCGTCGAAGGTAAGTCGAACCAGCTGGCGCGTGCGGCCGCCTGGCAGGTCGCCGACAACCCCAAGCATGGCTACAACCCGCTCTTCCTTTATGGCGGCGTCGGCCTGGGCAAAACCCACTTGATGCATGCTGTGGGTAACCACCTGCTGAAGAAAAACCCGAATGCCAAGGTGGTCTACCTGCACTCGGAGCGTTTCGTCGCCGACATGGTCAAGGCGCTGCAGCTCAATGCCATCAACGAATTCAAGCGCTTCTATCGCTCGGTCGATGCGCTGCTGATCGACGATATCCAGTTCTTCGCCCGCAAGGAGCGCTCGCAGGAAGAGTTTTTCCACACCTTCAACGCCCTGCTCGAGGGCGGCCAGCAGGTGATCCTCACCTCCGACCGCTACCCGAAAGAAATCGAAGGCCTGGAAGAACGCCTGAAGTCCCGCTTCGGCTGGGGCCTGACCGTTGCAGTCGAGCCGCCAGAGCTGGAAACCCGTGTGGCGATCCTGATGAAGAAGGCCGACCAGGCCAAAGTCGAGCTGCCCCATGACGCAGCCTTCTTCATTGCCCAGCGCATCCGTTCCAACGTCCGTGAACTTGAAGGGGCACTGAAGCGGGTGATTGCTCACTCGCACTTCATGGGCCGCGACATCACCATCGAACTGATTCGCGAATCGCTGAAGGATCTGCTGGCACTGCAGGACAAATTGGTCAGTGTGGATAACATCCAGCGCACCGTGGCCGAGTACTACAAGATCAAGATCTCCGATCTGTTGTCCAAACGGCGCTCGCGCTCTGTCGCGCGGCCGCGGCAGGTGGCCATGGCCCTGTCGAAGGAGCTGACCAACCACAGTCTGCCGGAGATCGGCGACATGTTTGGTGGTCGCGACCACACGACCGTGCTGCACGCCTGCCGCAAGATCAACGAACTGAAGGAATCCGACGCGGACATCCGCGAGGACTACAAGAACCTGCTGCGGACGCTGACGACCTGATGGCCGTCTGCGCAGCTAATTGAAGGCAAGGGACTAGACCATGCATTTCACCATTCAACGCGAAGCCCTGTTGAAACCCCTGCAACTGGTCGCCGGTGTCGTCGAGCGCCGTCAGACCTTGCCGGTCCTGTCTAACGTATTGCTGGTTGTGCAAGGCCAGCAGCTGTCGTTGACCGGTACCGACCTGGAAGTCGAACTGGTAGGCCGCGTGCAACTCGAAGAGCCAGCCGAGCCTGGCGAAATCACTGTCCCGGCGCGCAAGCTGATGGACATCTGCAAAAGCCTGCCGAACGACGTCCTGATCGATATCAAGGTCGACGAGCAAAAACTGTTGGTCAAGGCCGGCCGCAGCCGCTTTACCCTGTCGACCCTGCCTGCCAATGACTTCCCGACTGTGGAAGAAGGCCCGGGCTCGCTGACCTGCAACCTGGAGCAGAGCAAGCTGCGCCGCCTGATCGAGCGCACCAGCTTCGCCATGGCCCAGCAAGATGTTCGCTACTACCTCAACGGCATGCTGTTGGAGGTATCGCGTAATACCTTGCGTGCGGTGTCTACCGATGGTCACCGCCTGGCACTGTGCTCGATGAGTGCCCCCATCGAGCAGGATGATCGCCATCAGGTCATCGTGCCGCGCAAAGGTATCCTTGAGCTGGCGCGTCTGCTGACCGACCCTGAAGGCATGGTCAGTATCGTCCTGGGGCAGCATCATATCCGCGCGACCACCGGCGAATTCACCTTCACCTCCAAGCTGGTGGACGGCAAATTCCCTGACTACGAGCGCGTATTGCCCAAGGGCGGCGACAAACTGGTGGTGGGTGATCGTCAGGCACTGCGTGAGGCCTTCAGCCGTACCGCCATCCTGTCCAACGAGAAGTACCGCGGTATTCGCCTGCAACTGGCCGCTGGCCAATTGAAGATTCAGGCCAATAACCCGGAACAGGAAGAAGCTGAAGAAGAAATCAGTGTCGACTATAACGGCAGCGCGCTGGAAATCGGCTTCAACGTCAGCTACCTGCTGGACGTGCTGGGCGTCATGACAACCGAGCAGGTGCGTCTGATTCTGTCCGACTCCAACAGCAGTGCGCTGCTGCAGGAGGCTGGCAATGATGATTCGTCCTACGTTGTCATGCCGATGCGTCTGTAACCTGTAGCAGAGCGAATGTCCCTTCGACGTATCATGGTCACCGCGGTGCGCAACCTGCACCCGGTGACCCTCTCACCTTCTCCCCGCATCAACATCCTCTACGGTGCTAATGGCAGCGGCAAGACCAGTGTGCTTGAAGCTGTGCACCTGCTTGGGCTGGCGCGGTCCTTCCGCAGTACGCGTCTTAACCCCGTCATCCAATACGAGCAGCCAGCGTGCACCGTGTTTGGCGAGGTCGAGTTGACGTCGGGAGGCACCAGCAACCTGGGGGTATCTCGGGAACGGCAAGGCGAATTCACAATTCGCATCGACGGGCAGAATGCCAAAAGTGCTGCGCAGTTGGCCGAACTGTTGCCATTGCAGCTGATCAACCCAGACAGTTTCAGGTTGCTGGAGGGCGCCCCGAAAATTCGCCGCCAGTTCCTGGATTGGGGAGTGTTCCACGTGGAACCTCGGTTTTTGCCTGCCTGGCAGCGCCTGCAGAAGGCGCTCAGGCAGCGAAACTCGTGGTTGCGGCATGGTACACTTGACCCAGCTTCGCAAGCCGCCTGGGACCGGGAATTGTGCCTGGCCAGCGCGGAAATAGATGAATACCGTCGCAACTACATCATGGCCTTGAAGCCCGTCTTCGAGCGAACCCTGAGCGAACTGGTCGAGCTTGACGGGTTGACCCTGAGCTATTACCGAGGCTGGGACAAGGACCGGGAACTCAACGAAGTACTCGCCTCCTCTCTCCTTCGTGATCAGCAGATGGGCCATACCCAGGCCGGTCCGCAGCGTGCTGATCTACGACTTCGATTGGCTGCCAACAACGCAGCCGACATTCTGTCGCGAGGGCAGCAGAAACTTGTGGTGTGTGCGCTACGCATTGCCCAAGGGCACCTCGTCAGTCAGGCTCGCCGCGGTCACTGTATTTATCTCGTGGATGATTTGCCGTCAGAACTGGACGAGCAACACCGCCGCGCATTGTGCCGCTTGCTTGAAGAATTACGCTGCCAGGTGTTCATCACCTGTGTAGATCACGAATTACTGAGGGAAGGCTGGCAGACGGAAACGCCAGTTGCTTTGTTCCACGTGGAACAAGGCTGTATCACCCAGACCCACGACCATCGGGAGTGAAGGCATGAGCGAAAATCAAACGTACGACTCCTCCAGCATCAAGGTGCTGAAAGGTTTGGATGCCGTACGCAAGCGTCCCGGCATGTACATTGGCGACACCGATGATGGTAGCGGCCTGCACCACATGGTCTTCGAAGTGGTCGACAACTCGATCGACGAAGCCCTCGCCGGTCATTGCGATGACATCACCGTCATCATCCACACGGATGAGTCCATCAGCGTGCGCGACAACGGTCGCGGCATTCCGGTTGATGTGCACAAAGAAGAAGGCGTTTCCGCAGCGGAGGTCATCATGACCGTGCTGCACGCCGGCGGTAAGTTCGACGACAACTCGTACAAAGTATCCGGCGGCCTGCACGGCGTGGGTGTTTCTGTAGTGAACGCTCTGTCCGAAAAGCTGGTACTGACAGTACGTCGCAGCGGCAAGATCTGGGAGCAGACCTACGTTCATGGTGTCCCCCAGGCACCGATGGCGATTGTCGGTGACAGCGAAACGACCGGTACCCACATCCATTTCAAGCCTTCGGCTGAGACGTTCAAAAACATCCACTTCAGCTGGGATATCCTGGCCAAGCGGATCCGTGAGCTGTCGTTCCTTAACTCGGGCGTCGGCATTCTGCTCAAGGATGAACGCAGCGGTAAGGAAGAGTTCTTCAAGTACGAAGGTGGCCTGCGGGCTTTCGTCGAGTACCTGAACACCAACAAGACGCCGGTTAACACCCAGGTGTTCCACTTCAGTGTTCAGCGTGAAGATGGCGTGGGCGTTGAAGTCGCCCTGCAGTGGAACGACAGCTTCAACGAGAACCTGTTGTGCTTCACCAACAACATTCCGCAGCGTGATGGCGGTACTCACCTGGTGGGCTTCCGTTCTTCGCTGACCCGTAGCCTGAACAGCTACATCGAGCAGGAAGGCCTGGCCAAGAAGAACAAGGTCGCAACCACTGGCGATGACGCCCGTGAAGGCTTGACCGCGATCATCTCGGTCAAAGTCCCGGACCCCAAGTTCAGCTCCCAGACCAAGGACAAGCTGGTCTCCTCGGAAGTGAAGACTGCCGTGGAACAGGAGATGAACAAGTACTTCTCGGACTTCCTGCTGGAAAACCCGAACGAAGCCAAAGCCGTTGTCGGCAAGATGATCGACGCTGCCCGAGCGCGTGAAGCGGCGCGCAAGGCGCGTGAGATGACTCGTCGCAAAGGCGCACTGGACATCGCTGGCCTGCCTGGCAAGTTGGCTGACTGCCAGGAAAAGGACCCTGCCCTTTCCGAACTGTACCTGGTGGAGGGTGACTCCGCAGGTGGCTCGGCCAAGCAAGGTCGCAACCGTCGCACCCAGGCTATCCTGCCGCTGAAGGGCAAGATCCTCAACGTCGAGAAGGCTCGTTTCGACAAGATGATCTCGTCCCAGGAGGTCGGCACGCTGATCACTGCGCTGGGCTGTGGTATCGGTCGCGAAGAGTACAACATCGACAAGCTGCGTTATCACAATATCATCATCATGACCGATGCTGACGTTGACGGTTCGCACATCCGTACCTTGTTGCTGACCTTCTTCTTCCGTCAGCTGCCTGAGCTGGTCGAGCGTGGCTATATCTATATTGCCCAGCCACCGTTGTACAAGGTGAAGAAAGGCAAGCAGGAGCAGTACATCAAGGACGACGAGGCCATGGAAGAATACATGACCCAATCGGCCCTGGAAGATGCCAGCCTGCACCTGGACGAGTCGGCGCCAGCGGTTTCCGGTGTACAACTGGAAAGCCTGGTGAACGAGTTCCGTGGGGTGATGAAGACCCTCAAGCGTTTGTCGCGCCTGTACCCACAGGAGCTGACCGAGCACTTCATCTACCTGCCGGAAGTCACCCTGGAGCAGTTGGGCGACCACGCTGTGATGCAGGCCTGGCTGGCCAAGTTCCAGGAGCGTCTGAGCAATACCCAGAAGTCGGGCCTGGCTTACAATGCCAGCCTTCGCGAAGACAAAGAGCGCAATGTCTGGCTGCCGGAAGTGGAAATCACCTCGCACGGTCTGGCCAGCTACATCACGTTCAACCGCGATTTCTTCGGCAGCAACGACTACCGTACCGTGGTCAACATCGGTGCCAAGCTGTCCAGCCTGCTGGGTGAAGGTGCCTATGTTAAGCGCGGTGAGCGTCGCAAGGCGATTGTCGAGTTCAAGGAAGGCCTGGACTGGCTGATGAACGAGAGCACCAAGCGCCACACCATCCAGCGATACAAAGGGCTGGGTGAGATGAACCCGGACCAGCTGTGGGAAACCACCATGGACCCAACCGTGCGCCGCATGCTCAAGGTCACTATCGAAGACGCGATCGCTGCCGATCAGATCTTCAATACCCTGATGGGTGACGCGGTGGAGCCTCGCCGCGAGTTCATCGAAAGCAATGCGCTGTCGGTGTCGAACCTGGACTTCTGATCAGGTTCAGACAACCGCCATAAGAAAGCCCGCGCAAGCGGGCTTTTTTTTACCTCGATTTTGGCGACCTCAGTACCCACTGAGAATATTTACAATCACCCCGCTGGCGATGGCCACCAGCACGTAATCGCCGTTCACGGACAACCAACGGTGGTCACGCGGCGGTGCATAGAGGTGACGTGCGCGCCAGTCAGTCACCCAATAGCGGTCGCCGCGGTAACGGGGGTCAACGGCATGACCGCGTTGCCATTGCTGATGCGGTACCGGCATCCCCGCTTGAGGGCGGTAGTTTGGATTTTTGTAGGCCGGCGCGTGGCCGTTGCCAGGGCGCCCTTGTTGCGGCTGCTTTCCATGTTGGGGGCCGCCATGCTGAGGGTTGCCCTGATGGGCGGGACCGTTGTCATGCCCCTGGGGCGGGCCAGGTTGAGCGAAACTGGCCAGCGGTACGCTGAACATCAGCGCGGCGCAAAGCACGGTCAGGGTTTTCTTCATGTGATGCTGATCCTCTGCATGTTAAGGCCCGGCGCAACTCACTGAGCGCCTGGTGCGGTTAACTGTTCAGACAGCGGTTTTGCCAGCCTAATCCTTGGCCAGAGGTAAAGGTCGGGTAAAGGTGAACCAGGCGATCACATCGTGCCCAGGCCCAGCGCCTTCAACCGCCGATAGAGCGTGCGCTCGCTCATGCCAAGATGCCGGGCCAGTTCACTGCGTGGCCCCTGAAACTGATCCAGCGCCTGCGCCAGCTCACTCAAGTCGCCATGCCCCCTGCCCTTGGTGAAACCTGGCGCGCTCTGCGGGCCGATATCTTCGGGTAGATGCTCGGGGCGGATCAGCCCGTCATCGGCAAACAGCCTTGCCCTTTCCAGGATATTACGCAGCTCGCGGATGTTGCCTGGGAATGGATGCAGGCCTAGCTGTTTCAGCGCGCCATCGGTCAGGCTCGGCGTCGGCTTGCCAGCCATACGCTGAAGGAGGCTCTCGGCAAGCAATGGCAGGTCTTCCACACGCTCGCGCAGTGCGGGCAGCCGGATCGGAAAGCCACTGATGCGGTAATACAGATCCTCACGGAAAGTACCCTCAGCGACCATCTTCTTGAGCGGTTTGTGTGTTGCCGACACCAGGCGGAAATCCGCGTGCACGGTCCGCAGGCTGCCCACCGGGCGGAAGCTTCCGGATTCGATCAGGCGCAGCAACTTCACCTGCATCGCCATCGGCACCTCGCCAATTTCATCGAGGAACAACGTGCCGCCATGGGCCGCTTCGGCCAGGCCGATCTTGCGCTGGTTGGCGCCGGTGAACGCGCCCTTCTCGTAGCCGAACAATTCGCTCTCGAACAGTGATTCGGTCAAACCGGTGCAGTCGACCACTACCAACGGCCCACTGGCGCGCGGGCTGCCCATGTGGATGGCGCGGGCGAACAGCTCTTTACCGGTACCCGATTCACCCTGCAGCAACACCGGAATTTGCGCGGGGGCGGCGCGCTGCAGGCTGGCCAGCGCCGCCTTGAACGCTGGCGCCCGCCCGACCAAGCCCTGTTGCTGGGGCTGCGCCGAGGCTAGGGTGATCGTGGTGAGCCGCTCGACAAAGGCGACCACCCTGCCCTGCTCGTCCAGGATCGGCCGCAGTTCGACATCCACATGCTCAGGGCCTCGCGGGGTGTGATGAATGTGCAGCACGCGCTCCGGCACCTTGCTGTGCCACGCCTTGCGCATCGGGCAATGTTCACCTGCCTGGTCGCAAGGCACCGCGTAGTGGTGCGAGACCTTGTGGCACTTTTCACCCAACGGCGCCTGCTCGTCTCGGCCGAACTGGCGGCGGTAGGCGGCGTTGGCGGCGAGGATGTTGTAGTCGGTATCCAGCACGATGGTGGGCAGCGCATCGTGTTCGAGGTAGGAAACCAGCGCTAGGATGATGTGATGGGCTTCAGGCATGGGGGCACCGATGTGATAACCCGGCGGAGGGTAGCAAGGACTGCCAAACACTGCCATTGGCTGACAGTCGACTGTCAATGTGGCTGCCATGTTGCCTGGCGCGTGCCAGGCAGGGCCGCATTCATTGGCCCATGCCCATGAAAAACCCTGGCATGTATCTTGATAAACCTCCGGCTACTGCCTACGCCTCTACAAAGGGTGCAGGAAACTTTGGAGAACGTGATGATCATCGGTAACAACCTTCACGTGGAAGCCTTCTTCGACGAGGCGACCTCGACCATCAGCTACCTGCTCATGGACAGCGAGACGCGCAAGTGCGCGTTGATCGACAGTGTGCTGGACTACGACCCCAAGTCCGGGCGTACCTGCACCGCATCGGCAGACCGCTTGATCGCCCAGGTTGAGGCGCTGGGTGGCCAGGTGCAGTGGATTCTGGAAACCCATGTTCACGCCGATCACCTTTCGGCAGCCGCCTACCTGAAGGAAAAACTTGGCGGCCACACCGCCATCGGTGCGCACATCACCCAGGTGCAAAAAGTCTTCGGCGCGCTGTTCAATGCCGAGCCGGGTTTTGCCCGGGACGGCAGCCAGTTCGATGTACTGCTTGAGGACGAGGAAGGTTTTCGTATCGGCAACCTGCACGCCCGTGCCTTGCACACCCCGGGGCACACCCCGGCATGCATGAGTTATGTGGTGGTGGATGGTGGTGAAACGGCGGTGTTCGTCGGCGACACGCTGTTCATGCCCGATTACGGTACGGCGCGCTGCGACTTCCCCGGCGCCGACGCCCGCACCCTGTACCGGTCGATCCGCCGCCTGCTGGCCTTCCCCGACCAGACCCGGTTGTTCCTGTGCCACGACTACCTGCCTGGCGGGCGCGCGATGCAGTACGTCACGACCGTGGCCGAGCAGCGCGGCAGCAATATTCACATCCATCACGGCGTTGATGAAGACAGCTTCGTGGCCATGCGCGAGGCCCGTGACAAGACCCTCGACATGCCCGTGCTGATTCTGCCATCAGTGCAGGTGAACATGCGCAGCGGTCATTTTCCCGAGCCCGAGGCCAATGGCGTGAGCTACCTGAAGATTCCACTGAACACGCTTTGATCGCTTTTACCCATAACGAGATTTCCAGGAACTACCGCCATGCCTGCCTTGCTGTCCCCTGCCAATGCTTCCACTACCGACCACCACAAAGTGGTCATCGTCGGTGCCGGTGCCGCCGGTATCGCCACGGCGTCCAGCCTGATCAGCCGTGATCCGTCATTGGACATCGCACTGATCGACCCTGCCGACGTGCACTACTACCAGCCGGGCTGGACGATGGTCGGCGCCGGTGTGTTCAAGGCGCCGAGCACGGCGCGCACCATGGCCTCGACCATTCCCCGGGGTGTGCAATGGATCAAGGCGCGGGTGCAGGGCTTCGACCCGTTGGGCCAGCTGGTCGTGCTTGAGGGTGGCCGCGTCATCAGCTACGAGCAGTTGGTGGTTTGCCCTGGCCTGAAACTCGACTGGCAGGCCATCGACGGCCTGAGCGAGACCCTTGGCCGCAACGGCGTGACCTCGAACTACCGCTATGACCTGGCGCCTTACACCTGGCAGCTGGTGCAAAACCTCAGGCAAGGCCGTGCCCTGTTCACCCAGCCGCCAATGCCGATCAAGTGTGCCGGCGCGCCGCAGAAGGCGCTGTACTTGTCTTGCGATCATTGGTTGCGCCAGGGCCATTTGGGCGATGTGAAAGCCAGTTTCTTCAACGCCGGTGCCGTGCTGTTTGGCGTAGCCGACTACGTCCCTGCATTGATGGCCTATATCGACAAGTACGCCGTGGACCTCAATTACGCCCACCGCCTGGTGGCGGTGGATGGCCCCGGCAAGCGCGCGACGTTCGTGCGTACGTTGCCCGATGGTAGCCATGAAACCCGTATCGAGCCCTTCGACATGCTGCACGTGGTACCGCCGCAAGTGGCGCCCGAATTCATTCGGGAAAGCCCGCTGGCCGATAGCGCAGGCTGGGTCGATGTCGACCCGCAGACCTTGCGCCACCGGAAATTCACCAACATCCATGCCTTGGGCGACGTGGCCAGCACCAGCAATGCCAAGACTGCCGCAGCAGCGCGCAAGCAGGCGCCGGTAGTGGCCAACAATGTGCTGGTGGCGCTGGGCAGGCTGCCTACCCTCGCCCAGTACGACGGCTATGGCTCGTGCCCACTGACCGTCGAGCGCGGCAAGATCGTGCTGGCCGAGTTCACCTATGGCGGCAAGGTGGCGCCGAGCTTCCCGCGCTGGTTGCTCGATGGCCGCCAGCCGACGCGCCTGGCCTGGTTGCTCAAGGCGCGGGTACTGCCACCCTTGTACTGGAAAGGCATGCTCAAAGGGCGTGAATGGCTGGCGCGCCCGCAGCCACTGGTAGCCGAGGCCGGCAAGTGATCGAACATCAACTGTTGGGCGCGGGCCTGGGCGCGATCATTGGTGCGGTGTTGGCATTGACCGGCGCCGGGGGCGGTATTCTGGCGGTGCCACTGCTGGTGTTTGGCCTGGGCCTGTCGATGGTCGAGGCGGCGCCCGTCGGCCTGTTGGCCGTGGGCCTGGCTGCCGCCGTGGGCGCCGTGCTGGGTTTGCGCCAAGGCTTGGTGCGCTACCGGGCGGCGTTGTTCATTGCCCTGATCGGCATCGCGGTCGCCCCCTTTGGTTTGATGCTGGCGCACCGCGTGCCCAATACACCGCTGGTGCTGATATTCGCCTGCGTGCTGGTCTACGCCTGCCTGCGCATCTGGCGCAAGGCCGCCAGGGAGCTGCGCGGCGAAGCTAACGATGCGCACCGCTACATCGAGCCTTGCGTGCTCAACCCATTGCAAGGGCGTTTGCGTTGGACGCTCCCCTGCGCACGGGCCCTGGCATTGACCGGTGCGCTGTCGGGGTTGTTGTCTGGCCTGTTGGGGGTGGGCGGTGGCTTCGTGATTATTCCGGCCTTGAACCGCTACACCAACCTGCGCATGGCCAGCATCGTCTCTACCTCGCTGGCGGTGATTGCGCTGGTGTCCACCGGTAGCGTGGTCAGCGCCAGCCTGGCGGGGGTAATGCACTGGCAGGTTGGTGCCCCCTTTGCGGTCGGCGCGGTGACCGGCTTGCTGCTGGCGCGGCCACTGGCGGCCAGGCTGGCTGGGCCACGCTTGCAACAGATGTTTGCCGTGGCCGGTTGGTTGGCCGCCCTGCTGCTGGCTGGCAAGGTTCTATTGAGCTAACAGCTCGCCCTGTTCGGCGGCACACAGCGCCAGCAGGTAGTCCCACACGACCCGCAGGCGCACTGACTTGTGCAGCTCACGCCGCGTGCAGATCCAGTAACTGCGCTGGATGGTTTCGCTGGGCAGCACACGGACCAGCGTCGGGTCGTGGCGCGCCATGAAGTTGGGCAACACGGCAATGCCAAGGCCTGCGCGTGCGGCTTGTTGCTGGGCGATTACGCTGGTGCTGCGAAATGCCACGCTGGGCGACCGGCAGAAGCTGTTGAGAAACAGCAGCTCCTGGCTGAACAGCAGGTCATCGACGTAGCCGATCCAGCTGTGCCGGGCCAGGTCTTCGCGGGTGCGCAGCGGCGGCGCGCGGTCGAGGTAGGCCTGGCTCGCGTACAGGGCCAGGCGATAGTCGGTGAGCTTGCGGGTGATCAGCAGGTCGGCATTGGGCCGCTCCAGGTGGATGCTGATTTCCGCCTCGCGGTTGAGGATGCTGACGAAGCGCGGTACGGCCACCAGCTCCACCTCAAGGCCCGGGTAGCGCTCGAACAACGCGTTCATGCGCGGGGTGAAGAACATGATGCCGATGCCTTCGGTCACCCCCAGGCGAATCTTGCCCAGCGGGGTGATGGCCTGGGTGATTTCTTCCTGCGCCAGCAAAGCAACGTTTTCCATGGCTTCGGCGTGCTTGAGCAAGGCCTGGCCGGAGGGGGTCAGGTCGTAGCCCTGGGCGTGCTGCACGAACAGGGGCGTGCCCAGGCTTTTCTCGATGCTCTCGATATGCCGGGCTACTGTGCTGTGGGTGGTGTTGAGGCGTTTGGCAGCGGTGAGCAGGCGGCCGCTGCGTTGCAACTCGAGGAAAAACCGCAAATCGTTCCAGTCGAACATGCTGATCCCTGCATCTCGATTACGCGGTCGTTCCCACAATGACCGTGTGCGTTCAATGGTTGTCGCTGTGCTAAAACGCACAGCGGCTGCGCGAAATCTCGTGTTTCCACAGCGAAATTAATCAATAAGATGGTGCGGGACAAGAATAATAATCAGGCGCGAGGTTGCACATGCCATCAGCCGATTCTGTCTTCGACTACGTGGTCGTGGGTGCCGGTCCTGCCGGGTGCCTGCTGGCCAATCGCTTGTCCGCCGACCCTTCCTGCCGCGTGCTGCTGCTTGAAGCGGGTGGCCGTGACAACTATCCCTGGATCCACATCCCCGTCGGCTACCTCTACTGCATCGGTAACCCCCGCACCGACTGGTGCTTCAAGACCGAGGCGCAGAACGGCCTGGGCGGCCGCAGCCTGGGTTACCCACGGGGCAAGGTGCTTGGCGGTTGTTCATCGATCAACGGCATGATCTACATGCGCGGCCAGGCGGCCGACTATGACCGCTGGGCCGAGCAAGGCAACTCAGGCTGGGCCTGGCAGGACGTACTGCCCCTGTTCAAGGCTAGCGAAAACCACTTTGCCGGTGATAGCGAGCACCATGGCGCTGCCGGTGAATGGCGGGTCGAGCGCCAGCGCTACAGCTGGCCGATTCTTGACGCCTTCCGCGATGCGGCCGAGCAAAGCGGCATCGCCAACGTCGACGATTTCAACACGGGTGATAACCAGGGCTGTGGATACTTTCAGGTCAACCAGCGCAGTGGTGTGCGCTGGAATGCGTCCAAGGCGTTTCTGCGGCCAGTGATGGGCCGGCCGAACCTGACGGTGCTGACCGGCGTGGAAGTCGACCAGGTGCTGCTCAACAACACCCGTGCGCGTGCGGTAAAAGCCCGCTGGCAGAATGCCTGGCACGAATTCGCTGCGCGGCGCGAGATCATTCTGTGTGCCGGGGCCGTGGGCTCGCCGGGCATCCTCCAGCGCTCCGGTATTGGCCCGCGCAAATTGCTGGAAGACTTGGGGATCGGCGTGCGCCATGACATGCCTGGCGTCGGTGGCAATCTGCAGGACCACCTGCAATTGCGCCTGATCTACCAGGTCCGCAACACCCGCACCCTCAACCAGATGGCCAACAGCCTGTGGGGCAAGATGGGCATGGGCCTGCGTTATCTGTACGACCGCAGCGGCCCGCTGGCCATGGCCCCCAGCCAGTTGGGCGCGTTCGTGCGCTCCAGCCCCGAGCACGCCACCGCCAACTTGCAGTACCACGTGCAGCCCTTGTCGCTGGAGCGCTTCGGCGAGCCGTTGCACCGCTTCCCGGCATTCACCGCCTCGGTGTGCAACCTTCGGCCGCTCAGCCGCGGGCGCATCGACATCGGTGCTGCAGATATGCACAGCGCGCCACGGATCGACCCCAACTACCTCAGTGACCCTGAAGATTTGCGGGTTGCCGCCGACGCCATCCGGATCACCCGGCGCATAGTCCAGGCCCCTGCCCTCGCCGCGTTCGCGCCACAGGAATACCTGCCGGGCGCAGCCCTGCAAAGTGAAGAGGACCTGTTCGAGGCCGCTGGCAAGATCGGTACCACCATCTTCCACCCTGTGGGCACCTGCCGCATGGGCAGCGGCCCACTGGATGTTGTGGATAACCAGCTGCGGGTGCACGGCATACCCGGCCTGCGTGTGGCGGATGCCTCGATCATGCCGCAGATCACCTCCGGCAATACCTGTTCACCCACCCTGATGATCGCCGAGAAGGCGGCGCAACTTATCCTCAAAGGAGCCGCAACCCAGACCTACCTAAACGAAGACGCAATACCGACGCCCTGACCCGGGTGCGTGCAACACCGGCAGCTTGCGGTCGGAAGCTGCCGACAGTGGAACAAAAAGAATAATCACTGTGGCCTGTGGGCCGAGGACAGCAACGATGTCGGATTACATCCAAGAGCAGGGTGCGACGGCCAGCGGCACCAGCCGTCGCGAAGAACGAAAGATCATTTTCGCGTCATCCCTCGGGACGGTTTTCGAGTGGTATGACTTTTTTCTCTATGGCGCGCTGGCAGCGGTCATCAGCAAGCAGTTCTTTGCTGGGGTCAACGACACCACGGCCTTCATCTTTGCCCTCATGGCCTTCGCCGCCGGCTTCCTGGTTCGCCCCTTCGGCGCGCTGGTGTTCGGCCGGCTGGGCGACATGATCGGGCGCAAGTACACCTTCCTGGTGACCATCGTGCTGATGGGCCTGTCGACCTTTGCCGTCGGCCTGCTGCCAACCTATGCCAGCATCGGCATCGCGGCACCGATCATCCTGGTGATCCTGCGCATGCTGCAGGGGCTGGCGCTGGGCGGTGAGTACGGCGGTGCGGCAACCTACGTGGCCGAGCATGCGCCGCAAGGCAAGCGCGGCTTCCATACCGGCTTCATCCAGTCCACCGCCACCCTTGGCTTGCTGCTGTCGCTGCTGGTGGTGTTGGGCAGCCGCTACATCAGTGGCGACCAGTTCGAAACCTGGGGCTGGCGCCTGCCGTTCCTGCTGTCGATCTTCCTGCTGGCGATCTCCACCTGGATCCGCATGAGCATGCACGAGTCGCCGGCCTTCGTGAAAATGAAGGCCCAGGGCAAGATCAGCAAGTCGCCGATCCGTGAATCGTTCACCTCCTGGCCGAACCTCAAGGTGGTACTCACCGCCCTGTTCAGCATCAACGCTGGCCAGGCGGTGACCTTCTACACGGCGCAGTTCTACGTGCTGTTCTTCATGACCCAGATGCTCAAGATGGACCCCGCCCAGGCCAACACCCTGCTGATCATCAGTGTGGTGATCGGGGCGCCGTTCTTCGTGTTCTTCGGTTGGCTGTCGGACCGCATCGGGCGTAAGCCGATTCTGATGCTGGGCCTGTTGCTGGCGACCGTGCTGTACTTCCCACTGTTCAAGGCGCTCAGCCATTACGCCAACCCACAGATCGACGCCGCCAGCCGTCAGGCGCCGATCGTGGTCACCGCCGACCCGCAGGGCTGCACCTTCCAGTTCGACCCGGTCGGCAAGGCGCGTTTCGACAGCCCGTGCGACAAGGTCAAGACGTTCCTGGTCAAGCAGGGGCTGCCGTACAGCTCGGTGAGCGTGGCCGGCAGCGAGGTGGTGGTCAACATTGGCGACAAGACCATCAACGGTTTCGACGAAACCGCCATGCGTTCGGCGATCGAGCAGGCGGGGTACCCGGCCAAGGCTGACCCGGGGCAAGTGAACCAGGTGATGGTGGTGGTACTGATCGTGGCGATGATCCTGATCGCGACCATGACCTACGGCCCACTGGCGGCGGTGATGGTCGAGCTGTTCCCCACCCGTATCCGCTATACCTCGATGTCCCTGCCCTATCACATCGGCAACGGCTGGTTCGGTGGCTTCCTGCCGACGGTGTCGTTCGCACTGGTGGTGTATACCGGGGATATCTTCTACGGGCTGTGGTACCCAGTGCTGGTGACCGGCATCAGCCTGGTGGTAGGGATCTTCTGCCTGAAGGAAACCAAGGACGTGGATATCGACAAGGTTTGAGGGGGAGAAACGCCCATAAAAAAACCGGCTTAAGCGCCGGTTTTTTTATGCCCTCTAAAAACTTATGCACGTTTTTCGCAAATCTGTAACGTGAAGAAATAAACAGCTAATTCAATCACTTAACACGTACTTGCAACAGCTCATTAAAAAACTGCTCACAAGTTATCCACAGAACGTCAGGCCATCTGCTCGTGTGGCTTTTCATCTACTGGTGGCAGCGAGCCCAAGGCCCTTTGCGTGGCCTCGTTCCAGGCGGCCGCGCGGTCGTTGAGCTCGGCGATGGCACGCGGGCCGGTGCCGTTGGCATACATCGGCTCACCGATCACCACCTCGATGGTGCCCGCCCGCTTGCCCCAGCCAGCCTTCGGCCAGAACTTGCCCGCGTTGTGCGCAATGGGCAGCACCGGCAGGCCAGCATTGACTGCCAGCGCGGTACCGCCGCGGGAGAACTTGCCGACGGTGCCGAATGGCACGCGGGTACCTTCCGGGAAAATCAGCACCCATACACCCTGCTTGAGCAGCTCGTCACCTTGGCTGGCGACCTGGCGCAGGGCTTCCTTGGGGTTGTCGCGGTTGATTGCGATCGGCCGCAGCATGGCCATGGCCCAGCCGAAGAACGGCACGTACAGCAGCTCGCGCTTGAGCACTTGGCTGAGCGGCGAGAAGTACTGGGAAAGGAAGAAGGTTTCCCAGGTGCTCTGATGGTTGGACAGGATCACACACGGCTCACTGGGCACGTTTTCGGCGCCGGTGATCTTGTAATCGATGCCAAGGATGGTGCGGCTCAAAAATAACGCGCAACGGCACCAGAACACGTTGATGAACTTGTAACGCCTGGGGAATGACAAGAATGGCGCGACAAAAAAGCTCAGGGTGCACCACAGCAACGAGCTGGTGCCCAGCAGCAGGTAAAAAAGAAAGATTCTGATCGCCTGCAGGATCGACATAGTGGCTTGTACCATTGCGGGCGTGCCCGCCTGAGAAAAATGCGCCCGAAGGCGCACTGTTTAAATTAGTTCTCTGGCGATAGCTGCCAGATCGTCGAAAATCAGTGTAGTTTCAGGGACGCCTTTTTCCAGGGTCCGCTCACCCTTGCCGGTTTTCACCAACACAGGTCGTGCACCGACGGCCAGGGCGGCCTGAAGGTCACCTTGGCTGTCGCCGACAAACCACACGCCGCCCAGGGCGGCCTGGTAATGCTCGGCAATTGCCAGCAGCATGCCCGGCTTGGGCTTGCGGCAAGCGCAGCCCTCGTCCGGCCCATGCGGGCAATACACGATATGGCCCACT
This sequence comes from Pseudomonas sp. SWRI68, assembly GCF_014269165.1. Lineage (NCBI taxonomy): Bacteria > Pseudomonadati > Pseudomonadota > Gammaproteobacteria > Pseudomonadales > Pseudomonadaceae > Pseudomonas > Pseudomonas sp. SWRI68. The sequence goes on along the minus strand of NZ_JABWRU010000006.1, from coordinate 102,451 downwards.
TCACCGCCCTGCTCGGCCACCAACGCACGCAGGCGCGTGTGCATGGCCTCCAGGGTATCCAGCGAGTAGTAGCCACGGGCAATGCCGGACTGGTTGGTGGCCACGGCCACCGTCCAGCCCGCCTTGCTCAACTGCGCGATGGCCTCGACCGAGCCGGGGATGGGGACCCACTCTTCCAGCGACTTGATGTAGGCGTCGGAGTCGTAGTTGATCACCCCGTCACGATCGAGAATCAGCAGTTTCAAGGCTTACCCCAGCAGCGAGATGTCGGCTACACCCAGGAACAGACCGCGCAGGCGGCTGAGCAGGGCATAACGGTTGGCGCGGACCTTGGCGTCCTCGGCATTGACCATCACCGCCTCGAAGAAGGCGTCGACCGGGTCACGCAGGGCAGCCAGGCGGGCCAGCGACTCGCTGTACTGGCGTGCGGCAGCCATCGGTTGCACAGCCTGGTCGGCCTGCTGGATGGCCGAGTACAGGGAGAACTCGTTGGCATTGTCGAAGTACTTCGGCTCGACCTGTTCGGCGATGGCGCCCTCGGCCTTGCTCAGCAGGTTCGATACGCGCTTGTTCACCGCCGCCAGGGCTTCGGCTTCCGGCAGTTTGCGGAAAGCCTGCACGGCTTGCACGCGCTGGTCGAAGTCCAGGGCAGAGCCCGGCTTCAGGGCACGTACCGACAGGTAGGTGGCGACGTCGATGCCTTCGTCTTCGTAGCGCGCACGCAGGCGGTCGAAGATGAACTCCAGCACCTGCTCGGCCAGGCCAGCGGCCTTGACCTTGGCGCCGAACTGCTTGACCGCGAATTCGGCGGCACCGGTCAGGTCCAGGTCCAGCTGCTTCTCGATCAGGATGCGCAGCACACCCAGTGCGGCGCGGCGCAGGGCGTACGGGTCTTTGCTACCGGTAGGCAGCATGCCGATACCGAAGATGCCGACCAGGGTGTCGAGCTTGTCGGCGATGGCCACGGCAGCACCGGTCAGGGTCTGCGGCAGTTCAGCGCCAGCGCCACGCGGCATGTACTGCTCGTTCAGGGCCATGGCGACGTCTTGCGGCTCGCCATCGTTGAGCGCGTAGTAGTAACCGGCAACACCCTGCATTTCAGGGAATTCGCCGACCATCTCGGTGGCCAGGTCGCACTTGGACAGCAGGCCGGCGCGGCCGGCGCGCTGGGCATCCCCGCCAATCAGTGGCGCGATGAATGCGGCCAGCTTGGAAACGCGTTCGGCCTTGTCGTAGACGGTGCCCAACTGAGCCTGGAACACCACGTTCTTGAGGCGCTCGTTGAAGGTTTCCAGCGGCTGTTTCTTGTCTTGCTTGAAGAAGAACTCGGCGTCGGTAAGGCGTGGGCGCACGACCTTCTCGTTGCCTTCGACGATCTGCTTCGGGTCGCGGCTTTCGACGTTGGCCACGGTAATGAAGCGCGGCAGCAGCTTGCCTTCGCTGTCCAGCAGGCAGAAGTACTTCTGGTTGTCCTGCATGGTGGTGATCAGGGCTTCTTGCGGCACGTCGAGGAAACGCTCCTCGAACGAGCACACCAGCGGCACTGGCCACTCGACCAGGGCGGTCACTTCGTCCAGCAGCGCGGGCGGCACGATGGCGCTGCCTTCCTGCTGCATGGCCAGTTCCGCAGTGCGTTTGGCGATCAGCTCGCGGCGCTCGGAGAAGTCGGCCAGCACGTAGGCTTTGCGCAGGTCTTCAACGTAGTTGGCCGGGGTGGTGATGACCACGTTTTCCGGGTGATGGAAACGGTGCCCGCGGGATTCACGGCCGGCTTGCTGGGCAAGGATGGTGCAGTCGACGACCTGGTCACCGAGCAGCATCACCAGCCACTGGGTCGGGCGCACGAACTCTTCGCGGCTGGCGCCCCAGCGCATGCGCTTGGGGATCGGCAGGTCGTTGAGCGAGTCTTCGACGATGGTCGGCAGCAGGCCGAGGGTGGCCTTGCCCGGGATGTGCTGGGAGAAGCGCAGCTTGGCGCCGCTCTGGTCGATCTCGGCCAGCTCGACGCCGCACTTCTTGGCGAAGCCCAGGGCGGCCTGGGTCGGGTTGCCTTCGGCGTCGAAGGCCGCCTGGCGGGGCGGGCCATCGATATTGATGCTGCGGTCAGGCTGCTGCACGTCGAGCTGGCGGATCAGCACGGCCAGGCGGCGCGGCGCGGCGTACACCGACTTGGCGGCGTAGTTCAGGCCTGCGGCCTGCAGGCCTTTCTCGATACCGGCCAGGAAGGCGTCGCCGAGGGTGGCCAGGGCTTTGGGTGGCAGCTCTTCAGTGCCCAGTTCTACCAGGAAATCTTGAGCACTCATTGTGCAGCCTCCAGCTTAGCCAACACTTCGTCACGCAGTTCAGGGGTCGCCATCGGGAAGCCCATGCGTGCGCGGGCTTGCAGATAGCTTTGCGCCACGTCCCGGGCCAGGGTACGTACACGCAGGATGTAGCGCTGGCGCTCGGTCACCGAGATGGCGCGGCGGGCGTCGAGCAGGTTGAAGGTGTGCGAGGCCTTCAGGACCATTTCGTAGGTCGGCAGCGGCAGCTCCAGCTTGATCAGGCGGTTGGCTTCGCTTTCGTAGAAATCGAACAGCTCGAACAGTTTCTCGACGTTGGCGTGTTCGAAGTTGTAGGTCGACTGCTCCACTTCGTTCTGGTGGAACACGTCGCCGTAGGTGACCTTGCCGAACGGGCCATCGGCCCAGACCAGGTCGTAGACCGAGTCGACGCCCTGGATGTACATGGCCAGGCGTTCCAGGCCATAGGTAATCTCACCGGTGACCGGGTAGCACTCGATGCCGCCGACCTGCTGGAAGTAGGTGAACTGGGTCACCTCCATGCCGTTCAGCCAGATTTCCCAGCCCAGGCCCCAGGCGCCGAGGGTCGGCGATTCCCAGTTGTCTTCGACGAAACGGATGTCGTGGACCAGCGGATCCAGGCCGATGGCTTTCAGCGAGCCGAGGTACAGCTCCTGGAAGTTGGCCGGGTTCGGCTTGAGCACTACCTGGAACTGGTAGTAGTGCTGCAGGCGGTTTGGGTTTTCGCCATACCGCCCGTCGGCAGGGCGACGGCTAGGCTGCACGTAGGCGGCGTTCCAGGTCTCTGGGCCAACGGCGCGCAGGAACGTGGCGGTATGGAAAGTGCCGGCGCCTACTTCCATATCGTAGGGCTGAAGCACCACACAACCTTGAGCTGCCCAGTAGTTCTGCAGGGCGAGGATCAGGTCTTGGAAGGTACGCACGGCTGGCGTAGGCTGGCTCACGAAATTCACCTGTATCTGGGGATGCGGATGTAAAGAGCGGGAGTATAACCTGATTCGCCTCGCCCTCTACTCATTGGAGCCTTATGCCACGCTGCTTTTGGTGTACCGACGATCCGTTGTACCAGGCCTACCACGACCAGGAATGGGGAACACCGCAGCGTGATCCGGCGTTGCTGTTCGAGATGCTTTTGCTCGAAGGGTTCCAGGCTGGGCTGTCATGGATCACGGTTTTGCGTAAACGCGAGCGCTATCGCGAGGTGCTGCACGGCTTCGATCCGTTGAAGTTGTCGCAGATGAGCGATGAACGCATCGAAGCGCTGATGCTCGACGCCGGCATCATCCGCAACCGCCTCAAGCTCAAGGCCGCCCGGCGCAACGCCCAGGCCTGGCTGGCTGTGGATAACCCCGCCGAGTGGCTCTGGTCGTTTGTCGGCGGCAAGCCCAAGGTCAATCATTTCGTGGGCCGCAGCGACGTGCCGGCGGTCACCGACGAAGCCAAGGCGATGAGCAAGGCCTTGCAAAAAGCTGGCTTCACCTTTGTTGGCCCGACCATCTGCTACGCCTTCATGCAGGCCACCGGCATGGTCATGGACCACACCACCGATTGTGATCGCTACGCCGCCTTGGCGCGCTGAAGGGGTACAATGCGCGCCTTGCTGAAATAAGGAATTCGCCTGTGGAAAAGTTCAAGGGCGCCCTGATGGTCGGGGTGCTTCGACTGTTCGCCAAGTTGCCCTGGGGCGCGGTACAGCGCGTCGGCGCCGGTATCGGCTGGCTGATGTGGAAGGTCCCGAACGGGTCGCGCAACGTGGTGCGTATCAACCTGGCCAAGTGTTTCCCCGAGATGGACCCGGTCGCGCGTGAGCAGCTGGTTGGCCATGCGCTCAGAGATATCGGCAAGTCCTTCGTCGAGAGCGCGTGCGCCTGGATCTGGCCACCGCAGCGTTCGCTGGAGCTGGTCAAGGAAGTGCAAGGCCTGGAAGTGCTGGAGCAGGCCCTTGCCTCGGGCAAGGGCGTGGTCGGCATCACCAGCCACCTGGGTAACTGGGAAGTGTTGAACCACTTCTACTGCAACCAGTGCAAACCGATCATCTTCTACCGCCCGCCGAAACTGAAGGCCGTGGATGACCTGCTGCGTGAGCAGCGGGTGCAAATGGGTAACCGCGTCGCGCCTTCGACCAAGGAAGGCATCCTCAGTGTGATCAAGGAAGTGCGCCGCGGTGGGCAGGTGGGCATCCCAGCCGACCCGGAGCCGGCGGAATCGGCCGGGGTGTTCGTGCCGTTTCTCGGTACCCAGGCGCTGACCAGCAAGTTCGTGCCGAACATGCTGGCCGGTGGCAAGGCGGTAGGGGTGTTCCTGCATGCGCTGCGTCTGCCGGATGGCTCTGGGTTCCGGGTGATTCTGGAAGCGGCGCCTGAAGCGATGTACAGCACGGATGTGACCGAATCGGCGGCGGCCATGAGCAAGGTGGTCGAGCGGTATGTGCGCGAGTACCCGAGCCAGTACATGTGGAGCATGAAGCGCTTCAAGAAGCGCCCGGCCGGTGAGCCGCGCTGGTATTGAGATTTTTTGGGGGCGCTTTGCGCCCCATTCGCGGGGCCAGCCCGCTCCCACAAGTCCTGCGCAGCCTGAGGGTCACTCTGTACCTTGTGGGAGCGGGCTTGCCCCGCGAATGGGCTGCAAAGCAGCCCCGGCAATTTCAGACTTTATTCAGCTTCTTGAGGAACACCGCCATCTCTTTCTCGGCCTGCTTATCCCCATGGGCCTGCGCCGCCACGATCCCGTCCTCCCAGGCCTTGCGCGCCGCCGCCAAATCACCCTGCAACTGATACGCCTTGCCCAGCAGCTTCCACGCCGCCGAATACTTAGGGTCCTGCTCCACGCACCGTGCCAGGTGCACCGCCGCCTCAGCCCCGTTGCCCTCATCCAGCCAGGCTTTGCCCAGGCCAAATCTCAGCAGTGGGTTATCCACACCCTTGGCCAGCATTTTCTCCAGCGACTCGCGCATGCCCACTTCTCCTAGAAGAAACTCAAGCCGACGTGGAACAGCTTCTCCACATCCCGAATGTGTTTTTTATCCACAACGAACAGAATCACGTGGTCACCCGACGCGATCATCGTGTCGTCGTGGGCAATCATCACCTCTTCGTCGCGGATGATCGCGCCGATCGTGGTACCCGGTGGCAGGGCGATGTCTTCAATGGCCTTGCCCACCACCTTGCTCGATTTCGAATCGCCGTGCGCCACGGCCTCGATGGCCTCGGCCGCGCCGCGGCGCAGGGAGTGCACGCTGACGATGTCGCCACGCCGCACGTGCGCCAGCAAGGTGCCGATGGTGGCCAACTGCGGGCTGATGGCGATGTCGATTTCACCGCCCTGCACCAGGTCCACGTAGGCCGGGTTGTTGATGATGGTCATCACCTTGCGCGCACCCAGGCGCTTGGCCAGCAGCGACGACATGATGTTGGCCTCGTCGTCGTTGGTCAGGGCCAGGAAGATGTCGGCGTCGGCGATGTTCTCTTCGAGCATCAGGTCTTTGTCTGACGCACTGCCCTGTAGCACCACGGTGCTTTCCAGGGTGTCGGAGAGGTGGCGGCAGCGGGCCGGGTTCATCTCGATGATCTTCACCTGGTAGCGGCTTTCGATGGCCTCGGCCAGGCGCTCGCCGATCTGCCCGCCACCGGCGATCACCACACGCTTGTTGGTCTCGTCGATGCGCCGCAGCTCGCCCATCACCGCGCGAATGTCTTTTTTCGCGGCGATGAAGAACACTTCGTCATCGGCCTCGATCACGGTGTCACCGCGTGGGGTGATCGGCCGGTCACGGCGGAAGATTGCCGCCACGCGGGTGTCCACATTGGGCATGTGCGCGCGGATCTGGCGCAGCTGCTGGCCCACCAGTGGGCCGCCGTAGTAAGCCTTGACCGCCACCAGTTGCGCCTTGCCTTCGGCGAAGTCGATCACCTGCAAGGAGCCCGGGTGCTCGATCAGGCGCTTGATGTAGTTGGTCACCACCTGCTCGGGGCTGATCAGCACGTCCACCGGGATGTGGTCGTTGTGGAACAGCTCTTCGCGGGTCAGGTAGGCTGATTCGCGTACCCGGGCGATCTTGGTCGGCGTATGGAACAGCGAATAGGCGACCTGGCAGGCCACCATGTTGGTCTCGTCGCTGTTGGTCACCGCCACCAGCATGTCGGCGTCGTCGGCGCCGGCCTGGCGCAGCACCGTCGGCAGCGAGCCGCGGCCCTGCACCGTGCGGATGTCCAGACGGTCGCCGAGGTCGCGCAGGCGCTCGCCGTCGGTGTCGACCACGGTGATGTCGTTGGCCTCGCTGGCCAGGTGCTCTGCCAGCGTACCACCCACCTGCCCTGCGCCGAGGATGATGATCTTCATCCGCTACTCCCTGAACCGTTGTGCTTATCCGCGTGAAGCGGCGATTTTGATCAGCTTGGCATAATAGAAACCGTCGTGGCCGCCTTCCTGGGCCAGCAACTGGCGGCCGTGGGGCTGGCGCAGGCCGGCCTCGGTGGCCAAGTCCAGCTCACGGGCGCCCGGAGTGCGGGCGAGGAACGCCTCGATCACCTCGGTGTTTTCGGTCGGCAGGCTCGAGCAGGTGGCGTAGAGCAGCATGCCGCCTACTTCCAGGGTTGGCCACAGGGCATCGAGCAGCTCGCCTTGCAGCATGGCCAGGGCCGGAATGTCGTCGGCCTGGCGGGTCAGCTTGATGTCCGGGTGGCGGCGGATCACGCCGGTGGCCGAGCACGGGGCGTCGAGCAGGATGCGCTGGAAGGGTTTGCCGTCCCACCAGCTGGCGGTGTCGCGGGCATCACAGGCGATCAGTTCGGCGTCCAGTTGCAGGCGCTCGAGGTTCTCGCGCACGCGGGTCAGGCGCTTGGCCTCCAGGTCGATGGCCACCAGGTGTGCAAGGCCGGCCTCGGCTTCGAGCAAATGGCAGGTCTTGCCGCCCGGGGCGCAGCAGGCGTCGAGCACGCGTTGGCCGGGGGCCAGTTCGAGCAGGTCGGCAGACAATTGCGCGGCCTCGTCCTGCACGCTCACCCAGCCTTCGGCGAAGCCCGGCAGGCTGCGCACATCACAGGGCTCATTCAGCACGATACCGTCGCGGCTGAACTGGCAGGCGCTGGCGCCGACGCCGGCCTCTGCCAGCAAGGCCAGGTAGGCATCGCGGCTGTGGTGGCGGCGGTTGACCCGCAGGATCATCGGCGGGTGGGCGTTGTTGGCGGCGCAGATGGCTTCCCATTGCTCTGGCCAGAAGGCTTTCAGCGCTTTCTGCAGCCACCGAGGGTGTGCAGTGCGTACCACCGGGTCGCGCTCCATGCCGGCGAGCAGCGCTTCGCCTTCACGCTGGGCGCGGCGCAGCACGGCATTGAGCAGGGCCTTGGCCCACGGTTTTTTCAGCTTGTCGGCGCAGCCTACGGTCTCGCCGATGGCGGCGTGTGCCGGAATGCGCGTGTAGAACAGCTGGTACAAGCCGACCAGCAGCAGTGCCTGCACATCGGCATCGGCGGCCTTGAACGGCTTTTGCAGCAACTGCGCGGCCAACAGGTCGAGGCGCGGCTGCCAGCGGGCGGTGCCGAACGCCAGGTCCTGGGTCAGGCCACGGTCGCGTTCATCGACCTTGTCCAGTTGCGCCGGCAACGAACTGTTCAGCGAGGCCTTGCCGCTGAGCACAGCGGCAAGGGCACGGGCGGCGGCCAGGCGTGGGTTCATTGGCCAAGCACCTTGCCGTTGGCGAACTTCTCGCGGCGGCTGTTGAACAGGTCGCTGAAGTTCAGCGCCTTGCCGCCGGGCAGTTGCAGGCGGGTCAGGCTCAAGGCTTGATCACCACAAGCGACCTCCAGGCCATCCTTGCTGGCAGACAGGATCTCGCCGGGGGCGCCCTTGCCTGTGGACAACCTGGCCGCCAGCACCTTCACGCTTTCGCCGTCCAGGGTGCTATGGCACACCGGCCACGGGTTGAAGGCACGGATCAGGCGCTCCAGCTCCACGGCCGGGCGGCTCCAGTCGATGCGTGCTTCGTCTTTGTTCAGCTTGTGTGCGTAGGTGGCCAGGGTGTCGTCCTGGACTTCACCTTGCAGCGTGCCGTCGGCGAGGCCAGCGATGGCCTGTAGGACGGCCGGTGGGCCCATTTCGGCGAGGCGATCATGCAGGGTACCGCCGGTGTCTTCGGCGCTGATCGGGGTGACCACCTTGAGCAGCATCGGCCCGGTGTCCAGGCCGGCTTCCATGCGCATCACGGTTACGCCGCTCTCGGCGTCACCGGCTTGCACTGCACGCTGGATCGGCGCTGCACCGCGCCAACGTGGCAGCAGCGAGGCGTGGCTGTTGATGCAGCCCAGGCGGGGAATATCCAGCACGGCCTGGGGCAGGATCAGGCCGTAGGCGACCACCACCATCAGGTCGGGCTTGAGCGCGGCGAGTTCTGCCTGGGCATCGGCATTGCGCAGGGTCGGCGGTTGCAGCACCGGGATGTCGTGGGCCACGGCCAGGGCCTTGACCGCGCTCGGCATGAGCTTCTGGCCACGGCCGGCGGGGCGGTCTGGCTGGGTGTAGACGGCCACGATCTCATAGGGGCTGTCGAGCAGTGCCTTGAGGTGTTCGGCGGCAAACTCTGGAGTGCCTGCGAAGACGATGCGCATGGAGTTCTCGCTGCAAAAAAGAAGAAGGCTTGCCGGAGCAAGCCTTCTGGAAGGTGGGGATCAGGCGTTCTGGCGGTGCTGCTTTTCCAGCTTCTTCTTGATTCGGTCGCGTTTGAGCGTGGACAGGTAGTCGACGAACAGCTTGCCGTTGAGGTGATCGAACTCGTGCTGCACGCACACGGCCAGCAGGCCTTCGGCTTCGAGCTCAAAGGGCTTGCCGTCGCGGTCCAGGGCTTTGACGCGCACCCGCAGAGGGCGGTCGACGTTCTCGTAGAAGCCAGGCACCGACAGGCAGCCTTCCTGATACTGGCCCATGTCGTGGGTCAGCTCTTCGACCACCGGGTTGATGAAAACCCGTGGCTCGCTACGGTCTTCGCTCAGGTCCATCACCACAAGCTGTTTGTGGACGTTGACCTGGGTCGCCGCCAGGCCGATGCCAGGCGCCTCGTACATGGTTTCAAACATGTCGTCGATCAGCTGGCTCAGGGCGTCGTCGAACACCGTCACCGGTTTGGCGATGGTGCGCAGGCGCGGGTCCGGGAATTCGAGAATGTTCAAGATGGCCATAAGGTCGGGCAGTCACTGTGCGTTCGGTTGAAAACTGAACACACATAATAAAGGTAATCGGCGATTTCGGCACCTGGCAAGCTCGTCTAGGGTGTCTATGGGCTTGATAGCGTCCGATTAATGGACAGCTTTTCAAAGTGTTACCCACAAACTTATCCACAGGTTGTGCCACGTAAATGGCCCTGTTTCGATCAAGGATGATCCCGATGCCGACCCCCCACTCGTCGCTTTGCCCGCCTGCCGAACTGGAAGCGCGATTACGCCTGCACCGCCTTCCCGAGACCGGGCTGCGTCGTTTTCACACCTTGCTGCAAGCCTTCGGCAGCGCCTCTTCAGCGCTGAGTGCGCCGGCCGGCGCCTGGCGAGCGCTGGGCATGGCGCAGGCCACCATCGACGCGCGGCGCAGCGCCGAAGTACGCGACGGCGCACTGGCTGCGATGGCCTGGCTAGAGCATCCCGGCCAGCATTTGCTGATGTGGGACAGCCCTGGCTACCCTGCGTTGCTGGGTGAAATCGACGATCCACCGCCGCTGCTTTTCGTCGCCGGTGACCCTGCTTTGCTTGAGCGGCCACAGCTGGCAATTGTGGGCAGCAGGCGTGCTTCACCCCCCGCGCTCGACACCGCCAGGGCATTTTCCCGATACCTGTCGCAGGCCGGTTTCACCATTACCAGTGGGCTGGCGTTGGGCATCGACGGTGCCGCTCATCGGGCTGCTCTGCAGGCTGGCGGGGGGACGATCGGTGTACTCGGCACGGGCTTGCAAAAACTTTATCCACAGCGCCACCGCGAGCTTGCCCAGGCGATCATCGACAGCGGTAGCGCACTGGTTTCCGAGTACCCGCTGGATGCCGGGCCGCTGCCGGGCAATTTTCCACGGCGCAATCGCATCATCAGCGGTTTGTCGCTGGGCGTGCTGGTGGTGGAGGCGAGCCTGGCCAGTGGTTCGTTGATAACCGCGCGGCTGGCGGCCGAGCAGGGCCGCGAGGTTTACGCCATCCCCGGTTCGATCCACCACCCAGGGGCCAAAGGCTGCCACCAGTTGATCCGTGACGGCGCGCTCTTGGTGGAGAGCGTGGAACAGATTCTGGAAAGCCTGCGAGGCTGGCAGAACCTGCCCCCTGCGATAGTGGACGAATATGACCACCCCCTGCTTGCTCTGCTGCATGCCGCACCACAGACTACCGAAAGCCTGGCCCATTGCAGCGAGCAGCCGCTGGCCGACGTGCTGGCGCAACTGACCGAACTGGAGCTGCAAGGCCAGGTCAGCAATGAAGCGGGGCGTTGGTTTGCCCGTGCGGGCTAAGTACACTGCGCGCAAGCAAGGTTTATAGGCGGAGAGAGAGAAATGGTGAGCAGTTTTCGTGTGCAACAAGCCGCACGTGAGATCCGGGCGGGCGCGGTGATTGCCTACCCGACTGAAGCGGTCTGGGGCCTGGGCTGCGACCCGTGGAACGAGGACGCGGTGTACCGCCTGCTGGCGCTCAAGTCGCGGCCTGTGGATAAAGGCCTGATCCTGGTCGCCGACAACATCCGCCAGTTCGACTTCCTGTTCGAGGATTTCCCCGAGGACTGGATCGACCGCATGGGCAGCACCTGGCCTGGCCCTAATACCTGGCTGGTGCCGCACCAGGACCTGTTGCCCGAGTGGGTGACGGGTGAGCACGACACGGTGGCGCTGCGGGTCAGCGACCACCCGCAGGTGCGTGAGTTGTGTGCATTGGTTGGGCCGTTGATTTCCACCTCGTGCAACCCCGGCGGGCGCCCGGCGGCGAAGACCCGGTTGCGGGTGGAGCAGTACTTCCATGGGCAGTTGGATCTGGTACTGGGCGGGGCGCTGGGCGGGCGGAAGAACCCGAGTGTGATTCGCAACCTGGCGACTGGCGAAGTCGTTCGTCCGGGCTAAATTGCCAAGCGCCAATACACCTCCTTGTGGGAGCGGGCTTGCCCCGCGAAGCGCCGCGCGGGCGGCGCTCGATATTCGCAACACCACAAAAACCAAGGCAGGCACTTGGTCGCTTCAACGCAGCCTTCTCAATCATGGCAACAAAACAGTCGACCCCACAGTCCGCCGCGCCGACAACTCCGCCTGCGCCTTGGCCGCTTCACCCAACGGATACCGTTGCTGGATATCCACAACCACCTCGCCACTCGCGATCACCGCAAACAGGTCATCGGCCATGGCCTGGGTGTTCTCGGCATTGTTGGCATAACTGGCCAAGGTCGGCCGGGTGACATACAGCGAACCCTTCTGCGCCAGGATCCCCAGGTTCACCCCGCTCACCGCGCCGGAGGCATTGCCAAAGCTCACCATCAACCCGCGCGGTTGCAGGCAATCGAGCGAGGTCAGCCAGGTGTCGGCACCCACACCGTCATACACCACCGGGCATTTCTTGCCGTCGGTCAGCTCCAGCACCCGCTTGGCCACGTCTTCACGGCTGTAGTCGATGGTTGCCCATGCTCCCAGCGCCTTGGCCCGCTCGGCTTTCTCGGCAGAGCTGACGGTACCGATCAGCTTGGCCCCGAGCGCGTTGGCCCACTGGCAAGCCAGGGAACCCACGCCACCCGCAGCGGCATGGAACAGGATCACGTCGCCCGGCTGCACGGCATAGGTCTGCTTGAGCAGGTATTGCACGGTCAGCCCCTTGAGCATCACCGCCGCCGCCTGCTCGAAACTGATGTTATCCGGCAGCTTGACCAGGTTGGCCTCCGGCAGCGTATGCACCTCGCTGTAGGCACCCAGCGGCCCGCCGCCATAGGCTACGCGGTCACCCACTTTCAGGCGGGTAACGCCCTCGCCCACCGCCTCGACCACGCCTGCACCCTCGGTGCCCAGGCCTGACGGCAGTGCAGGCGGCGCGTACAGGCCATTGCGGAAATAGGTATCGATGAAGTTCAGGCCGATCGCATGGTTACGCACGCGGACCTGCTGTGGCCCGGGCGGGGCGGGTTCGAACTCTACAAGCTGCAGAACTTCCGGGCCGCCATGCTGGCTGAACTGGATACGCTTGGCCATCTCGCACTCCTGTTGTCGGGATTGGTAACAGCCCTCTATCGGACGCCTTTGCTTGATCGCCGTCAACTGCGGCGCGTCGGCCGCCGGTGGTATGCTACGCGGCGAATTCTTCTCTGCCCGCTCCAGGTGACCCGATGACCAGCCGCACCGAGGCCGTGAAAGCCTACCTGCTCGACCTGCAAGACCGCATCTGCTCCGCCCTCGAAACCGAGGACGGCGGCGCCCGCTTCGTCGAGGACGCCTGGACGCGCGAAGCCGGTGGCGGGGGCCGTACGCGGGTGATCGGTGACGGTAAGTTGATCGAGAAAGGCGGGGTCAACTTCTCTCACGTGTTCGGTACCGGCCTGCCGCCTTCGGCCAGTGCCCACCGCCCGGAACTGGCTGGCCGTGGCTTCGAGGCCCTGGGCGTGTCGCTGGTGATCCACCCGCACAACCCGCACGTGCCCACCTCTCACGCCAATGTGCGGTTCTTCATCGCCGAAAAAGAGGGTGAAGAGGCCGTGTGGTGGTTCGGCGGCGGCTTCGACCTGACCCCGTACTATGGCAATGAAGAAGACTGCATCCACTGGCACCGCGTGGCCGAGCAGGCCTGTGCGCCGTTTGGCGCCGACGTTTATCCGCGCTACAAAGCCTGGTGCGACCGCTACTTCCACCTCAAGCACCGTGGCGAACCGCGTGGCATCGGCGGGCTGTTCTTCGATGACCTGAACGAGTGGGACTTCGACACCTGCTTCGCGTTCATCCGCGCCATCGGCGACGCCTACGTCGAGGCCTACCTGCCGATCGTCCAGCGCCGCAAGGACACGCCCTACACCGCCGAGCAGCGTGAGTTCCAGGAGTACCGCCGCGGCCGCTACGTGGAGTTCAACCTGGTCTATGACCGGGGCACCTTGTTCGGCCTGCAATCGGGTGGGCGTACCGAGTCGATCCTCATGTCGCTGCCACCGCAGGTACGCTGGGGCTACGACTGGAAGGCCGCGCCCGGTAGCGAAGAAGCGCGCCTGACCGAGTACTACCTGCAAGATCGCGACTGGCTCGCCCAGTAAGCCTGTGGATAACCGAGGAACCCACCATGGACCAGTACGTCGTTTTCGGTAACCCCATCGGCCACAGCAAGTCGCCGCTGATCCACCGCCTGTTCGCCGAACAGACCGGCCAGGACCTGGAGTACGCCACCCTGTTGGCGCCGCTGGACGAGTTCAGCGATTGTGCCTACGGCTTCTTCAAACAAGGCAGAGGCGGCAACGTCACCGTGCCGTTCAAGGAAGAAGCCTACCGCCTGTGCGACAGCCTGACCCCACGTGCCCAGCGGGCGGGGGCGGTGAATACCCTGAGCAAGCTGGCTGACGGCACGCTGCAGGGTGACAACACCGACGGTGCTGGCCTGGTACGCGACCTGACGGTGAATGCCGGCGTGCAGCTGGCGGGCAAGCGGATTCTCATCCTTGGCGCGGGTGGCGCGGTACGTGGCGTGCTGGAGCCGATCCTGGCGCACGGCCCCGAGTCGCTGGTGATTGCCAACCGCACGGTGGAAAAGGCCGAGCTGCTGGCCCACGAGTTCGATGAACTCGGGCCGGTGGTGGCCAGTGGGTTTGCCTGGCTGCAGGAACCGGTGGACGTGATCATCAACGCCACCTCGGCAAGCCTGGCGGGCGAGATGCCGCCGATTGCCGCAAGCCTGGTCGAGGCGGGGCGTACGGTTTGCTATGACATGATGTATGGCAAGGAGCCTACGCCGTTTTGCCAATGGGCCACCGACTTGGGGGCGGCCAAGGTGCTGGACGGGCTGGGGATGCTGGCTGAACAGGCGGCGGAAGCGTTCTTTATCTGGCGTGGGGTGCGCCCGGATACGGCGCCGGTGCTGGCTGAATTGCGCAGGCAGTTGGCGCGGGGTTGAGGTTTTGGGGCCTTAAAGCGGCCCCAGTCATTCTTCAAACCGGATCGGACACAACGCCACCCCCTCCAGCTTCTGCAATTCCTCGACCACCTGCGGCCGCGCCCGCTGCAAGGTCAAACTACCCCCCGCACGCCGCAATCGCCGGGCCTCGCGGTGCAACATATCCACACCGGAGTAATCGATGAAGTTCACCTGCCGCGCGTCGATCACCACATGCGGCCCCTGGCAGCGTTGCAGGCGCACCTGCAGGTAATGCGCCGCGCCAAAGAAGATCGACCCGCCCACCCGCAGCACATCGGCCTGCCCTTCCCGGCTCTGCTGCACCCGTGGCCGTGAAGTGCGCTTGAGGTAGAAGAACAGCGAAGCCAGCACCCCGGCGTAGATCGCCGTTTGCAGTTCCAGCAGCAAGGTCGCGGCGGCGGTCAGGGCCATGACCAGGAATTCCGAGCGGCTGACCCGGAACAGCGCGCGAATACCCCGGTGATCCACCAACCCCCAACAGATCAGCAGAATGCTGCCCGCCATGGCCGGGATCGGCAGATGGGCGATCAGCCCCGCGCCTGCGACGGCAAACACCGCGACCCACAGCGCCGAGAACACCCCCGCCATAGGCGACCTGGCACCTGCGTCGTAGCTCAGGCCCGAGCGGGTGAAAGAGCCTGATGAAAGGTAGCCGGAGAACCACGCACCGACGATGTTCGACAGGCCTTGGGCGCGGATCTCCTGGTCGGCGTCGATCAGCTGTTCGGAGCGCGAAGACAGCGACCTGGCGATCGACAGGCTGGTGACCAGGCCGAGCATACCCACGGCCACCGCGGTCGGCAGCAGCCGCAGCATCAGCTCAAGGTCCAGCAACGGCAGCGGGCTCAAGGGCGGTAATTGGCCGGTGAAGGCCGGCACCCTCGGCACATGGCCAAAGAAGCCAGGCAGCAACCAGGCCAGCAGGCTGACCAGGATCAGGCTGATCAACAAGCTTGGCCAGCGCGGCCGCCACAGCTTGAAGCCCACGCCGATGAGCACCGTGGCCAGGCCCAGCATCAGCGATGGCAGGTCAACCTCACCGGCGTGGCTGGCCAGGTCCTGGACGGTTTTCAAGGCCGTGGCCTGGCTCGGCAGGTCCATGCCCAGCAGATTGGGCAACTGGCCGAGGGCGATGACGATGGCGGCACCCAAGGTGAAGCCGAGCACCACCGAGTGGGAGACGAAATTGACCAGCGCGCCGAACCGTAGCAGGCCGAGCAAAAGCTGGAAGATGCCAGCAATGAAGGTCAGCAGCAGAACCAGCGTGACGTAGTCGGCACTGCCGGGCACCGCCAAGGGGCTGACACTGGCGTACAGGACAATGGAGATGGCGGCAGTCGGGCCGCAGATCAGGTGCCAGGAAGAGCCCCACAGGCAGGCGATGAGCACCGGGACGATGGCGGCGAACAGGCCGTATTCGGCAGGCAGGCCGGCAATCAGGGCGTAGGCGATGGATTGTGGCAAGGCGAGGATGGCACCGCTCAGGCCCACCAGCAGGTCCTGACGCAGGCTGCGGCCCGATTGGCGGGGCAGCCAGGTGAGGAAGGGCAGCAGGCGGTGAAGACGGTGCATGGCTTATTCAAATCCCGGGGGTTGTACCCGCCCCTGTCGGAGCGGGTGAGTGTGGTTGTCTGAATTACAATTTGGCTTTGACGGCCTCGTTTGCATCGCCACCGGCCTTGCTGGTTACCCCGGCCAGCCACCCTTCCAGAACCTCGGGATGCGCCTTGACCCACGCCTTGGCCGCCTCGTCGAAGCTGATTTTCTTATCCACAGCCTCGGCCATGATGCTGTTTTCCATGTCCAGGGTAAATCTCAGGTTACCCAGCAGCTTCGCGGTATTCGGGCACGCCTGTGCATAACCTTTGCGAGTCAGGGTGTAGACCTCGCCCTTGCTGCCAAACCACTGCTCGCCGCCCGTGAGGTAGTGCATCTTCAGCTTCACGTTCATCGGGTGTGGTGTCCAGCCGAGAAAGGTGATGAACTGCTGTTTCTTCACGGCGCGGTCCACCTGCGCGAGCATCGCCTGTTCACTCGACTCCACCAGCTTCCACTGGCCGAGGTTGAACGCATTCTTGTCGATGATCTCCTTGAGCGACAGGTTGGCCGGGGCTCCCGAGCCGATTCCGTAGAGCTTCTTGTCGAACTGTTCGGCATGCGTTTGCAGGTCGGCGAAATCCTTCACCCCGGCATTCCACACATAGTCGGGCACCGCGAGGGTGAACTCGGTGCCTTCGAGGTTGCGGGCCAGCTGCTGCACATCACCGGTGGCGACGAACTTGTCATGAAACCCCTGGTGCGCCGGCATCCAGTTGCCAAGGAAGGCATCGACTCGCCCATCCTTGAGGCCACCGTAGATGATCGGCACGGCCAGGCTGTCGATCTTCACCTGGTAGCCGAGGCTTTCCAGCAGCAGGCGGGTGATGGCGTTGGTGGTGGCGATGTCGCTCCAGCCGGGGTCGGCCAGCTTCACGGTGTTGCATTGCGCGTCTTCGGCGTGCGTCGAGGCAGCGCCTAGGCTCAAGGCCAGGGCGAGCACGGCGGTAGAGAACTTTTGCATGGCGGACTCTCTTCTCAATCCAGAGGTGCGGGCTGTGGATAACGGGCCTTGCGCTCGAGGTCGTCGAGATCGATGTGGTTGCGCATGTACTGTTGGCTGGCGTCCACCAGCGGTTGGTGGTCCCAGCTCTTCAGCTTGCCGATGGCCAGGGCCTCGGCCACCAGGCGACGGCGGCGCTGGCTGGCCAGCACCTGCTGGCGCAGGGTGGGGATGTCCCAACGTTGCCGGGCTTCATCGACAAATGCCTGCAGCAGCGCCTGATGGTCCGGGCTGCCGGTGAGGTTCTCCCGCTCGTACGGGTCGCGGCTCAGGTCATAGAGTAGCCATGGGTCGTCTTCGCTGTACACGAACTTGTACGGGCCGCGGCGGATCATCATCAGCGGGCCGACCGTACCCTCGGCCATGTATTCACCGATCACCTCGTCGTGGCCGCCCTGCCCTTGCAGGTGGCCAAGCAGCGAGCGTCCGTCCAGCTGCAGCGAGTTGTCCACAGTGCCGCCGGCCAGTTCGACCAGGGTGGGCAGCAGGTCGCAGGTCGAGACCGAGGCGCTTACCCGTGCCGCTGCAAAGCGCTTGGGCGCGTGAATCAGCAGTGGCACCCGTGCCGACATCTCGAACCAGTGCATCTTGTACCAGAGGCCGCGTTCGCCAAGCATGTCGCCGTGGTCGCCGGAGAACACGATCAACGTGTCCTCTGCCAGGCCGCATTCCTCAAGGGTTTGCAGCAGTTGGCCAATGTTGTCGTCGATGTAGCTGCAGGCGCCGAAGTAGGCACGCCGGGCATCGCGGATCTTGTCCACAGGCAGCGGCTTGTCCCACAGGTCGTAGACCTTGAGCAGGCGTTGCGAATGCGGGTCCTGCTCGTGCTGGCCGAGCTCGGCGCGGGGCATGGGGATATCCACACCCTCGTAGCGGTCCCAGTAGCGCTTGGGGATGGTGTAGGGGTCGTGGGGGTGGGTCATGGACACGGTCAGGCAGAACGGCCGGCCATCGTTTTCGCGCACATGGTCGTAGAGGTACTGGCGGGCTTTGAACACCACTTCTTCGTCGAAATCCAGTTGGTTGGTGCGCACGCAGGGGCCGGCCTGCAGTACTGAAGACATGTTGTGGTACCAGCTCGGGCGCTCGTCGGGTGCATCCCAGTTCACCGCCCAGCCGTAGTCGGCCGGGTAGATATCGCTGGTCAGCCGTTCTTCATAGCCATGCAACTGGTCCGGGCCGCAGAAGTGCATCTTGCCGGACAAGGCGGTGCGGTAGCCCAGACGACGCAGGTAGTGGGCGTAGGTTGGCACATCGGCAGGGAAGTCGGCGGCGTTGTCGTAGGCGCCAATGCGGCTGGGTAACTGGCCGCTGACCAGGGTGAAGCGCGAGGGCGCGCACAGCGGGCTGTTGCAGTAGGCCGAGTCGAACACCACCGCCTGCGCGGCGAGGCGGCCGAGGTGTGGCATCTGGAGGGGCGAAGGGGCGTAGATCGGCAGCAGGGGCGCGGCCATCTGGTCGGCCATGATGAACAGGATATTCGGGCGCGTCATGGTTGGTTTCCATCGTTGAAGGTTATGCGAACCGCTTGCCTATCAAGATGCGACTGTGGATAACATGGGTAAAGCCCATGGCGGGCAATGACTGGGATTAGCTGAGCTTATGTTTGAGCGCCTTGCCGAGCTGTCGCTCGATACCCTGCGCGTGTTCGAGGCTGCGGCACGCTTGCGTGGCTTTACCGCCGCCGCGCTGGAGCTGGGCACCACGCAGCCGGCGGTGAGCCAGCAGGTGAAGCGCCTGGAGGCTCAGTTGGGTACCCGGCTGTTCGACCGGATCTACCGGGGTATCGCGCTGACCGATGCCGGCCAGGTGCTGTTCGAGCAGGTGCACCAAGGGCTGCAGGCCATGGACGACGGCCTTGCCCTGGCCAGTGGCCGGGGCCAGCGTGAGGTGCTGCAAGTGGCCACCGACTTTGCCTTCGCTGCGTTCTGGCTGATGCCCAGGCTGCAACGCTTTCATGAGGCTTATCCACAGGTGGATGTCAGCCTGGTGACGGGTGAGCGCAGCCAGGCGATGTTGCGGCCGGACATTGATGTGGCCGTGCTGTTTGGCGATGGGCGTTTTCATCAGGGCGAGAGCCGGTGGTTGTTCGATGAAGAGGTATTCCCGGTCTGCAGCCCCCGGCTGACTCATGGCAAACCCTTGTCAGCCGTGGCTTTGCAGCGTTTGCCCTTGCTTCACCTGCGCGGCGAACAAGCCAGCCGCTGGTTCGACTGGGCGGGGGTGTTTCGTGGGTTTGGCGTGGACAGCCCGCCACCGCCGGGGCAACTGCGTTTCGATAACTACACCCTGTTGATCCAGGCGGCGATTGCCGGCCAAGGGGTGGCGATTGGCTGGGGGCATCTGGTCGATGGGCTGGTGGAGCAGGGCCTGCTGTGTCGGCCACTGGAGGGCAGTTTGCGTTCGGCGCGGGGGTATTACGTGGTGTTGCCGCCACGCAAGCGGCGCGGGGCGTTGATCGAGCGGTTTGTGGGTTGGCTTGAAGACGAGCGCAATGCTTGACCCGCGAAGAGGCCTCAGGATACGAAGTTCAAATGCTCGCCCCGATGCAAGCCCAGGTCGAGCATATCCACCATCCCCGCCGCAACGTTCTCCAAATCCGCCAACTGCTGCGGCGCATTGATCAGCGTCCAGTGCAGCGCACTGCGCTGTAGCGCATCGACCACATGGTCCACGCCCTCGCGCTGTTCATCGGTGTAATGGCCTGGCCTGTCCAGCACATCGAAATCGCCCACCAGCAACAGCCGGCGTATAGTCGTACGCGCAAGCCCAGCGATCAGCGCCTCGCTCATCCGCCATTGCGCGGGCAGGTCAGCGGGTGCCAGCGCTGACACCAGCGCAACCACCGCCGAGCCCCCCGCAGCGCCCTGCTCTGCCTGGTCGGCAGCGCCCAGCCCGCCTATCTTGAAATGCAGGCCAGGGCGTGGCGCATGGCGGTTGAGGTCGTCGACCACGGCGGTAACCTCATGCTGGCGCGCCAGCAGCTCGGCGATCAGCGCACTGCCAAGGCTAGACTCGGCCCCGAACAGCACCAGCTTGAACACGGGGGTTTCGGCATTTTTCACTGCATCACCTCCTTTGCGGTGGTGATGGTTGGACCGCAATCAGGAGTTATCGTGCAGAGGATCAAGGGCTATCACGCCCACGTGTACTACGACGCATCGACCATCGAGCAGGCGCGGGCATTGTGCGAAGAGGCGGCGCGGCTGTTCCCCGTGACCATGGGGCGCATGCACCAGCAACCGGTGGGGCCGCACCCGGACTGGAGCTGCCAGTTGGCGTTCGGGCCGGAGGTGGTGGGGGTGGTGTTGCCGTGGCTGGCGTTGTATCGCAACGGGTTGGTGGTGTTTCTGCACCCGCTGACCGGGGATGAGCTGGCCGATCACCGTGATCATGCGATCTGGATGGGGGCTGTGCGGCCTTTGAAACTGTCGATTTTTGGTGGCTAGATGGGGGCCGCCATGCGGCCCATTCGCGGGGCGAGCCCCGCTCCCACAGGTCGAGTGCTTTCTGACAGATTGCAGTGGACCGGTGGGAGCGGGCTTGCCCCGCAAAGAAGGCAACGCCAATCAGCGTCGAGCGCCGCGCACACCTTCAGCCAGCGCCGAGCACAAGCTCAATACATCGTTAACAGCCTGATCCGCATCTTTGGCCTGGGCGATCTTGTCGACCAGTGCCGAGCCCACCACCACACCATCGGCCAGGCGCGCAATCGCCGCCGCCTGCTCTGGCGTGCGAATGCCAAACCCTACGCTGATCGGCAGGGCGGTATGCCGACGCAGGCGGGCAATCGCCTCGCTCACGTGCTGGGTTGTCGCAGACCCTGCACCGGTTACACCAGCCACCGACACGTAATAGACAAACCCGGAGCTGCGCTCCAGCACACGCGGCAGGCGCGCGTCGTCGGTGGTCGGTGTGGTCAGGCGGATGAAGTCGATGCCCGACGCCTGGGCCGGGGTCGCCAGCTCGGCGTCGTGCTCAGGCGGCAGGTCGACGATGATCAGGCCATCGACGCCCGCATCCTTGGCCTCGGCCACGAACTTTTCCACGCCAAAGCGGTGGATCGGGTTGTAGTAACCCATCAGTACGATCGGCGTAGCCTGGTTGCCCACGCGGAATTCGCGAACCATCTGCAGGGTCTTGGCCAAGGTCTGGCCGGCTTCCAGCGCACGCAGGGTGGCCAGCTGGATGGCGACGCCATCGGCCATCGGGTCGGTGAACGGCATGCCCAGTTCGATCACGTCGGCGCCAGCCGCTGGCAGGCCCTTGAGAATCTGCAGCGAGGCGTCGTAGCCGGGGTCACCCGCAGTTACGAAGGTGACCAGTGCCGCACGGCCTTCGGCCGCAAGTTCGGCGAAGCGTTGTTCAAGACGGCTCATGCCTGTTTCTCCTGGGCGGCCATGTGGTTCATCACGGTTTGCATGTCTTTGTCGCCGCGCCCGGACAGGCACACGACCATCAAGTGGTCCTTGGGCAGGTTCGGCGCGCGCTTGATCGCCTCGGCCAATGCGTGGGCGCTTTCCAGGGCCGGGATGATGCCTTCCAGGCGGCAGGTGGCGTGGAACGCATCCAAGGCTTCGTCGTCGGTGATGCTGACGTACTCGACGCGCTTCACTTCGTGCAGGTAGGCGTGCTCGGGGCCGATACCTGGGTAGTCCAGGCCGGCGGAAATCGAGTGGGCGTCGGTGATCTGGCCGTCAGCGTCTTGCAGCAGGTAGGTGCGGTTGCCGTGCAGGACACCCGGTACGCCACCGTTCAGGCTGGCAGCGTGCTTGTCGGTATGCACGCCGTGGCCGCCGGCTTCGACGCCGATGATCTGCACGCTTGGTTCTTCAAGGAATGCGTGGAACAGGCCCATGGCGTTGGAGCCGCCGCCGACGCAGGCGACCAGGCTGTCGGGCAGGCGCCCTTCCTTCTCTTGCAGCTGGACACGGGTTTCCTTGCCGATGATCGACTGGAAGTCGCGGACCATGGCTGGGTACGGGTGCGGGCCGGCCACGGTGCCGATCAGGTAGAAGGTGTCTTCGACGTTGGTGACCCAGTCGCGCAGGGCTTCGTTCATGGCGTCTTTGAGGGTGCCGGTGCCAGCGGTGACCGGGACGATTTCGGCGCCCAGCAAGCGCATGCGGAACACGTTCGCCTGCTGGCGCTCGATGTCGGTGGCACCCATGTAGATCACGCAAGGCAGGCCGAAACGGGCTGCAACGGTGGCGGTGGCCACGCCGTGCATGCCGGCGCCGGTTTCGGCGATCAGGCGTTTTTTGCCCATGCGCTTGGCCAGCAGCACCTGGCCGATGCAGTTGTTCACCTTGTGCGCGCCGGTGTGGTTGAGCTCTTCACGCTTGAAGAAGATTTTTGCGCCGCCGCAGTGCTCGGTCAGGCGCTCGGCGAAGTACAGCGGGTTCGGGCGGCCGATATAGTCACGCTGGAAGTAGGCCAGCTCTTCGAGAAACGCGGGGTCGGCCTTGGCCGCTTCGTATTCGCGGGCCAGGTCCAGCACCAGCGGCATCAGGGTTTCTGCCACGTAGCGGCCGCCGAACGAGCCGAACAGGCCGTTGACGTCTGGGCCAGGGCGGTATTGAGTCTGGGTCATGGGGCGCTCCAAGGCGTACTGAATGAGTGATGGGCTTTACTGTAACCACGCAACGCCCGTCTGAAAACCGATAAGATTGCGCAAACCTGTCAGGAAAACTCACAAGACAATGGCCCAGGACCTTCCCCCTCTCAATGCCCTTCGGGCCTTTGAGGCCACTGCCCGGCTGAACAGTGTCAGCCAGGCTGCCGAGGCGCTGCACGTGACGCACGGGGCAGTCAGCCGGCAGATCAAGGTACTCGAAGAACACTTGGGCGTTGCCCTGTTCGTCAAGGATGGGCGTGGCATCAAACTCACAGATGCCGGCGTGCGCCTGCGCGATGCCAGTGGCGAGGCGTTCGACAGGTTGCGGGGGGTGTGTGCCGAACTGAGCCGGGATAACCGCGAGGCGCCATTCGTGCTCGGGTGCTCCGGCAGCCTGCTGGCGCGTTGGTTTATCCCTCGGCTCGGGCGGCTCAAAGCCGACTTGCCCGAGCTGCGCCTGCACCTCTCCGCCGGGGAAGGCGACCTGGACCCCAGGCGCCCGGGGCTGGATGCCTTGCTGGTGTTTGCCGAACCGCCGTGGCCGGCGGACATGCAAGTACACGTGCTGGCCGAAGAGCGCATCGGGCCTGTGCTAAGCCCGCACTTTGCCGGGTTCGAACGCTTGCGCGGGGCAGCGCCCGACGCCTTGCTGGGCGAGGCGTTGCTGCATACCACGTCTCGTCCGCAGGCATGGCCGGCCTGGGCCGGGCAGCACGGGCTGGATGCGGGGGCCTTGCAGTTCGGCCAGGCATTCGAACACCTGTACTACCTGCTGGAGGCCGCAGTGGCCGGGCTGGGTGTGGCGATCGCGCCGCAACAGCTGGTGGCGGACGATTTACGTGCTGGAAGGTTGGCGGCACCTTGGGGTTTCTCACCCACCCGTGCCGCGCTGGCGCTGTGGGTGCCCCGACGCGCCGCAGATGGGCGCGCCGAGCAACTGGCGCAATGGCTGCGCCAGGAACTGCAGCTGCAAATCGCTTAGTTGCGCTTGTACAGCAGCCAGGCCGCCAGCAGGCCCAGTGCCCCAACGGCTACCCCGGCGGTGGTGATGGGGTGCTCCTGGGCATAGTCACGGGTGGCGATGCCGGTCTGGCGGGTGCGGGTCTTCACTTCCTCGTAGGCGTCGCTCAGCAGGCTGCGCGAATGTTTGAGAGCGCTTTCGGCATTGCTGCGGATGGCCTTTACCGACTTCTGGGACTCCTCCGATGCATCGTGCTTGAGGTTTTCCAGCGATTTCAGAAGGCTTTCGATCTCGGCTTCCATGCTTTCCAGGGATGTTTTACGCAGCGAGTTGCGATGCATGTTGAATCTCCTTCGGGGGTGGGCTGTAAGGATTGCGACTGCGCATGGCTGCGAAAGTGCGATCGAACTTTTGCCCAAGGCGACGGCTCGCAGGTAAACCAAGCCTGCGCTGCTAGGCTCAAGCAGACTGTCATCCAAGGAGAGTGCACATGTCCGATCATCACACGTACAAGAAGATCGAACTGGTAGGGTCGTCGCCCACCAGCATCGAGGACGCGATCAACAATGCCCTGGCCGAAGCGGCCAAGAGCATCAAGCACCTGGAGTGGTTCGAAGTGATCGATACCCGGGGCCACCTGCGTGACAACAAGGTCGAGCATTTTCAGGTCACGCTCAAAGTCGGCTTCCGTATTGCCAACAGCTGAAACAGTGCCGGGGTAGCTGGCGCTGGCAAGATGGGGTAATACAGAGGGGGCGCCTTAGCCGGCGCCCTCTTTGATTTTCATCTGTACAAGGAAAGCGAACGATGAAGAAAATGATTCTGGCGGCAGGCCTTATGGCGTTGGCGGGTGGTGCGCTGGCGGCGGGCAAGCCGTGTGAAGAGCTCAAGGCAGAGATTGCCGCCAAGCTGGATGCCAAGGGCGTAAATGGCTACACGCTGGAGATCGTCAAGAAAGGCGAGCCGGCGGGCAAGGTAGTTGGCAGCTGTGAAGCTGGCACCAAGGAAATTGTCTACCGGCGTGGTTGAGGGACGGCCTCTTCGCGGGGTTGCCCGCGAAGAGGGTTACTCGGCCTTCAAAGCCTGCGCCAGCAGCTCATAGGACCTGACCCGGTCCGCATGCTCATACAGGTCACAGGTAAAGATCAGCTCATCCGCCCCGGTCTGCTCCAGCAGCACCTCCACCTTGGCCCGTACCTTCTGCGGGCTGCCAATCATCGCCAGGCCCAGGAAGCTCATCACCGCGTCGCGTTCGTGAGGTAGCCACAGCCCCTCCATGCTCTCAACGGGCGGGCGCTGCATCAGGCTCTGCCCGCGAATCAGGGCAAGGATGCGTTGGTACACCGAAGTAGCCAGGTATTCGGCCTTTTCGTCGGTTTCGGCCACCACCATCGGAATGCCGAGCATCACATAGGGTTTGTCGAGCGTGGTGGAGGGCTTGAAGTGGTTGCGGTAGACGCGGATCGCCTCGTGCATGAAGCGCGGCGCGAAATGCGAGGCGAACGCGTAGGGCATGCCGCGCATGCCGGCCAGTTGGGCGCTGAACAGGCTTGAGCCGAGCAGCCACATCGGCACCTCGGTGTCATGCCCAGGCACGGCGATCACTTTTTGATCATCGGTGCGCGGGCCGAGGTAGCGTGACAGCTCCTCGACATCGTCGGGGAAGTCGTCCGCGCTGCCGGAGCGCTCGCGGCGCAGGGCGCGGGCGGTCATCTGGTCGGAGCCGGGGGCGCGGCCCAGGCCCAGGTCGATACGGCCGGGGTAGAGGCTGGCCAAGGTGCCGAACTGCTCGGCGATCACCAGCGGTGCGTGGTTGGGCAGCATCACGCCGCCGGAGCCAACGCGGATGCTCGAGGTGCCACCCGCCAGGTAGCCGATCAGCACGGAAGTCGCGGAACTGGCAATGCCATCCATGTTGTGATGCTCGGCGACCCAGAAGCGGTTGTAGCCGAAGCGTTCCACGTGCTGGGCCAGGTCCAGCGAGTTATGCAGCGACTGAGCCGGCCCGCCGTCGGCGCGCACGGGCACCAAGTCGAGGGTTGAAATTTTCAGGTCACGCAGCTGCGTCATCGGAGCCTCCTTGAACGTGGTTGGCCAGAGGCCTTTTAAACTCTGTATGGGCACATTCGGTGGATTCAATGCTTACGGTCAGATTGATCTGAACTTGCCGTACGCGGCCGGCCTCTGAACCCATAAGCATGTCACCCCAAGATATGTAAATGCAGCGACCAGGAGGCATCATGAAAAAGACAGCATCGGCGATCTGGCAAGGTGGCCTGAAGGATGGCAAGGGCCTGCTTTCTACTGAAAGCGGCGCGCTCAAGCAGAACCCCTACGGCTTCAACACCCGTTTTGAAGGCTCACCTGGGACCAACCCGGAAGAACTGATCGGCGCCGCCCATGCCGGCTGCTTCTCGATGGCGCTGTCGATGATGCTCGGCGAGGCGGGCCTGACCCCAGAGCGCATCGATACCATTGCCGAGGTGACCCTGGACAAGCAGCCCGATGGTTTCGCCATCACCGCCGTGCACCTGATTCTGAAGGCCAAGGTACCTGGGGCCAGCGAGGCGCAGTTCCTCGAGATTGCCAACAAGGCCAAGGCCGGGTGCCCGGTATCGAAGGTGCTCAATGCCACCATCAGCCTGGATGCCTCACTGGTGGGCTAGGCGGCGCAACGGGGGCGGTTTGCTGTAGTCTAAACAGCAACGGCAGCACGACTGCCCTTTCAGGAGCCATTCCATGATCCGCGTAGCAATCGCCGTGCTGGCCTCGCTGCTCGCCACGTCCGCCCTGGCGGCAGTGAAGCCGTGCGAAGAATTGAAAACCGAGATCGAGGCCAAGATCCAGGCACAGGGCGTGACGTCCTACACCCTGGAGATCGTGCCAAACAGCGAGGTCAAGGACCAGAACATGGTCGTAGGCAGCTGCGAGGGTGGTACCAAGAAGATCATCTATCAGAAGAATGATCGCTAGGGTTTAATTTGGTTGGGGGCGCAAAGCGCCCCCAACTGTCATGGAATACAAAACACGTTACTGGGCTCGTTCACTACCACTGTGCGGCTGGCGTCGTACAGCAGCACCTGCGGCTCCATCACCGGCGCGCGGGCCTCCAGGCGATAGCGCTCGCCTGCTTTGAAATTGTCATAGCGCACGGTCAGGTAGCAGGTACGGTCCCTTGGCTGGGACATCATGCCGCCGCCATAGATCTCATAATCGAAACGCACCACCAGCTCATGCTTGCCAGGTGTCACCTGGAAATAGCGGCCATCCTCCAGGCGCTTGCCGTCAAGGCGATCAGCCATGATGACTCTGCCGGGGGTGATGGTAGAAAGCTCGACCCAGGCCTGCTTGGGGTCGACGGGTGGCAAGGGGCTGGCGCAAGCCCCCAGTGCACTGAGGGCGATCAGCATCATGGGCTGGCGCATGGCAAAACTCCCACTTGCGATATACACGTTACAAGCATAGCGCCGATTGCGCGGCTCAGGTGCGTTGACAGCCTGCGGGCAAGCCTTGGCCAAGCAGTTTTTGCTGGTGATCGTAGAGTTTGACCCAAGGCCGGAAGCCAATGCTGCCCGCCTGCAACTGGTAGCGCTGCCCGGCGCTGAAGTCCTTGAAGGTCAGGTTGAGCTGGCAATCGCGCCACAGCGGCTCGTTTACCGGGCCTATATTGCTCGGGGTGACCGGAAACTGGTAGCGCACCGTCAATTCGTGGCTGCCGGGGGCGACCTCGAAGTAGCGCGTGTCGGCCCAGTCGCGTTCGTCTACCTTCACCGCATGCAGTGACGTTTCGTCCAGGGGTGTGAGGTCGACCCACGCCTGGTTCGGGTCGGGGTCCGGCAGGGTCGAGCAAGCGGACAACAGCATGAGTGTGCTGGCGGCAAACAATGGACGCATGGCGAAACTCCCCCCTGGCGAGATAGTCTTGGCGCGAATTGGCCGTGAGCGAGTCAGACAGTCCCAGATGCTTCGACTATTTCTTTTTCAGCGCTCAGGCCCTGGGCCACTCGACCGCGTTTTCACCCGCTTTGTTCCCCTGCTGGCGGCTGGTCTGCTGAACGGTTGTAGCAGTGTTGGCTATTACGGGCAGTTGGCGCAGGGCCAATGGCAGCTGTTGCGCGCGCGCCAGCCGGTGGAACAGGTGATGGCAGATCCGGCCAGCAGCCCGCAACTGCGGGCGCGCTTGCAACATGCCGAACAGGCCCGAGTGTTCGCCAGCCAGCAGCTGAAACTGCCGGACAACCGCAGCTACCGGGTTTACGCCGACCTTGGCCGCCCTTATGTGGTGTGGAACGTGTTTGCCACGCCGGAGTTGTCGTTGCAGCCGGTGACGCATTGTTTCCCGATCGCGGGCTGCGTGGCCTACCGTGGTTACTACCGCCAAGGTGCGGCGCGTGGCGCGGCGGCGTTGATGCGCCAGGCAGGCATGGATGTGTATGTGGGCGGTGTCGAGGCTTACTCGACTCTGGGCTGGTTCGACGACCCACTATTGTCTTCGATGGTCGGCTGGGGGGACGAACGGCTGGCCTCGCTGATCTTCCACGAGTTGGCCCATCAGCGCTTCTATGTGCAGGACGACACGGCGTTCAACGAGTCGTTTGCCACCTTCGTCGAGCACGAAGGCGCGCGGCAATGGCGCGCGGCACGCGGGCTTGCAGCGATCGAGGATGATCAGGCCGGGCAGCGTGACCAGTTCATTCGGCTGGTGCTGGCCAGCCGCGAACGGCTTCAGGGGATCTACGCCGGCCCCTTGGATGATGCGCACAAGCGGGCGGCGAAGCAGGCCGAGTTCGAGCGGTTGCGGCGCGAGTACCGGCAGGTGCGTGATGGCCAGTGGGGTGGGGACACGCGTTATGACGCTTGGATGTATGGGCCGATGAACAATGCCAAGCTGCTGCCGTTTGGGCTGTATGACCAGTGGGTGCCGGCGTTTGCGGCGCTGTTCCGGAAGGTTGACGGGGATTGGGCGCGGTTTTATCAGCGGGTCGAGGCGCTGGGGCGGCTGTCGGGTGAGGCGCGCAAAGCCGCGTTGGAGCGGCTTGTCGTTAGCCAATGAGATTTCGGGCCGCTGCGCGGCCCCATTCCATTTCAGGCCTTGATGAAGGCCTGATGCATCTCGGCCAGGGTGGCGAAATGGAAGGCTGGCGTCTCGGCCTTCAACTCTTCCTCGCTACCAAACCCGTACCCCACCGCCACCGCCTGCAGCCCATTGCTGCGCGCGCCGATCAGGTCATGCTTGCGATCGCCGATCATCAGCGTCTGCGCCGGGTCCAGCCCTTCTTCGTCCAGCAAGTGGCGAATCAGCTCGACCTTATTGGTGCGGGTGCCATCCAGCTCGCTGCCATAAATCACCTTGAAGTGGTGATCGAAGGCGAAATGCCGGGCGATCTCGCGGGCGAACTCCCAAGGCTTGGACGTTGCCACATACAGCGTGCGCCCCTGGCCAGTGAGGGCTTCGAGCAACGCCGGTACCCCTTCGAACACCTGGTTTTCATAAAGGCCGGTGACGCGGAAGCGCTCGCGATAGAAATTCACCGCCTCCCACGCCTTGGCTTCGTCAAAGCTGTAAAACTGCATGAACGCCTGCAGCAAGGGCGGGCCGATGAAGTGTTCGAGGCGGGTCAGGTCCGGCTCGTCGATACCCAGTTTGGCCAACGCATACTGGATGGAGCGGGTGATGCCCAGCCGTGGGTCGGTCAGGGTGCCGTCGAGGTCGAAGAGGATGTTCTGCTGGTGCATGTAAGCGGTTCCACTCAAGTCATTCGGGTTGGTCGTAGCCTTCGGCCAAGTGCTGGTCCTTGAGCTTGACGTAGTTGCCGGCGCTGTAGGGGAAGAACGCGCGCTCCTTGTCGGTCAGCGGCCGGGCCTGTTTCACCGGGCTGCCAACATACAGGAAGCCGCTGAGCAGGCGCTTGCCGGGCGGTACCAGGCTGCCGGCGCCGATGATCACCTCGTCCTCGACGATGGCGCCATCCATGATTGTGCTGCCCATGCCGACCAGGATGCGATTGCCCAGGGTACAGCCGTGCAGCATCACCTTGTGGCCGATGGTCACCTCATCACCGATGATCAGCGGGAAGCCGTCGGGGTTGAAAGGGCCGGCATGGGTGATGTGCAGCACGCTACCGTCCTGCACGCTGGTGCGGGCGCCGATGCGGATGCGGTGCATATCGCCGCGTACTACAGTCAAAGGCCAGACCGAGCTGTCTTCGCCAATC
Organism: Pseudomonas sp. SWRI68; assembly: GCF_014269165.1. Lineage (NCBI taxonomy): Bacteria > Pseudomonadati > Pseudomonadota > Gammaproteobacteria > Pseudomonadales > Pseudomonadaceae > Pseudomonas > Pseudomonas sp. SWRI68. The sequence goes on along the minus strand of NZ_JABWRU010000006.1, from coordinate 72,655 downwards.
TCCACATCGCCCAGCACCACCGCCGAGCGGTCGATGAAGGCCCGTGGTCCAACTTTCGGAGTGTGTTGCTGGAAGCTTCGGATGGCCATGATAGGGTCTCTCATCTGTGCCGATAGGCAGGCTGCCTGCTGCGGTCGGCGTCGATTGTAATTAAGATGGTCCAGTGTTTCTTCTGCCAAGGTATCCAAACCGTGAGTGCGAACAACCCGCTTCTGCAGCCCTACGATCTGCCGCCCTTCTCGGCGATCCGTGCCGAACACGTGCTGCCGGCCATCGAAGAGATCCTGGCCGACAACCGCAAAGCCATTGCCGAGATTCTCGAACAGCAAGGCAAGACCCCTTCCTGGGCAGGCCTGGTGCTGGCCATGGACGAACTCAATGACCGCCTGGGCGCTGCCTGGAGCCCGGTCAGCCACCTCAATGCCGTGTGCAACAGCAAGGAACTGCGCGAGGCCTACGAGTCTTGCCTGCCGGCGCTGAGCGCCTACTCTACCGAACTGGGCCAGAATCGTGCGCTGTTCGACGCCTACCAGGCCCTGGCCAACAGCCCGGAGGCGGCTGGCTTCGATGTGGCGCAAAAGACCATCCTCGAACATGCCCTGCGTGATTTCCGCCTTTCGGGCATCGACCTGCCTGCCGACAAGCAGCAGCGCTACGCCGAAGTGCAGAGCAAGCTCAGCGAACTGGGCAGCCGCTTCTCCAACCAGCTGCTCGATGCCACCCAGGCCTGGACCAAGCACGTCACCGACGAAGCCGCGCTGGACGGCTTGACCGACTCGGCCAAGGCGCAGATGGCCGCCGCCGCCCAGGCAAAAGCGCTCGACGGCTGGCTGATCACCCTGGAGTTCCCCAGCTACTACGCGGTGATGACCTACGCCACCGATCGCGCCCTGCGCGAAGAGCTGTATGCCGCCTACTGCACCCGCGCTTCGGACCAAGGCCCCAATGCCGGCCAGTTCGACAATGGCCCGGTGATGCAGGAAATCCTCGACCTGCGCCAAGAGCTGGCCACACTGCTGGGCTACCCGAACTACGCCGAGTTGAGCCTGGCCACCAAGATGGCCGAGTCCAGCGACCAGGTGCTGAGCTTCCTGCGTGACCTGGCCAAGCGTTCCAAGCCGTTCGCTGCCCAGGACCTGGAGCAGCTCAAGGCCTATGCCGCCGAGCAGGGCTGCCCGCAACTGGCCAGCTGGGATGCCGGTTACTTCGGCGAGAAGCTGCGCGAGCAACGCTACAGCGTGTCGCAGGAAACCCTGCGTGCCTACTTCCCGATCGACAAGGTGTTGTCTGGCCTGTTCAGCATCGTCCAGCGCCTGTATGGCATCGAAATCGCCGAACTCAAAGGCTTCGACAGCTGGCACCCGGACGTGCGCCTGTTCGAAATCAAGGAACACGGCCAGCACGTCGGCCGTTTCTTCTTCGACCTCTATGCCCGCGCCAACAAGCGTGGCGGCGCCTGGATGGACGGTGCGCGCGACCGTCGCCGTACCGTCGATGGCGTGCTGCAGAGCCCGGTGGCCAACCTGGTGTGCAACTTCAACCCGGCCGCGCCAGGCAAGCCTGCGCTGTTGACCCACGATGAAGTCACCACCCTGTTCCACGAGTTCGGCCACGGCCTGCACCACCTGCTGACCCGCATCGACCACGCGGGTGTGTCTGGCATCAACGGCGTAGCCTGGGATGCAGTCGAGCTGCCGAGCCAGTTCATGGAAAACTGGTGCTGGGAGCCGGAAGGCCTGGCGCTGATCTCCGGCCATTACGAAAGCGGCGCTGCCCTGCCCCAGGACCTGCTGGACAAGATGCTGGCCGCCAAGAACTTCCAGTCCGGCATGATGATGGTGCGCCAGCTGGAGTTCTCGCTGTTTGACTTCGAGCTGCACGCCACCCATGGCGATGGCCGCAGCGTGCTGCAGGTGCTCGAAGGCGTGCGCGACGAGGTGTCGGTCATGCGCCCACCGGCGTACAACCGCTTCCCCAACAGCTTCGCGCACATTTTCGCGGGCGGTTACGCGGCGGGCTACTACAGCTACAAGTGGGCCGAGGTATTGTCGGCTGACGCCTTCTCCCGCTTCGAAGAAGAAGGCGTGCTCAATGCCGACACTGGCCGTGCCTTCCGCGAGGCGATCCTGGCCCGAGGCGGGTCGCGTGAGCCGATGGTGCTGTTCGTCGACTTCCGTGGCCGTGAACCTTCCATCGATGCATTGCTGCGCCATTGCGGGCTGAGCGAGGACGCAGCGGCATGAGTGAGGTAGCTGTGAACAAGACCAAGAAACGCTTCATCGCCGGGGCCGTGTGCCCGGCGTGCAGCGAGCCGGACAAGTTGATGATGTGGAACGAGGACGGTGTACCGCACCGTGAGTGCGTGGCCTGTGGTTTCACCGATACCTTGAATGAACAAGGCCTGTCGGTACCGTCGGAGCTCGGTACCCGGGTCAACCACCTGGCGCCCAAGGCGGCGCCGGCCAAGGTGCAGACGGTGCAGTTCTTCCCCAACCCCAAATTGAAGAAACCGGCTGAGTGAAGCCGTCTTGCCACCCGGGCCTTGGCCTGGGTGGCAGGTTTCAGCTCGACCCTGGGTGTTAGATAGTCAGGCCAGCGCCTGCCCGCTGGTGGCGCATGCTCGCTTGCTCCAATCAGAGCAAGGTAAACAGTGATGGACACCCGCAACCCCCTTCTGCAACCCAGCAACGTACCTGTCGATTACGACGCGGTGACGCTGGATAACCTGCGTGCAGCGTTCGACTACGCGCTATCGGCTCATCAACAAGGTATCGCCCAAGCCCTCCTGGCTCAGCAGTCCATGCCGACCTGGGATGACCTGGTCATGGCGATCGATGACCTGGATGCACAACTGCTGGCGGTGCTGTATGCGGCTTCACCGCTGATGTACAAGGGTGCGCCATGGGTCGAACTGGTTGAAGAGTTGTACGGCGCCATGCTTGAGCGCTTCGAGCAGAAGATGGCCGACCCTACCTTGCAAGCCTTGTATGAGCGCCTGGCCAACAGCGCCATTGGCAAGCATTTGGACGCGCACAAGCAAGCGACCCTGCGCTGGTACCGTCACAACTTCGCCTTGCACGGTGCCTTGCTCGATGCCCCAGGCCGCATGCAACTTGCGGCCATCAATGCCCAGGTACGCGAGCTTGCCGGGCGTTTTGCCCAGAACATGGCGCGCCCGGGCACGCTCATCCTCGACGCCGGGCAATTGCAAGGCCTTGCTCCACGGTTGTTGGGCGAGCTGCAAGCCCAAGCGCTGCAGGTTGGGCAAGCCGGCTGGTTGATACCCGCAGACCAATACGTGACCAACACGGTCCTTGAACATGCCGCGAACCGTAGCCTTCGGGAGCAGATCTACCGCCACCAGCACAGCCGTGGGGTCAGCGCCGAGGTGCAGCATGACAATGGTCAGCTCTTGCTGCAGTTGGCCCAGGTGCGTGAACAGAAGGCACATCTGCTGGGCTATGCCGACTACCCGTCACTAAGCCTGCACTCGAAAAGTGCCGGCGGCCTTGCCCAGGTTCTGCACTTTCTGCACGGCCTGGCAGCGCGCGTCAAACCGGTCATGGAAAAGCACCGTGTGCACGTGCAAGCGCTTGCTGACAAGAACGGCCTGGACACGGCGCAGCCATGGGACAGGCGCTACCTGCATCGGCTCGAAAACCCGGCTGGGCAGGCGCTCTCCATGGACAGCGTGCGAGCGTACTTTGCCCTGGACAACGTGATCGAGGCCTTGCTGACGCTTGCGCAACGGCTGTTTGGCCTGGTCTTGGTCCGCAAGTCACTGGCGACATGGCATGCCAGCGTCCAGGCGTACGAAGTCTGGCTGGACAATGCACTGACTGGCTTCCTTTACTTGGATGTCGTGCAATACCCAGGCAAGCAGCCGGGCCAGGTCGAAACCCGTTACATCCGTAACCGTCGGGTCGATGCCGAAGGGCGTTTCCACCCGGCCACCGTGGCGGTCTTCAGCGATATTCCCTCGACCATTGATGGTACCCCGCCCTTGCTCGACCACATGGCGCTGCGCAAGCTGTTCCATGAGTTCGGGCATGCCTTGCACCATCTGCTGGTGCGCACCAACAATCAGGTGCTTTCCAATGTCAGCGCGCTTGGCGCCGATGGTGTCGAGGTGTTCGGCAAGCTGTTCGAGCGCTGGGCGTGGGATGCTGGCTACCTGGCTGGCATTTCTGCGAACGCAGAGGCTGGCCAGCTGGACGCGCAGCAGTTGGCCGCCTGCCTGGATGGCCTTCGCCAAGGGGCTGTCACGGACACTGCCGAGACCTTGGCGATGGCGCTGTTCGATCTGGATTTGCATGCCACGCCGAATGACGGCAGGCGCGTGCGGCAGCGCCTGGAGGATGCCCGGGCGCGGTGCGGGTACTGGCCGCTGGAAGCATACGAGCATCCGGCCCATGCATTCGATTACCTGCTGGATTACTACGACGCTGGCTACTACGCCTACCTGTGGTCTGATGTGCTCGCATTCGATCTGTTCTCGCGTTTTCAAGCCAGCGGCCTGCTAGACCGGGCAACGGGGCGTGATTTGCAAATGGCGTTGCTTGAGCCTGGCGCTTCCCGGCCATTGCTTGAAGGTATGCAGGCATTTTTGGGCCGCGCGGTGAGTCACGAGCCTTTCCTGCGCTGGCATGGTCTGATTTGAGCCTGTACTGACCAGAGGTGCTGGCATGGATGCCCGCTTCTTTGTACTGTATATAAACACAGTACAGGGGCGCACCATGTTACCTCCAACACCGCAAAAAGGCCGTGGTACGGCGCACAATCCGCACAACCGCTTCGCCCCCAACCACTCGGTGGTGGAGGATGACGGCTGGTACCAGGAGGTGCCGATCAGCCAAGGCACCGAGGTGCGAATCGAGACGGCAAAGACGGTCATCAGCCGCAACACCTCGCCCGATCTGCCATTCGACCGCTCCATCAACCCCTATCGGGGCTGCGAGCATGGCTGCATCTACTGCTACGCACGCCCCTCACACGCGTATTGGGACCTTTCCCCAGGGCTGGATTTCGAAACCAAGCTGATCGCCAAGACCAACGCGGCCGAAGTGCTCGAACAACAGCTGAGCAAGCCGGGCTACGTCTGCGCGCCCATCAACCTGGGCTCCAATACCGACCCCTACCAGCCCATCGAGCGTGATCACCTGCTGACCCGCCGCTTGCTGGAGGTACTCCTGCGCTTCCGGCACCCGGTGACCATCGTCACCAAGGGTTCGCTGGTACTGCGTGATCTGGACCTGTTGGCCGAGATGGCCAGCCAGCGCCTGGCGCGGGTGATGATCAGCCTGACGACGCTGGATGACGACGTGAAGCGGGTGCTGGAACCGCGGGCGGCCTCGCCCAAGGCGCGGTTGCGGGCGATCCGGGTGCTGCGCGAGGCGGGGGTGCCGGTGGGGGTCTTGTGTTCGCCGATGATTCCGATGATCAACGACAGCGAACTGGAGCGCTTGCTCGAGGCCGCCAAGGAAGCGGGTGCCCAGAGCGCAGCCTACATGATGTTGCGCCTGCCGCTGGAAGTGGCGCCGCTGTTCGAGCAATGGTTGCAGGACCATTACCCCCAGCGTGCGGCCCATGTGTTGAGCCTGATTCGCCAGAGCCGCGGCGGTGAGCTGTATGACAGCCGCTTTGGTAAACGGATGCGTGGCGAGGGCATTTTTGCCGAGCTGCTGGCTCAGCGTTTTGCCAAGGCCTCACGCAAACTGGCATTCGAAGGGCGTGAAGCGCAGGCACTCGATTGCTCCAGGTTCTGCCCGCCTGGTGGCCAGTTGGCATTGTTCTGACCGTGTTGGCGCGTGGTCCATGGGCTGTGTCCAGGAGCAACCCCAGTGCCACTAATCCAAGTGAATAATCACAGTAATAGTACTAGGCAACTGATGTTTTTTTGCTATTATTCAGACCCCGCCTTATCTATCTGGAACGCCTGTTCTAGAGCCTCCGAATTAAGTTTCAGTTAAGTTTTCCCCGTTAGCGTAGGCAATCAGTCAACGAAGACTGTGATTTGTGGCCTGTGCGTGTCATCTAAATCCCTGCATAGCCAGAATCTTTCACCGGTAAAATGGATTTACCTACACACCGCCAAGAGGATGAATCATGCCCGTCAAGGACCCATCCAAGGTCGCTCCGGATGTACCCGCCGAGGGCGCCGATGCCGCTCTGAAGCACATCGTCGACGGCTTCCTGCGCTTTCATCATGACGTCTTCCCCGAGCAGCAAGAGCTGTTCAAGAAGCTCGCCACCGCGCAAACGCCACGCGCGATGTTCATCACCTGCGCCGACTCGCGGATCGTCCCCGAGCTGATTACCCAAAGCTCGCCCGGCGACCTGTTCGTGACCCGTAACGTCGGTAACGTAGTGCCCCCGTATGGCCAGATGAACGGCGGCGTTTCCAGCGCCATCGAATACGCCGTACTGGCCCTGGGCGTGCACCACATCATTGTCTGTGGCCACTCCGACTGCGGCGCGATGCGTGCGGTACTCAACCCGCAATCGCTGACCAAGATGCCGACCGTTTCCGCCTGGCTGCGCCACGCTGAAGTGGCACGCACCGTGGTCGAGAACAACTGCTCTTGCGGCAGCGAGCACGAGACCATGCAGGTGCTGACCAAGGAAAACGTCATCGCCCAGCTGCATCACCTGCGCACGCACCCATCGGTTGCCTCGCGCCTGGCGGCCGGTGAGCTGTACATCCACGGTTGGGTCTACGACATCGAGACCAGCAAGATCGAAGCCTATGATGCTGCCAGCGACAGCTTTCTGCCCCTGGCGGCGGGCGAGCCGGTGCCCTGCGCTACTCCGAGAGGCCGCTACTAAGCGACCCTGACACCGTCAAAACCTTGATAGCCGGCTGCACCCTCTGGGGTGTGGCGCGGCCTTCGGCTGCCTTGAAATCCCTGACTGCCCTGCCGGCATGCTCGCTGGCGGCCCGCGCCTGCGCGCCTTTCAGGGGCCAACGTGCCCACGGCCAGAGGAATGGCCGTGCAACAGAAAATGGAGAAACAGGGTGAACATTACACAGTTGAAAGCGGCCTTGCCGCGAGAGTTGTTAGCGTCGGTGGTGGTATTTCTGGTTGCCCTGCCCTTGTGCATGGGCATCGCCATCGCATCGGGCATGCCGCCCGCCAAAGGCCTGATCACCGGCATCATCGGCGGGCTGGTGGTGGGCTTTCTGGCGGGTTCGCCGCTGCAGGTCAGTGGCCCGGCCGCGGGCCTGGCGGTGCTGGTGTTCGAGCTGGTGCGCCAGCACGGCGTGGCCATGCTCGGGCCGATCCTGCTGCTGGCCGGGCTGCTGCAGTTGTTGGCCGGGCGCTTTCGCCTGGGCTGCTGGTTCCGCGTCACTGCACCGGCAGTGGTGTACGGCATGCTGGCGGGTATCGGCGTGCTGATCGTGTTGTCACAGGTGCATGTGATGTTCGACACATCGCCGCAGCCTTCGGGCCTGCAGAACCTGTTGGCGTTTCCTTCGACGCTGGCGGCTGCCCTGCCGATGGAAAGCGCAGGCGCGGGCTGGCAAGCCGGTGCGCTTGGCCTGGGCACCATTGCGGTGATGTGGGGCTGGGAGCGCTTGCGGCCACAGAAGCTGCGCTTTATCCCCGGTGCCTTGCTGGGCGTGGCGGCAATGACGGCCATCAGCATGTGGCTGGCCCTGCCGGTGAATCGGGTGCAGGTACCGGCAGACCTTTCCGAGGCCATCGACTGGATCCGCCTGGATGACCTGATGAAACTGGCCGACCCTACCCTGCTGGTAGCTGCATTCGCCCTGGCCTTCATCGCCAGTGCCGAGACCTTGCTGTCGGCTGCCGCGGTTGACCGCATGCACAGCGGCCAGCGCTCGGACTTCGACCGTGAGCTGTCGGCCCAGGGCATCGGCAACATGCTCTGCGGTGTGCTGGGCGCCTTGCCGATGACCGGGGTGATCGTGCGCAGTTCGGCGAATGTCCAGGCCGGCGCACAAACCCGTGCCTCGGCGATCTTCCACGGCCTGTGGTTGTTGGCGTTCGTCGTGGTGTTGAGCAGCGTGCTGCAGCAGATCCCGGTGGCCAGCCTGGCGGGCGTGCTGGTGTTTACCGGCGTCAAGCTGGTGGACTTCAAGGCGTTTCGTGGGTTGGGCCGGTACGGCCGGATGCCGATGTTCACCTATGCAGCGACCGCCTTGGCGATCATTTTCACCGACCTGCTGACCGGCGTGCTGCTGGGCTTTGCCTTGACCCTGCTGAAGCTGGCGTTCAAGGCGGCGCGGCTGAAGATCAACCTGGTGAGCCTGGCCAAGCCTGGGCACATGGAATTGCGCCTGAGTGGCGCAGCAACATTCCTCAAGGTGCCGGCATTGACCCAGGTGCTGGATACGGTGCCGGCGGGGACCACCTTGCATGTGCCGTTGGGCAACCTCAGCTACATCGACCACTCGTGCCTGGAACTGCTTGAGGACTGGAGCCGCAGCAATGCAGCCAATGGCTCGCGGTTGCTGATCGAGCAGCGGCGGTTGAAGCGGCGCATCGAGGGGCGCTTGCGGACGACGGCGGGGGTGGGCGCTTAGTATTCAGCTGTTGTGTTGCCTGAGCGGGCCTCTTCGCGGGCTTGCCCCGCGATGAGGCCAGATCAGACTGCATCAATGCTGGATTCAGGCCGGCTGGCCCAGCTCCACACCCAGCTGGCGCGAAAGGCATGGCCAACGCTTCCAGGCAGCGCCCGTCTCGGCGCTGCACAAGGTATCGCGATAGGCCTCTACCGATTCCTTGGCAAAGCTCTCTTCATTGAGCATTTCGTCAACCGAATGGTGCACCACTTCATCGAGCTGGTTGGCGAACGTCTCGCCGATCAGCTGATGGGCAATCAGGTTGGCCATGGTGGTATCGAACGGAATCAGCGGCTGCTTGAAGTGTTGGATATACAGGTCGTTGACCTCTTCCACCAGGCGATGCGCCAGGTACGCCTCATCCAGCAGACAGTCCAGGCCCACGTGCCCTTGCATCACGCTGGGCGGCTGCATGAAATAAGCCTCGGCAATTTTCAGCACCGGCTTGATCTGCGATTCGATGCCTGCTTCGCGGGCCACCTCGTGGGCAGCCTCCAGCAGCTCTGGCACCTGGTCGATGTAGGCGCTGACGAAACGCGCCAAAGTACCCTGGGCGTCCTGCTCAGGCAGGTGGATCGAAGGGTGCAAATGCGGCAGTTGTTGCTCGAGTCGCGCTTTCAGTTGGTTGGTCTGGCGCTCGTGTTGATGGGCTTGGCTAATCTGCTCGCGTACAGCAGCGATGTTCATGACAACTCCAGGGACATTACGTTTCAAACGGAAGACACTAAATTAGCTCGGTATACAGAATACCTAAGACGCATTTGTTATAACCCGCGCAAACGTGTGCACGCTGTGGCATATCGGAATGCCATTATTGGGCCACATCCTATCAAGCACGCGGCTTTCAAGGCATTCGGCAAATTCATGAAGTTCATTTCACTGGTGTCATTGCGTGCCATTGGTCGCTGTCTATACTCCCGTTGAACGTGATTCGTTGATGAGGCCCGACTGCTTTTGCAGGGGCTCGGTCGTCGAAGCCAGGCAGTCTTGACCGCCGTTCCCTCTTGCCGCAGGCCACGCCTCCGGGACAACAAGAATTAGAAGGGGAACCCGCAATGATGCGACATCCACCTGTCTGGATGGGCCTCCTGTTGTGGACAGTTTTCGGTCAGGCCAACGCCGCCTGGACCGTGAACATGGCGCCAGGGGCGACGGAAGTCTCCAACGCCGTCTTCGACCTGCACATGACCATTTTCTGGATCTGCGTGATCATCGGCATCGTGGTGTTTGGCGCGATGTTCTGGTCCATGGTCGTGCACCGCCGTTCGACCGGCCAGCAAGCTGCGCATTTTCACGAGCACACCTGGGTCGAAATCATGTGGACCGTGGTGCCGTTCCTGATTCTGGTGGCCATGGCCATCCCCGCCACCAAGACCCTCATCGACATCTACGACGCCAGTGAATCGGACATCGACATACAGGTCACCGGCTACCAGTGGAAGTGGCACTACAAATACCTGGGCCAGGACGTGGAGTTTTTCAGCAACCTGGCCACCCCCGCCGACCAGATCCATAACAAGGCCCCCAAGGACGAGCACTACCTGCTCGAAGTCGACCAGCCGCTGGTGCTGCCGGTGGGTGCGAAAGTGCGCTTTCTGGTGACCGCCGCCGACGTGATCCATTCTTGGTGGGTGCCGGCCTTCGCGGTCAAGCGTGATGCCATCCCCGGCTTCGTCAACGAGGCCTGGACGCGTATCGAGAAACCCGGCATCTACCGCGGCCAGTGCACCGAGCTGTGTGGCAAGGACCACGGCTTCATGCCGGTGGTGGTCGAGGTCAAGTCCAAGGCCGACTACGACACCTGGCTCGGCGAGCGCAAGGCCGAGGCCGCCAAGCTCAAGGAGCTGACCAGCAAGGAGTGGACCCTCGAAGAGCTGGTCGAGCGTGGCGACAAGGTCTACCACACCACCTGCGTGGCCTGTCACCAGGCCGAAGGCCAGGGCCTGCCGCCGATGTTCCCTGCACTCAAGGGCTCGAAAATCGCTACCGGGCCGAAGGAAGACCACCTCGGCATCGTCTTCCACGGCAAGCCCGGCACGGCCATGGCCGCGTTCGGCAAGCAGCTCTCGGAAGTGGATATCGCCGCCGTGGTCACCTACGAGCGCAACGCCTGGGGCAACAACAAGGGCGACATGGTCACGCCGAAGGATGTGCTGGCGCTCAAGCAGGCAGAAGCGCAATGAACCGGGTTACTCGCGGCAATCAATGGATTGCAGGAGACAGGACATGAGTGCAGTGATCGACGACCACGGCCACGGCCATGAGCACGCCCACGGCCCGGCCAAGGGCCTGATGCGCTGGGTGCTGACCACCAATCACAAGGACATCGGCACGATGTACCTGTGGTTCGCCTTCATCATGTTTCTGCTCGGTGGCTCGTTCGCCATGGTGATCCGCGCCGAGCTGTTCCAGCCCGGGCTGCAGATCGTCGAGCCTGCGTTCTTCAACCAGATGACCACCATGCATGGGCTGATCATGGTGTTCGGCGCCGTGATGCCGGCGTTCGTCGGCCTGGCCAACTGGATGATCCCGCTGATGATCGGCGCGCCGGACATGGCCCTGCCACGGATGAACAACCTCAGCTTCTGGTTGCTGCCGGCGGCCTTCCTGCTGCTGGTCTCGACCCTGTTCAGCCCCGGCGGCGGGCCCAACTTCGGCTGGACGTTCTACGCCCCGCTGTCGACCACCTATGCCCCGGCCAGCGTGACCTTCTTCATCTTTGCCATCCACCTGATGGGCATCAGTTCGATCATGGGCGCGATCAACGTGATCGCCACCATCCTCAACCTGCGTGCGCCGGGCATGACCTTGATGAAAATGCCGCTGTTCGTCTGGACCTGGCTGATCACCGCGTTCCTGCTGATTGCGGTGATGCCGGTACTGGCCGGCGTGGTGACCATGATGCTGATGGACATCCACTTCGGCACCAGCTTTTTCAGCGCCGCCGGCGGTGGCGACCCGGTGCTGTTCCAGCACGTGTTCTGGTTCTTCGGCCACCCCGAGGTGTACATCATGATCCTGCCGGCGTTCGGCGCGGTCAGCTCGATCATCCCGGCGTTCTCGCGCAAGCCGCTGTTTGGCTACACCTCGATGGTGTATGCCACCGGGGCGATCGCTTTCCTGTCGTTCATTGTCTGGGCGCACCACATGTTCGTGGTCGGTATCCCGGTGGTGGGCGAGCTGTTCTTCATGTATGCCACCATGCTCATCGCCGTGCCCACCGGGGTGAAGGTGTTCAACTGGGTCAGCACCATGTGGGAAGGGTCGCTGACCTTCGAAACGCCGATGCTGTTCGCCATCGCCTTCGTCATCCTGTTCACCATCGGCGGTTTCTCCGGGTTGATGCTGGCCATCGCGCCTGCGGACTTCCAGTACCACGACACCTACTTCGTGGTCGCCCACTTCCACTACGTGCTGGTGCCCGGGGCGATCTTCGGTATCTTCGCCTCGGCTTACTACTGGCTGCCGAAATGGACCGGGCACATGTATGACGAAACCCTCGGCAAGCTGCACTTCTGGCTGTCGTTCATCGGCATGAACATGGCCTTCTTCCCCATGCACTTCGTCGGCCTGGCGGGCATGCCGCGGCGCATTCCGGACTACAACCTGCAGTTCGCCGACTTCAACATGGTCTCCTCGATCGGCGCCTTCATGTTCGGCGCCACGCAGATCTTCTTCCTGTTCATCGTCATCAAGTGCATCCGTGGCGGTGCTCCAGCGCCGGCAAAACCCTGGGATGGCGCCGAAGGCCTGGAGTGGTCGGTCCCCTCGCCTGCGCCTTACCACACCTTCCAGACCCCACCGGACGTGAAGTAGAGGAGCGCCCATGAACGGCCTGTCGCTCAAACGCCTGGTCTTGCGCCTGCTGATGCTGACGGTGGTGATGTTCGCCTTCGGTTTCGCCCTGGTGCCGATCTATGACGTGATGTGCAAGGCCTTCGGCATCAATGGCAAGACCGGCGGCCAGTACGAGGGCAGCCAGGTCAGCGACCCATCGCGCTCGGTGCGGGTGCAGTTCATGTCGACCAACGCCAGTGACATGGTCTGGGACTTCTACTCCACGGCCGACCAGATCGACGTGAACCCCGGTGCGGTCAACCAGATGATCTTCGTGGCGCGCAACCCGACCGACCGGCCCATGAGCGCCCAGGCGATACCCAGCATCACCCCGGCCGAGGCCGCGGCGTATTTCCACAAGACCGAGTGCTTCTGCTTTACCCAGCAGGTGCTGCAGCCCGGCGAACGTATCGAGATGCCGGTGCGCTTCATCGTTGACCGCGACCTGCCGGCCAACGTGAAGCACCTGACACTGGCCTACACCTTGTTCGACATCACCGCTCGCCACCCGCCGGTCGCGCATGTTGCGGCCCAGGACGTCCAGGGCGCCCGTTAAGGGAAGGAGAACAGCAATGGCAAGTCATGAGCACTATTACGTTCCGGCGCAGAGCAAGTGGCCGATCATCGCCACCATCGGCATGTTCATCACGGTGTTCGGCCTGGGTACCTGGTTCAACGACATGAAGGCCGGGCACCCCGACTCGCATGGGCCGCTGATCTTCTTCGTCGGTGCGTTGTTCCTGGCCTACATGCTGTTCGGCTGGTTTGGCGCGGTGGTGAAAGAGAGCCGCGCCGGGCTGTACAGCGCGCAGCTGGACCGCTCGTTCCGCTGGGGCATGAGCTGGTTCATCTTCTCGGAAGTGATGTTCTTCCTGGCCTTCTTCGGTGCGCTGTTCTACGTGCGGGTGCTGGCCGGGCCTTGGCTCGGTGGCGAAGGTGCCAAGGGCGTCGCGCACATGCTGTGGCCGACCTTCGAATTCACCTGGCCGCTGTTGCATACCCCGGACCCGAAACTGTTCCCGCCGCCCAAGGAAGTCATCGACCCTTGGCACCTGCCGCTGATCAACACCATTTTGCTGGTCAGTTCGAGCGTGACCATCACGATTGCCCACCACGCCCTGCGGCGTGACCACCGTGGGCCGCTGAAGCTGTGGATGGCGCTGACCATCGTGCTGGGCCTGAGCTTCATCGCCCTGCAGGCCTTCGAGTACCACGAGGCCTATACCGAGCTGGGGCTGACGCTGGGGTCGGGGATCTACGGCGCGACCTTCTTCATGCTTACCGGCTTCCATGGGGCCCACGTGACCTTGGGCACGATCATTCTGATCGTCATGTTCGTGCGCATCCTGCGCGGGCATTTCAATGCCGACAAGCACTTCGGCTTCGAAGCGGCCAGCTGGTACTGGCACTTCGTCGATGTGGTGTGGGTTGGGCTGTTCATCTTTGTGTACGTGCTTTGAAACCTGGCCTGCAACTGCTTTGTGTAGGAGCGGCCTTGCGTCGCGAAAGGGCAGCGAAGCGGCCCCGGCGATTTATGTCACCACACAAAACCTGGGGCCGCTTCGCGCCCCTTTCGCGACGCAAGGCCGCTCCTACAAAAAGCAGGGGTGTGATTCAGAAGGGCGCGTGAGAGACCAGCTGGCCACTGATCAAGCCGTAAGCCACCAGCCCGAGGGTCAAGGCGGCCAGGGTCACGCGTACGGTCAGCGCTTTCAGTAAGCGCGTCGAGTTTTCATCGTCCTTGACCAGAAACACCAGGCCACTGAACAGGCTGGCAACCGTGGCCAACAGCATCAGGACAATTGCGGCCTTGAGCATGGCGCTTCTCCGGGGGGGATGCAGTGATGTGGATAAGTATAGCGAGGCGCCCGTGAGGCCGTTTCGCCCAGGTTGGCTACCGACCTTGGTGGTGCTCGCGCTGCTGCCGGGCTTGATCGCGCTTGGCTGCTGGCAACTGGGCCGCGCCGAGCAAAAGCGCGCGCTGCTGGCGACCTATGCCGAGCGCAGCATTGATGCGCCCCTCTCTACTGCCCAGCTGCAGCAACGCGACGATAGCGCTTTTCGCCGCGTGCACCTGTACGGCCGTTTCGATGCCGAACACAGCCTGCTGCTGGACAACCGCATGCGCGACGGCCAGGCCGGTGTCGAGCTGCTGCAGCCCTTCCATGACCAGCCCAGCGGGCTGTGGCTGCTGGTCAATCGTGGCTGGTTAGCCTGGCCGGACCGCCGCGTGCCGGTGCACTTCGAGACCCCGGCGCAGGCGTTGGCGCTGGAGGCTTCGGTCTATGTGGCGCCCGGCAGCACCTTCCAACTGCACCCCGACCCGGTTGGGGGCCAATGGCCGCACCTGCTGACCGCCATCGATGCCGCGCAGCTGTGGCAGCAGCTGAGCCGTGAAGGCTTCGCCCATGAACTGCGCCTGCAACCCGGCCCGGCCGCCTATCGCCTGGACTGGCCAGTGGTCGCGATGGGCCCGGAAAAGCACCTGGGCTACGCCGTGCAATGGTTTGCCCTGGCCGCCGCGCTGGTGCTGCTTTACCTCTACTTTGGCTGGCACAACAACAAGAAGGAGAACCACCATGGCCGCCACCACCAGCCCACTGGAAGTGCCTGAGCGCCGCAAGCCCAGAGCCCGCGGGCGTTTGCAGCTGGTCCTGATACTGCTGGTTGTGCTCGGCCCGATGATCCTGGCCACCAGCATGTACAAGCTCAAGTTCTGGGTGCCGGAAGGCCGCAGCTATCACGGCGCGATGATCGGCAATGGTGAAAGCCGCACGGATATCGGCGTGGCAGGCCAGGACGAGCGTTGGCAGTTGCTGGTCAGTGCGCCCGAAGCCTGTACCGAGGACTGCCAGCGCCTGGTGTACCTGGCCCGGCAAATCCAGGTCGGCCTGGGCCGCGATGCCAGCCGCGCAAGCCATGCGCTGGCAACCGCCCAGCCGCTGACCGCCGACTACCAGGCACTGCTTGGTCGCGAGTACCCGCAGCTGCAACGCTACCCACTGGATGCTCCGCACTACCTGCAGAAGGTAGGCAAGCCTGGCCCGCAACTGTGGATCGTCGACCCCCACGGCAACCTGGTGCTGCGTTACGACAGCAAGGCCAACGGCAAGCACGTGCTGGACGACCTGCGCCACCTACTCAAGCTCTCCAACATCGGCTAGGAGCCTGCCATGGCCAGACCCGGATTGCGCCTCGCTGTGTTCGCCACCCTGCTGGCACTGCTGGTCGTGTTGCTCGGTGCCTATACCCGCCTGACCCATGCCGGCCTGGGCTGCCCTGATTGGCCAGGCTGTTATGGTTTCATCAGTGTGCCCAAGACCGACGCTCAGCTGGCCCACGCCGAAGTGCACTTCCCCGAACACCCGGTGGAGGCCGCCAAGGGCTGGGCCGAAATGGTCCATCGCTACTTCGCCGGCACCCTGGCGCTGGTGATCGCCTGGCTGGCCTTGCAGGCCGTACGCCGCCATGCGCGTGATGGCCAGCCCTACCGCTTGCCCGTGCTGTTGCTGGCGGTGGTGCTGGCCCAGGCGGCGTTTGGCATGTGGACAGTGACGCTGAAACTCTGGCCGCAAGTCGTCACCGCGCATCTGCTGGGTGGGTTCACCACCTTGAGCCTGCTGTTTCTGCTGTGCCTGCGGCTGTCCCGGGCCTTTGCGCCGCTGCCTAAGCTACCGCTGAGCCTACGCCGCATCGCGGCTCTGGCGCTGCTGGTGGTGGTCGGCCAGATCGCCCTGGGCGGTTGGGTCAGCGCCAATTATGCGGCGGTCGCCTGTATCGATTTGCCCACCTGCCATGGCCAGTGGTGGCCGGCGGCGGACTTCAGCAACGGCTTCCACCTGACCCAGCACGTCGGCCCCAACTACCTGGGCGGGCAACTGGACAGCGATGCGCGCACGGCCATCCACATCAGCCACCGGTTGGGTGCGTTGCTGGTCAGTGCCGTGCTGCTGATGCTGAGCTTCAAGCTTTACCGCTGTGGCCTCGCTGGCCTGGCGCGGCTGGTGCTGTTGGCCCTGGCGGTGCAGGTCGGGCTAGGCATCAGCAACGTGCTGTTCCACCTGCCGCTTGGCGTGGCAGTGGCCCATAACGCTGGCGGGGCCATGCTGTTACTGAGCATGGTGCTGGTGAACTACCGCATCCGCGTGGTCGACAAAGTGCGCGTCGGCCACGGCTGGCGCCTGACGCCGGTGGTGGGCGTGGATATCTCGCACCCAATGAGGAACGATTCGTGGCGACGCTTCTAGGCGCACAACGGGCAGGCTGGCGCGACTATCTGGAGCTGACCAAGCCCAAGGTGGTGGTGCTGATGCTGATCACTTCCCTTGCAGGGATGTTCCTCGCCAGCCGCGCAGGCGTTGCCTGGAGCGTACTGCTGTTCGGCAACCTGGGCATTGGCTTGTGCGCGGGCGGTGCTGCGGTGGTCAACCATGTGGTGGACCGGCGTATCGACGCCTTGATGGCGCGCACCCACAAACGGCCGTTGGCTGCAGGCCGGGTCGCGCCGCTGCCGGCGCTGGCCTTTGCCTTGGCCCTGGCGTTGCTGGGCATGGCGCTGTTGCTGGTGTTCACCAACGCTCTCACCGCCTGGCTGACCCTGGCTTCGCTGCTGGGCTATGCGGTGCTCTACACCGGCTTTCTGAAGCGTGCAACACCACAGAACATCGTGATTGGTGGCTTGGCCGGCGCGGCGCCGCCGCTGCTTGGCTGGGTGGCGGTCAGCGGCCATGTCAGCGCCGAGCCTTTGTTACTGGTGCTGATCATCTTCGCCTGGACGCCACCGCACTTCTGGGCCCTGGCCATCCACCGCAAGGAGGAATACGCCAAGGCCGATATCCCGATGCTGCCGGTGACCCACGGCGAGCGCTACACCAAGCTGCACATCCTGCTCTACACCCTGATACTGTTGGCCGTCACCCTGCTGCCCTATGCCATCCACATGAGCGGCCCGTTGTACCTGGCCTGTGCCCTGGCCCTGGGCCTGCGCTTCCTGCATTGGGCCTGGGTGTTGTACCGTGGCAGCCGCCCGCACGCGGCAATCGGCACCTTCAAGTACTCTATCGGCTACCTGTTCGCGCTGTTCGTCGCGTTGCTCCTTGACCACTACCTGTTGCTGAATCTATGACCCGAACCCAGAAAACCGTCTTCATCCTCGTCGCCCTGGTCGCGTTGATCCTGGGCCTGACCGTCAACAAGGTGCTCAATGGCCGCGACCAGCCCAACCCCACCGAACTGATCGACGCCGGCATCATCCTGCTGCCGCAGAGCCGCACGGTGGCAGATGTGACCATGACCAACCAGGACGGCCAGCCGGTGGCGCTGAATGACCTGAAGGGCAAGTGGTCGCTGCTGTTCTTCGGCTACACCTACTGCCCGGACATCTGCCCGACCACCCTGGCCCAGTTGCGCCAGGTGAAGAGCGAACTGCCCAAGGAGGCGGTGGACCGGTTGCAAGTGGTGCTGGTGAGCGTGGACCCGAACCGCGACACGCCGAACCAGCTCAAGCAGTACCTGGGTTACTTCGACAAGGATTTCGTCGGGGTGGCGGGCTCGATCGAGGACACCCAGAAGCTGGCCAATGCCTTGAGCATTCCGTTCATCCCGGCGGATACCAGCAAGCCGGGGTATACCGTGGATCACAGCGGTAACCTGGCGATTGTCGGGCCGGATGGGCGTCAGCGTGGGTTCATTCGTGCGCCGTTCAACAACCAGAAGCTGCTGGCGCAGTTGTCCGGGCTGGTGAAGCGGGATTGAGATTTTGGGCCTGCTGCGCAGGCCTTGCCGGGGCGCCGGACCGGTCGGAAAGGGCCGCAAAGCGGCCCCATGGATTTCGGATCAGAAAGCGGGTACTACAGCGCCCTTGTACTTCTCGTTGATGAACTGCTTCACCTCTGGCGAGTGCAGTGCAGCCGCCAGTTTCTTCATGTCATCCGAGTCTTTGTTGTCCGGGCGGGCAACCAGGATGTTCACATAAGGCGAGTCGCTGCCTTCAATGGCCAGCGCGTCCTTCGCAGGGTTCAGCTTGGCTTCCAGCGCGTAGTTGGTGTTGATCAGGGCAGCATCGACCTGGGTCAGCACGCGCGGGATGGTGGCCGCTTCCAGCTCACGGAACTTGATGTTCTTCGGGTTCTCGGCAACGTCCTTCACGGTCGACAGGATATTGCTGTTGTCCTTGAGCGTGATCACGCCGGCCTTGGCCAGCAGCAGCAAAGCACGGCCGCCGTTGGTGGCGTCGTTGGGAATGACCACGGTGGCGCCCGAAGGCAGCTCGGCGAGCTTCTTGTACTTGGACGAGTACACGCCCAGCGGCTCGATGTGCACGCCGGCAACGCTGACCAGGGCGGTGCCCTTGGCCTTGTTGAACTCATCCAGGTACGGCTGGTGCTGGAAGAAGTTGGCGTCCAGGCGCTTTTCGGCGACCTGCACGTTCGGCTGGATGTAGTCGGTGAATACCTTGACCTTCAGGTCCACGCCTTCTTTAGCCAGTTGTGGTTTGACGAACTCGAGGATCTCGGCGTGCGGCACCGGGGTGGCGGCAACGGTCAGGGTATCGGCGTGGGCCGAAAAGGCCGCGACAGCGGCAGCGACAGCAAGCAGCTTCTTCATGAATCACTCCTTGTGAGGGCCGCGACGGCCCCCGAACGGGTCGGCCAGGCCGACCCCATTGGGGTTACTTACGGGAAAAATGCACGACCAGTTTGTCGCCCACACTTTGCAGGACTTGAACCAGCACCAGCAGCAGCACCACGGTCACGACCATGACATCGGTCTGGAAGCGCTGGTAGCCGAAACGGATGGCCAGGTCGCCCAGGCCGCCTGCGCCCACCACACCGGCCATCGCGGTGTACGAAACCAGGGTGATGGCGGTGACGGTGATGGCTGCGAAGATGCCCGGGCGGGCTTCCGGCAGCAAGGCACTGGTGATGATCTGGCGCGTCGTCGCGCCCATCGACTGGGTGGCCTCGATGATGCCGCGGTCGACCTCGCGCAGGGCGGTTTCGACCAGGCGCGCGAAGAACGGCGTGGCCCCTACCACCAGCGGCGGAATGGCCCCGGCAACGCCCAGCGAGGTGCCGGTGATCAGCACGGTGAACGGGATCATCACGATCAGCAGGATGATGAACGGCAGCGAGCGCAGGATGTTGACCACCAGCGACAGCAGCGCGTACACGCCCTTCTGTTCGAACATCTGGCGTGGG
Source organism: Pseudomonas sp. SWRI68 (assembly GCF_014269165.1). NCBI lineage: Bacteria > Pseudomonadati > Pseudomonadota > Gammaproteobacteria > Pseudomonadales > Pseudomonadaceae > Pseudomonas > Pseudomonas sp. SWRI68. The sequence goes on along the minus strand of NZ_JABWRU010000006.1, from coordinate 53,032 downwards.
CCGCAAAGGAACAGCAGCACGCCCAGCGGCAGGCCCAGCAGCACGGTGAAGAACAACGAGCCGAACAGCATGACCATGGTGTCGACGGTGGCCAGCCAGATTTCGGCCCAGTCGACGTTGGCGAAGAAATTCAGGGCGTCCATCAACGCAGTACCTCCATATGTACGTCAGCTGCCTTGAAGCGGTCGAACGCCGCTTCCATGTCGCCGCCGGTGACGGCCAGGGTCAGCTGCCCATAGGGGACATCCTTGATGCGGTCGATACGCCCGGCCAGGATGCTGTAGTCGACGCCGGTCTCGCGGGCCACGGTGCCCAGCAGCGGTGCGTAGGTCGCCTCGCCCTGGAAGGTCAGGCGCACGATGCGCCCCGGTACGTGGGCGAAGTCGTCGCGCTGTTCGCCTTCATCGACCTGTTCGTCCTCCTGGACGAAACGCTTGGTGGTCGGGTGCTGCGGGTGCAGGAACACATCGGCCACCGAGCCCTGCTCGACGATCTGCCCGGCGTCCATGACCGCCACGCGGTCGCAGACCCGGCGGATCACGTCCATTTCGTGGGTGATCAGGACGATGGTCAGCTTCAGCTCACGGTTGATCTCGGCCAGCAGTTGCAGCACCGACGCGGTGGTCTGCGGGTCGAGGGCGCTGGTGGCCTCGTCGCACAGCAGGATCTTCGGGTTGGTGGACAGGGCACGGGCGATGCCCACGCGCTGCTTCTGGCCGCCGGACAGCTGCGCCGGGTACTTCTTGGCGTGGTCGGATAGCCCGACGCGGGCCAGCAGCTCGGTGACGCGCTTGTCGATCTCGCTGCGCGACAGCCCGCCGGCCAGGGTCAGCGGCAGGGCGACGTTGTCGGCCACGGTCTTGGATGCCAGCAGGTTGAAGTGCTGGAAAATCATCCCGACCTGCTGGCGGAAGCCGCGCAGTTGGTTGGCGTTGAACGCAGTGACGTCCTCGCCATCGACGATGATCGTGCCGCCCGAGGGCTCTTCGAGGCGGTTGATCAGGCGCAGCATAGTGCTTTTGCCGGCGCCGGAATGGCCGATCAGGCCGAACACCTGGCCGTCTTCGATGGTCAGGCTGGTCGGGTTGAGGGCGGGGATTTCCCTACCGGCGACGCGGTAGGTCTTATGGACATGTTGGAACTCGATCACGTAGCGAACCTTGTGGGGCGCATGGAATTTTGGGTCAGCGGTTAGCTGGGGTCGCGCATTTTAGCCTTTTCCCATAGCTGTTCTTAGCATTTATTTCGTCATGCACCAACCCAGCGGGCATAACGCGACAACCGGTAAAGCTTATTGAACGTAGCCAATCGGGCTCCAGTCACTACTAGAACAAGCCCACACGGGCAAGCCTGAAGACTGATGAGGAAAGCTGACCATGCCCAGCAAGAAAACGGACGCGCCCAAAGAGAGCCAGGCCGCCGGTACCCAGACGCCCGACAAGGCCAATACCAATGCCAAACTGCAGAGCCTCGAGGCTGTGCGCAGCGATGCGACGGGCCAGGCTTTGCGGACCAACCAAGGCGTGCGCATCGCCGACAACCAGAACACGCTCAAGGCCGGTGACCGCGGGCCTTCGCTGCTCGAAGACTTCATCATGCGCGAGAAGATCACCCACTTCGACCATGAGCGCATCCCGGAGCGGATCGTCCACGCACGCGGCACCGGTGCCCATGGCTATTTCCAGAGCTACGGCAACCATGCTGCCCTGACCAAGGCCGGTTTCCTGCAGGACCCAGAGAAGATCACCCCGGTATTCGTGCGTTTTTCAACCGTGCAGGGCCCACGCGGCTCGGGCGACACCGTGCGAGATGTACGTGGCTTCGCGGTGAAGTTCTACACCGATGAGGGCAATTTCGACTTGGTTGGCAACAACATGCCGGTGTTCTTCATCCAGGACGCGATCAAGTTCCCCGACTTCGTGCATGCGGTCAAACCCGAGCCACACAACGAGATGCCTACGGGCGGCTCGGCCCACGATACGTTCTGGGACTTCGTTTCGCTGGTGCCAGAGTCTGCGCACATGGTCATGTGGGCCATGTCCGACCGCGCCATCCCCCGCAGCCTGCGGATGATGGAAGGCTTTGGGATCCACACCTTCCGCCTGATCAATGCCGAAGGGGTGGCCAGCTTCGTCAAGTTCCATTGGAAACCACGCCAAGGGGTGCACTCGGTATTGTGGGATGAGGCGCAGAAACTGGCGGGTAAGGACACCGACTTCCACCGCCGCGACCTGAGCGAAGCGATTGAGATGGGTGACTACCCAGAGTGGGAGTTGGGCGTGCAGATCGTGCCCGAAGCCGACGAGCATAAGTTCGAATTCGACCTGCTCGACCCCACCAAGATCATCCCCGAAGAACTGGTGCCGGTCACGCCGCTGGGCAAGATGGTGCTCAACCGCAACCCCGACAACTTCTTTGCCGAAGTGGAGCAGGTTGCCTTCTGCCCTGGGCATATCGTGCCTGGCATCGACTTCTCCAACGATCCCCTGCTGCAGGGGCGGTTGTTCTCCTATACCGACACCCAGCTGAGCCGCCTGGGCGGGCCTAACTTCCATGAAATCCCGATCAACCGCCCGGTTGCGCCGAACCATAACAACCAACGTGACGCGCTGCACCGGCAGACTATCCACAAGGGCCGCGCCTCGTACGAGCCGAACTCGATCGATGGCGGGTGGCCGAAAGAAACCCCTGCCGCAGCCCAGGATGGCGGCTTCGAGAGCTACCAGGAGCGTATCGATGCGGTGAAGATACGCCAACGAAGCGAGTCGTTCGGTGATCACTTCTCGCAGGCGCGGTTGTTCTTCCAGAGCATGAGCCCGAATGAGCAGCAGCACATCATCAAGGCCTACAGCTTCGAGCTGGGCAAGGTTGAGCGTGAGCATATCCGGGTGCGTGAGGTAAATGAGATTCTGGCCAACATCGACCTGAAACTGGCTGCGGCCGTGGCGGCCAACCTCGGCCTGCCTGCGCCCAAGGCCGGCACGGTTCAGGTCAAAGGCAGCAAGCTGGCGAAATCGCCCGCCTTGAGCCAGATGAACCACCCCGGCGATGTAGGCATCAAGGGCCGCAAGATTGCCGTGCTGGTGGCTGACGGCGTGGACGGTGCCAGCGTCGATCAACAGGTCAAGGCGCTGGAAGCGCACAGTGCTCGCATCATGGTGCTCGGGCCTACGTCGGCGCCGGTTAAAACCGCCCAAGGCAAGCCACTGCCGGTGGATGCGTCGATGGAGGGCATGCCATCGATCATGTTCGACGGCATTGTGGTGCCGGCTGGCAAGGCGTCGTTGGATGCGTTGGGTGCCAGTGGGCTGGCCAAGCACTTCCTGCTAGAGGGTTACAAGCATCTGAAGGCGATCGCGCTGGCCAAGGAAGGCAAGGCGTTGCTGGACAGCTTGGGGCTCAAGGAAGACAAGGGCCTGCTGCTGGGGGATGACCAGAAGACCGTGGATGCCTTTGTGAAAGCGGTTGAAGGGCATCGGGTGTGGGAGCGGGAGGCGGCTGCTGAAGCAGTACCAGCCTGACAGGGCCGCTTCGCGGGGCAATCCGACTTGCCCCGCGAAGCATTCAGCGCTGGTGCGGGACCAGTACCACCTGCGCCGGCAATTTGCGCTGGATTTCATGCTTCTGCTTCAGCGCAAAGCTGCTGTCGAGCTTGTGAACGCGCTTTTCCAGCAGGGTCTTCAGCCAAGGCGCGTCCTCGGTGCGTGGTACCTGAAACACCACCTCGCACTGGTAATTGACCACGTCCTTGGCAATTTCATCGAGCTGACGGCGCATGGCAGCCATGTCCGTAGTCTTCAGCGCAATCACCGTGCTTGGCGCAGTCGGGTCGATGACCCGCGCCTGGGGCTTGGCCTCGGCAGCTTTCAACGCCGCCTCGGCTTTCTCCAGCTCGGCTTTGCGCGCCTGGCTGACGGCATCACCACCGGTTACTGCCGGGGCTTGCGGCATCAGGGCGCGGGCGCGGGCCAGGGCGGTGGCCGCAGCGTTGACATCGCCCTTCTGCAGGACGATCTGGCTGCGCTGCAGATACGCCTCGGCCAACTGCCGCTGGTATTGCTCCAGGCGCGGGTCTACCGGCGACTGTGCCTGCAATGCAGCCAGTTGGTCTTCGGCGGTGGCCAGCTCATTGCTGGCAATGTTTTGTTGCAACTGCTGCCAGGCATCGGCTTGAGCAGGTGCATCGGCTTGTTCGACCGGTGCGCTGGAACAGGCAGCCAGGAACAGGGAAAACGCGGCAACAAGCAGATAACGGGAGGCGAACGGCTTCATTCCTGCGACTCTCTATTTGCGCAAAAAGCGAGCAAGTCTACACCCAGGTGCGCACGCTCGAAAACAAGTCTTACAGACCCTTTACCCGTGAAAAGGTTGCAGGGCGCGCCTTCGGGCGCCCTGGCTTTCAGCGTTTCGGCAAGGCCAGGCTCAGCAAGAATAGCACTGCCGCGCAGACCACGATCGAAGGGCCGGCTGGGGGGTCCTTGAACCAGGACATGGCCAGGCCGCCACAAACCGCGGTCACCCCCAGCAGGCTGGCACCCAGGGCCATCTGTTCGGGCGAGCGGGCGTGGCGCTGCGCCGCAGCGGCCGGGATGATCAGCAACGAGGTGATCAGCAGCACGCCGACGATCTTCATCGCCACGGCAATCACCACCGCAATCAACAGCATCAATGCCAGGCGCAGGCCCGCCACGGGCAAGCCCTCGACCATGGCCAGTTCCTCGTGCACGGTCACCGCCAGCAAGGGCCGCCACAGTGCGGCGAGCAACAGCAGCACCATTGCGCTGCCACCGAGGATCCAGGCAAGGTCGGTGGTGCTGATGGCCAGCAGGTCGCCGAACAGATAGGCCATCAGGTCGATGCGCACGTCGTGCATGAAGCTCAGCACCACCAGGCCCAGGGAAAGCGTGCTGGGGGCAAGGATGCCGAGCAGGGTGTCGGAGGCCAGCGGTTGGCGTTGCTGCAAAGTCACCAGCAGGATCGCCAGCAGCAGGCAGCCCACGGTCACTGCCAGGGCTGGGCTGACGTCCAGCGCGAAACCCAGGGCGACGCCGAGCAAGGCGGCGTGGGACAGGGTGTCGCCAAAATAGGCCATGCGCCGCCACACCACGAAAGACCCTAGTGGGCCGGCCACCAGCGCCAGGGACAGACCGGCAAGCAGGGCGTAGAGAAGAAAATCAGCCATGCTTGCAGTGCTCTCCGTGAACATGGGTGCCAGGGGCGACCACCGAGCCATGCAGGTCGTGGCTGTGGTCGTGATGGTGGTGATAGATGGCCAGGCTTTTCGCGTTCTGGCCGAACAGCTCGACGAAGGCCGGGTCGCCGCTGACTTGCTCCGGGTGGCCGGAACAGCACACGTGGCGGTTGAGGCAGACCACCTGGTCGGTGGTGCTCATGACCAGGTGCAGGTCGTGGGAGACCATCAGCACGCCGCAGCCGTGGCGGTCGCGCAGGCGGGTGATGAGGTTGTACAGCTCGGTCTGGCCGACCACATCGACGCCTTGTACCGGTTCGTCGAGCACCAGCAGTTGCGGCTCGCGCAGCAGGGCCCGGGCCAGCAGCACGCGCTGCATTTCGCCGCCGGAAACGGTCTGGATCGGGTTGTCGATAACGTGCTCGGCGCCCACTTCCTGTAACGCCGACAGCGCCGCTGCCCGGTCGACGCCCGGTACCAGGCGCAAGAAGCGCAGCACCGACAGCGGCAGCGTGGCGTCGACCTGGATTTTTTGCGGCATGTAGCCGATGCGCAGGCGCGGTTTACGCCATACCTTGCCCCGGTGCGGCTTGAGCAGCCCCAGCACGGCGCGTACCAGGGTAGTCTTGCCTGCCCCGTTGGGGCCGATCAGGGTGACGATCTGGCCCGGCGCCACCGACAAGTCGATGCTGTCGAGCACCGCTTCGCCGGCGAAGGTCACACCGACCTGCTCCAGGCGGATCAGCGCGTCGCTCATGCCGCGCTCCGGCAGCTGCCGCACAGGCCTACCACTTCCACGGTCTGGGTTTCGACGCTGAAGCCGACGCCCTTGGCGCTGTTGATGATGGCGTCGCTGATGCTGGCCTGCTCCAGCTCGATGGCCACATGGCAGGCGCGGCAGATCAGGAACTGGCCCTGGTGCACGTGCTCGGGGTGGCTGCAGCCAATGAACGCATTGAGTGAGGCGATGCGGTGCACCAGGCCGTTGTCGAGTAGGAAGTCCAGAGCGCGGTACACGGTTGGCGGTGCGGCGCGGCGGCCGTCCTGCTCGCTGAGCACGGCAAGAATGTCGTAGGCGCCCAGCGGTTTGTGGCTTTGCCATACCAGCTCCAGCACACGGCGGCGCAGCGCAGTCAGGCGCAACCCTTGGCGGGTGCACAAGGCATCGGCTTCGGCCAGTGCGCTGTGTACGCAATGGGAGTGATCGTGGGGGCGGTTGGCCAGCGGCGTGATGGACATGGGCAGCGACGGTTCTGGATGGAGACGTTATTATGTTACCTGTTTCTGGCGAGCCGAGTATTCACCGTGTCCCGATTCCTAGCCCTTTTTGTCGCTTTCATCGCATTTTCAGCCCAGGCCGACGTGCGTGTGCTGACCAGCATCAAACCGCTGCAGCAGATCGCCGCCGCCGTTCAGGACGGGGTCGGCAGCCCGGATGTGCTGCTGCCGCCTGGCGCCTCGCCGCACCATTACGCCCTGCGCCCCTCCGACGTACGGCGCGTCGCGGACGCCGACCTGCTGTACTGGATCGGCCCGGACATGGAGAGCTTCCTGCCCAGGGTGCTCAAAGGCCGAGACAAGGCCACCATCGCGGTTCAGTCGCTGACCGGCATGCAGCTGCGGCATTTTGGCGAAGACAGCCACTCGCATGAAGAAACCGACCAGGACGACCATGATCACGACCACCGCCCCGGTAGCCTGGATGCGCATCTGTGGTTGTCGTCGGTCAATGCCCGGGTGATCGCGGCGAAGATGGCGGCGGACCTGGTCGAGGTCGACCCGGCCAATGCCACGCGCTATCAGAGCAACCTGAAGGCATTCGTCGAGCGCCTGGATGCTCTGGATGGGCGCATCAAGGCACGTGTGGCCGGCATCGCCGACAAGCCGTACTTCGTGTTCCACGAAGCCTTCGACTACTTCGAGGCCGCCTATGGCCTGAAGCACGCCGGGGTATTCAGCGTGGCTTCGGAGGTGCAGCCGGGCGCCCAGCATGTGGCGGCCATGCGCAAACGCCTGCAGGAAGTGGGCAAGACCTGTGTGTTCAGCGAACCGCCGCTGCGCCCGCGCTTGGCCGAGACGTTGACCGCCGGGCTGCCGGTGCGCCTGGCCGAGCTGGATGCCCTGGGCGGCACCGACCCGGTGGACGGCAAGGGCTATGAGCGCTTGCTGGAGAAGCTGGGGGGTGATCTGGCCGGGTGCCTGGAGCAGTTGTAAACCTGTAGCGGCTTCTTCGCGGGCTTGCCCCGCGAAGAAGCCGGCGAGGTTCTAGAGCGCGAACGGCAGGTGCAACGCCACTTGCTGGCGCTGCGCCAGGCGCACCTCGAACTCGCTCGGGTCATGGATCATCACATCCATCCCGGCAAACGACTCCGCCGCGATCAGGCGCGACAGCCAGAAGCGCACGCAGCCGACCCGCAACATTTCCGGCCACAATTCGGCCTCGGCTGCGGTGAACGGCCGCAGCGCCGCATAGGCCGCCAGCAGCGCCTGGGCCCGTGGCACATCGAGCGCGCCCTGCTCATCGATGCACCAGTCGTTCACGGTGATGGCGATGTCATACAGCATCGGGCCCGAGCAGGCGTTGTAGAAGTCGATCACCCCGCTCAGGTGGGTACCTTCGAACATCACGTTGTCGCGGAACAGGTCGGCGTGCAGGTTGGCCCGTGGCAAGGCCAGGATCTGCGCCTTGTGCGCGTTGATTTCGTCCAGCGCAGGCTGCAGCAGCGCAACCTGTTCGGCCGTGAGGCGCGGCATCAGCTCGGCTCCCGAGGCCAGCATCCAGTCCAGGCCGCGGTCGGTCTTGCGCTCGATGACGTGGTGACGGGTAGCCAGGTGAATGTGCGCGAGCAATTCGCCTACCTGCGCGCAGTGCTGGTTGTTCGGCACCTTGATGTGCTTGCCCGACAAGCGCGGCTGCAGCAGTGCAGGCTTGCCGCACAGTTCGCGCAGGCCATTGCCGTCGCGGTCACGCAGGGCGTAGGGCACCGGCATGTCGGCGGCGTGCAGCACGTCGAGCAGCTCGATGAAGAACGGCATGTCTTCGCTCGGGCCACGTTCGATCAGCGTCAGGACGAACTCACCCTGTTCCAGGCTGACGAAGAAGTTGCTGTTTTCGGTGCCGGCGGCGATGCCCTGGAAATCGAGCAGACGGCCCAGCTGGTACGGCGCCAGAAAGGTTTCCAGCTCAGGCCGGGTCACAGGGGTGAAGACTGACATGATGAAAAAATGCCCATACGGGCACTTCCGCCGGGAAGTGCCGGGTTGATGTGAACGATACGCGTCAGCTTACCACTCGAAGATCTTCCAGGACGGAATCAGCATGTCCGGCTGGTCGGAACGAATGAAATTGGCATCAGTGCCATCGGCGCGTACCAGAAAATAAGGCTTGCCGTTTTTCGGCGTGATCTTGATCGCATACAGGAAGCCGTTCTGGCGGTATTCCTGGATGGTTTTATCGCCTTCCGTGCGAATGGTCACCTCGGGATCGGCCGAGGGGGCGTCGTCCGCCGCCAGGGTGACGACTGGCATGGTTGCCAACAGACCGAGCAGTAACAGGCGATTGAGTGTACGCATGATAACCTTGTCCCTTTGTCGTCATTGATCCGGCTATTCTAGCTCCGGACCCGCCGAAAAGGTTGATTCTGCTCATGAGCCAAGCGCCCCTCGTCCTGGTGGACGGTTCCTCCTACCTCTACCGCGCTTTCCACGCATTGCCGCCGCTGACCACCTCCAAGGGCATGCCTACCGGCGCGGTGAAGGGTGTGCTGAACATGCTCAAGAGCCTGCGCAAGCAATACCCCGACAGCCTGTTTGCGGTGGTGTTCGACGCCAAGGGCGGTACCTTCCGCGATGCCATGTTCGCCGAGTACAAGGCCAACCGCCCGAGCATGCCTGACGACCTGCGGGTGCAGATCGAACCGTTGCATGCCAGCGTCAAGGCCTTGGGCTACCCGCTGCTGTGCGTCGAGGGCGTGGAGGCCGACGATGTCATCGGCACCTTGGCGCGCAGCAGTGCGGCGCAGGGCCGGTCGGTGATCATTTCGACCGGCGACAAGGACATGGCGCAGTTGGTGGACGGGCATGTCACCCTGGTCAACACCATGACCGGTAGCGTGATGGATGTTGCCGGGGTGCACGAAAAGTTTGGTGTCGGCCCTGAGCACATCATCGATTTCCTCGCCCTGATGGGCGACAAGGTCGACAACATCCCCGGCGTGCCGGGCGTGGGCGAGAAGACCGCTGCCGGCCTGCTGACAGGTATTGGTGGCGGCCTGCGCGAGGTCTACGACAACCTCGACAAGGTGCCGACCCTGAGCATCCGCGGCGCCAAGACCCTGCCGGCCAAGCTTGAAGAGCACCGTGAGGCGGCGTTCCTGTCCTATGAGCTGGCCACCATCAAGCTCGACGTGCCGCTGGATATCGAAGTCGAGGCGCTGGTCTGCGGCGAGCCAGATCGTGATGCACTGCTGGCCTTGTACACCGAGATGGAATTCAAGAGCTGGGTCGCCGACGTTCAGCGCGAAGCCGCGAGGGCCGGGGCGACCGTGACCGTGCCGGAGGACGCGCCGGCAGCCAAGGTCGAACCCAAGTACGAGACGGTGCTCGACCAGGCCCGCTTCGATGCCTGGCTGGCCAAGCTGCGCCAGGCCCCGCTGTTCGCGTTCGACACCGAAACCACCGGCCTCGATGCCCAGCAGGCGCAGCTGGTCGGCCTGTCGTTCGCGGTCGAGCCGCATGAGGCGGCGTATGTACCGCTGACCCACGACTACGAAGGCGCCCCGGTCCAGCTGGACCGCGAGGCCGTGCTGCTGGCGCTCAAACCCCTGCTGGAAGACCCGGCCAAAGCCAAGGTCGGGCAGAACGCCAAGTACGATATCAACATCCTGGCCAACGGCGCCCCGGCCATCCAGATGCGCGGCGTGGCCTACGACACCATGCTCGAGTCCTATGTGCTGGACTCCACGGCCACCCGTCACGACATGGACAGCCTGGCGCAGAAGTACCTCGACCACACCACCATCACCTTCGAGCAGATTGCCGGCAAGGGCGCGAAACAGCTGACCTTCAACCAGATCCCGCTGGACAAGGCCGGCCCATATGCTGCCGAAGATGCCGACATCACCCTGCGCCTGCACCAGGCACTGCAGCTGCGCCTGGCCAAGACCCCAAGCGTGCAACCGGTGCTGATGGACATCGAGATGCCGCTGGTGCCGGTGCTGGCGAAGATCGAGCGCCAAGGCGCGTTGGTGGATGCCGAACTGCTCCACGTGCAAAGCGGCGAACTGGGCGTGAAAATGGCTGAACTGGAGCGCCAGGCCTATGAACTGGCTGGCGAGACGTTCAACCTTGGCTCGCCCAAGCAGCTGGGGGCGATCCTCTACGACAAGCTGGGCATGCCGGTGCTGAGCAAGACTGCCAAGGGCCAGCCGTCCACCGCCGAGGCGGTACTCGACGAGCTGGCCGAGCAAGGCTACCCGCTGCCCGAGGTACTGATGCAGTACCGCAGCCTGAGCAAGCTCAAGAGCACCTACACCGACAAGCTGCCGGGGCAGATCAACCCGCGCACCGGGCGCATTCACACCTCTTACCAGCAGGCAGTGGCCGCCACCGGGCGCCTGTCGTCCAGCGACCCGAACCTGCAGAACATCCCGATCCGCACCGCCGAAGGTCGGCGTATCCGTCAGGCCTTCGTGGCCAGCCCCGGTTACAAGCTGCTGGCGGCGGACTATTCGCAGATCGAACTGCGCATCATGGCCCACCTGGCCAAGGACGAAGGTTTGCTGCATGCCTTCCGCAACAACCTCGACGTGCACCGCGCCACTGCTGCCGAAGTGTTCGGTGTGGCGCTGGAAAATGTCACCACCGACCAGCGCCGCAGCGCCAAGGCCATCAACTTCGGCCTGATCTACGGCATGAGTGCCTTTGGCCTGGCCAAGCAGATTGGCGTCGACCGCAAGCAATCCCAGGACTACATCGACCGTTACTTCGCCCGTTACCCAGGCGTGCTGGCTTACATGGAGCGCACCCGCGCCCAGGCGGCCGAGCAAGGCTTCGTCGAAACCCTGTTCGGCCGCCGGCTGTACTTGCCGGATATCAACGCCAAGAACCCGGCCCTGCGCAAAGGCGCCGAGCGGACGGCGATCAACGCCCCGATGCAGGGTACTGCGGCCGATATCATCAAGCGGGCGATGGTCAACGTGGACAACTGGCTGACCGAGAGCGGCCTGGATGCCCGGGTGATCCTGCAGGTGCACGATGAACTGGTGCTGGAGGTGCGTGAGGAGTTGGTCGAGCAGGTGAAAGATGAAATCCGCCTGCACATGAGCCGTGCCGCGCAGCTGGATGTGCCGTTGTTGGTCGAAGCAGGAATTGGCGCGAATTGGGACGAAGCTCACTGATTGAGCCTGCAAAGCTGTGTAGGATCTGCGACGTAGTGACGCGGATCCTGGCATGGCTAGATGCCATTAGTGCTGGGGTTTCATGAAACTATCGCAAATAGTTTTCAAGGCCTCGGAACTAAACCGGTGAAGCGGAACTCAGAGTAACTGAATGGCTGGTGAAGCCCTTCGATGCTCCTATGTTGTGTTAAGTGTTGGCAGATATCTGGACCCCGCCCTAGCGGTCCGGACTTGGACCCCGAACTTCCCCCTCCCCATACGAAGTCCGGGGTTTTTTTTGCCTGGGATTTGACCACCCTACGATCCCTGGAGCGGCCTTTCGGCAAGGCTCCAGGATCAGTGATCAGCCTTTATTCCGCAGGCTTGTCTTCCAGTTCCATCCAGCCCGCCAGCACGCGGTAGGCCTCTTCGAGCCCCAGGCGCTTGGGCGCCGAGAACAACTGGATGGTCACCGCGTCGCCCCACCCCTTGCGGATCTCGGACTGCACCTTGAGCAAGGTGTTCTTGCCCGCGCCGTGGGTCAGCTTGTCGGCCTTGGTCAGTAGAATGTGCATCGGCATGCCGCTGGCCTTGGCCCAGTCGAGCATCATCTTGTCGAAGTCGGTCATCGGATGGCGCACGTCCATCATCAAGATCACCCCGCGCAGACACTCGCGGCTGCCCAGGTAGGCTTCCAGGTGGCGCTGCCAGTGCTGCTTGAGCGGAATCGGTACTTTTGCATAACCGTAGCCCGGCAGGTCGACCAAACGCCGTTCATCGTCCAGACTGAAGAAATTCAATAGCTGGGTGCGCCCCGGGGTTTTCGAGGTACGCGCCAGGCTGGCATGAGTCAGGGTATTGAGGGCGCTGGATTTGCCGGCGTTGGAGCGGCCGGCGAAAGCCACCTCGTAACCCTGGTCGTCCGGGCATTGTTCGACCTTGGCAGCGCTGAGGGCGAATGTGGCTTTCTGGCAGAGGCCGAGGATGGGGTTCTTGACTTGCATGGGATATCCGATGTGGGTGTTGCCTGACTCTGAAGGCTCGAGCCTGGCAAGCGGTGTCGTTTCCGTTTGGATGGCGGAAGTATATAATGCCCCAGTTTTTGTGTGCTCATTCTCCCAGCGAAGGAGAGCGAGCATGGGGTGTCGAACAATAGCTCGCGCATCAGAACGCAGCGCGGCCCCCAACCCTGAAGGTCGTTCCGCATGGCGAAATGGCTGCTTGCTGTCGGTATGTTCCTGCCGTTTTTCAGCGCACAGGCTACACAGGATCCCGAGGTGTTGTACAACCGCACGTGTGCGGCCTGTCACGCCGGGCAGTTGCCACAGGCCCCCCAGCGGGGTGACCGGGCAGCGTGGGAGCCAAGGCTGGCGCAAGGTGTGGATGTACTCGTGAGGCATGTGACCCAGGGTTTCAAGGCTATGCCGCCGCGTGGATTGTGCATGGACTGCAGTGCCGAGGACTACCGTTTGGTCATCCTTTGGATGAGCGGCAGTCCCGATACATAACATTTCACCCTTAGCCGTGTTGGATTAGCTGATGAACAAACTAGTCGTGAGTCTGCTGTTGACCATGGGTGTCGCAGGTGCGGCCACTGCTGCGCAACCTATCAAAGGCGATGCCGCCGCCGGCCAGGCCAAGACGGCCGTCTGTGGTGCCTGCCACAACCCCGACGGCAATAGCCTGGCACCGAACTTCCCGAAACTGGCAGGCCAGGGCCAGCGCTACCTCGAAAAACAACTGCACGATATCAAGTCCGGCAAGCGCACCGTGCTGGAGATGACCGGCATGCTGGCCGCCTTCAGTGACCAGGACTTGGCCGATATCGCCGCGTACTTTGCCAGCCAGAAGGGCAGCGTCGGGGCGGCCGACCCCAAGCTGGTCGAACGTGGCCGTGCCCTGTTCAACGGCGGCGACCTGGAAAAAGGCCTGCCTGCCTGTACCGGCTGCCACTCGCCCAACGGCGCAGGTATCGCCTTGGCCGGCTTCCCGCACCTGAGCGGGCAGCACGCGCAGTACGTGACCAAGCAGCTGACCGAGTTCCGTGAAGGCGTGCGTACCAACGATGGCGACGCCACGACCATGCGCACCATCGCGGGCAAGCTCAGCAACCACGATATCGAAGCGTTGGCCAGCTACATCCAGGGCCTGCACTGAGGTGGTTGTCGATTTCTTCGCGGCTGAACCCGCGAAGAAATTGGCGCATTAACATTCGGTTAATGTTGTAAGCCAAAGATGAAAGGGCGGCCGGACCGCCCTTTTTTGCGTCCGCAGCCGTTACACTACAGAACTCGGGCCTGGCCCGACCTGTCTCAGGTACAGGTCGCGTCGAGGCGACCCATGAATGCTCAGGAGTAAAGCATGCGTAAACTGATTCTCAGCGCTGCGTTGGTCGCCGCCAGCGTATTCGGTATGACCGCCGTTCAGGCCGCCGAGCCTGTTGCCGGCAAGGAATATATCGAGCTGAGCAACCCTGTTCCGGTTTCCGTGCCCGGCAAGATCGAAGTGGTCGAGCTGTTCTGGTACGGCTGCCCTCACTGCTACCACTTCGAGCCGACCATCAACCCGTGGGCCGAAAAGCTGCCAGCAGACGTCAATTTCAAGCGCGTACCCGCCATGTTCGGTGGCCCGTGGGACGCACACGGCCAGATGTTCCTGACCCTCGAAGCCATGGGCGTCGAGCACAAGGTTCACGCGGCAGTGTTCGATGCCATCCAGAACCAGAACAAACGCCTGACCGACCCAGAGGACATGGCCGACTTCCTCGCCACTCAAGGCGTGGACAAGGACAAGTTCCTCGCCACCTTCAACTCCTTCGCCATCAAAGGCCAGGTCAACCAGGCCAAGGAACTGGCGAAGAAGTACGAAATCACCGGCGTACCGAGCTTGGTCGTCAACGGCAAGTACCGCTTCGACCTGGGCACTGCAGGCGGGCCTGAAGGCGTGCTTAAAGTGGCCGACCAGCTGATCGACAAGGAGCGCGCCGCTAAGTAAGCGGCGTACCCATGCCCCGCTTCAGAACCACGCGTGGCATTGGCCTGCACCAGCCGCAGGTCAACGAGCATCACCTGCAGGCTCCCGGCCTGCCAGAGGATGGTCGCCTGCGGCTGCTCAGTTTCAACATTCAGGTCGGCATCAGCACCGAACGCTACCGGCACTACCTGACCCGCAGCTGGCAGCACCTGCTGCCGCATACCGGGCGTGCCGGCAACCTGCAGAAGATCGGCCAACTGCTCGGTGACTTCGACCTGGTGGCCCTGCAAGAAGCCGATGGTGGCAGCCTGCGCTCAGGCTACATCAACCAGGTCGAACACCTGGCTCACCTGGGTGCCTTCCCCTATTGGTACCAGCAGCTCAATCGCAACCTTGGGCGTTTTGCCCAGCACAGCAACGGCGTGCTCAGCCGCCTCAAGCCGCAACACCTTGAAGACCACCCTTTGCCCGGCCCGTCCGGTCGCGGTGCAATCCTGGTGCGTTTCGGCGAAGGTGAAGATGCGCTGATCGTGGTGATGATGCACCTGGCACTCGGCGCCAAGACCCGTGCCCTGCAGCTCAGCTATATTCGCGAGCTGATCGGCGGCTACCGCCATCAGGTGTTGATGGGTGACATGAACACCCATGCCACCGACCTGCTGGAGCGTTCGCCCCTGCGCGATCTGGGCCTGGTTGCCCCTCAGGTCGAGGCCACCTTCCCCAGCTGGCGACCGCAGCGTTGCCTGGACCATATCCTGCTCAGCCCAACCCTTACGCTTGAGCGTGTCGAGGTGTTGGCGCAGCCAATTTCCGATCACCTTCCCGTTGCCGTCGAGATTCGATTGCCTGATGCATTGACTGTGGATACGCTGCCGGTTTTGAGCTAATTGCCATCACCGTTTGCGGACCTGGGCATGACTGACGACGCTGAGCGCTGGAAAGAGAAATACCTTAAGAGCATCGAGCAGCAAGAGAAGCTTGAGCGCCGTTGGGACGCACGTCTCGACCTGCTGCGTCGCGGGCTCGTGCGCAGCACCCTGGCCGCCGAAGGTAGCGACAAGGTGGTGGACGCGTGCATGAAGGAAATGCGCGAGGTCATCCGCAGCGACAATATGGACGCGGGCCTTGCCGGGCTGATCCCGCGCCTGGAAAAGGCGGTGCTGGACTCCGAGCAGCGCCGTGAAACCCGCATGAACCAGGTCAGTGATGCGCTGACATCGCTGGTGAGCCAGCTGCAAGGCCTGCCGTTGCCGAGCGACATCTCGCGGCCGCTGAAAAAGCTGGCGAAGAAGCTTGATGTTGGGGTCGCCCAGTCACGTGAACTGCCCCCGCTGCTGGGCGAGCTGAGTGGCCTGCAAGGCCGCGCACTCTCTGCCTTGGGCAAGCCCGAGGAAGAGCGGCCGGGCTTTTTGCAGCGTTTGTTTGGCGGGCGTGAGAACGAGCAACCCGGCGAAGCTGACGCCGACGCCGAGGCTACGCTGGTAGCAGCGCCTGCGGGCGTGATGGCAGACGCAGTGCCGCAGCCGGCAGCAGCCCCCGTACAGCGCACAGCCGAGGACCCGCAGCCCGACGATGTGGACGCCCTGCTGCCGTTGCCAGCCCCGCTGACTGAGGCACAGGCGCCCGAGGGCCCGGCGCTGATCGAAACCACAGACACGCCGGCCACGCCACAACCTGAGTCCTTGCCGGACGAGGCGCCCGAGCTGGCTACTACCCTCATCTCTCCCGCGGCTGAGGCAGAACCTGCGCAGGCGCTCGAAGACACCTTCGGCGAAGACGGCCCCTATGCCCTGCCCTATGCGGTAGAGCCGCCCTACAGCCAAGTGGCCGCACACATCGAACAGACCCTGATCGGTCTGCTCGACGACCTCAGCCTGCCCGAACGGCACAAGGCCCAGGCCCAGGAAATGCGCGGGCGGGTGGCGCGTGGGCTGAATTGGTATGAGCTGATCCCGGTGCTGGATGACCTAGCGGTGCTGATGTTGGCGATAACCGATAGCGGCCAGCACGAATTCGAGACCTACCTGCAACAGATCAACGAGCGCCTGGAAAGCTTCCAGAGTCACCTGCACGAAGCCAGTGCCGGGCATGCCGACAACAGCAGCGCCGCCCAGGCGCTCGATACCCAGCTGCGCAAGCAGGTCGATGGGCTGCAGAGCAGTGTGCAAGGTGCCGCCGATGTGGACAGCCTCAAGCACATCCTGGAAAACCGCCTCGAAGGCCTGTTGGTAACCATGGACGAACACAAGCACGAGCGTGATCGTCGCGAGCAGGAGCTCGCCGGGCGCCTGCAAGGCCTGTCCGAGCGGGTGGCGAACATGGAACACGAGGCGCTCGGTTATCGTGAGCACCTCGAAGAGCAGCGGCAAAAGGCGTTGCTGGACCCGCTGACCGGCCTGCCCAATCGCGCGGCCTGGAGCGAGCACCTGGAACGCGAGATGCTCGACTGGCATGAAAGTGGCGGCCATCTGGCCATGGCGATCCTCGACCTGGACCACTTCAAGCGCATCAACGACAACTATGGGCACCTGGCGGGGGACAAGGTGTTGAAGATCGTCGCCGACCAGCTGCGCAAACGCCTGCGAGGGCGCGATTTCATCGCGCGCTACGGCGGTGAGGAGTTCGTGCTGCTGTTCCCGCAGACCTCGCCAGCGGCCGCCGCCCAGATGGCCGAGGTACTGCGTGCGACCATCGAAGCGTGCCCGTTCCACTTCAAGGGTGAACGCGTGGTGATCACCGCCTCTATCGGGCTGGGCGCGTTTCGCTCGGGCGAGCGCGGCGACCAGGTGCTCAAGCGCGCCGACACCGCGTTGTACCGGGCCAAGGATTTGGGGCGAAATCGAGTGGAGCAGGGGTAAATATGTACCGCGTTGCGGGCTGAGAAGTGTTCGAGACTGGCTTGCCGTGATGCTGAATCACCAGCAGCGGTCGATTGAACTACTTACTCAGGAGTCGAAAATGACCAGATGGACACTGCCACTGATAGTGAGCCTGACATTCCATGTCAGTGCCATGGCCGCAGATGATCACTGGACGGCGCATATCAGCGCCGAGGGTGAAGTACTGCGATCTTGGCCGAAATGGATCGAAAAAGTAGAAAAGACACCGCAATCCAATTACTTCACGCAGTACAAGATGCACCTCAACAAGCACATCGTTCAGCAGGACCCCAGGTTTTGTTCTGTTTCGCCGATTGATGGGAGCACGCAGACCCGCTTGTTGCATGGCCACGCCAAAGTTGTTGGTATGCCGAGTGTTGACGGGGGCGTTACCATTAACACCCAGCTGATAGACGTCAACGGCGCCAGTGGAGACAATTCGCTGGCGTTCATGCTGATGTGCATGCGTTGAGGCTGCTTGAGCCGCGCCGTCTGAAAGGGGCTCGTTATACTGTGGCTAACTTATCTATTCACGTTGACGTGCCCTTTCGATGAAGACCCTTTTAGCAACGCTTTTACTGATGATATTGACCGGCTGCTCGACGGGCCTGCGCATCGACCGCAGCCACCCTTCGGTCAACCAGGACAACCGTATCCAGTTCGTCGTCCTGCACTACACCAATGCCTCGCTTGAGCGCTCATTGGCGCTGTTGACCCACGGCGAGGTCAGCAGCCATTACCTGATTGGCGACGGCCCGGCCACGGTCTATCAGCTGGTGGATGAAAGCCGCCGTGCCTGGCATGCCGGTGACAGCCAGTGGCAGGGGCGCACTTGGTTGAACTCCACTTCTATTGGCATCGAAATCGTCAACCCAGGGTTCACCGACACTCCCAATGGCCGGGTCTGGCACCCCTACAGCGAAGCCCAGGTGCAGTCCTTGATCGCACTGCTCAAGGACATCGTCACGCGCAACAAGATCGACCCCCGGCACATCGTTGGCCATAGCGATATCGCACCTTTGCGCAAGCTCGACCCGGGCCCGTTGTTCCCGTGGAAGCGTTTGGCTGATGCCGGCATCGGTATCTGGCCCGAGGCTAACGCCGTCGCCCGTCAACAAGCCTTCTTCAGCGTCAACCCGCCAAGCGTGGGCTGGTATCAGCAGGAACTGGCGCGGTTCGGCTACGCCATCGCGCAAACCGGTGAGCTGGACGTTGCCACGCGGCATGTGATCGCCGCGTTCCAGATGCGTTTCCGGCCACAACGCTTCGATGGCATGCCCGACGCGCAAACGGCCGCCATGCTGCAGGTGCTCAACCGCATGCGTTGAGCTGAGGCGCCCAACGGCGAGGGCGATTCCTGATCCAGTTGCTATACCTTAGTAATCAACTGGATGCCCTTGATGTCAGCCCTCATCTCCACGCTGCGCCAAATTTTCTACCGTCCCTGGATGCTGGCCTCACTGGCGGCGCTGGCCAGCGCCGCGCTGTTGCTGACCGCCAGCATCGGCATTGCCCTGCAGCAGATGAAGCAAAGCGAGAGCGCACAGATGAATGCCCGGGGAGAGCGCTTTCTCGAACGCCTCGAACAGGTGTTCGGCCAGTTGCGTGAAGGGGTGGATATCTTGCAGGCGCAGCCCTTGCGAGGTTGCAGCCCGCAGATGCTGGCGGCGTTGCAGCAAGTTGGCCTGAGCTCGCGCTTCATTTATGAGGCGGCCTACGTGGATGCCAATGTCGCCTGCTCCAACCGGGGTGATGAGCGGGCGTTCGAACCCCTGCGGGCGCCTGACATCAAGGGCCCGACCTACAGCTATTGGCTCAATACCACTACCGAACCCAACGAAAACCTGGCGGCCTTGATGCTAGGGCGTGGCAATTTCGTGGTGTCCACCTCGCGCGGGCACCTGACCGATGTGGTCCACCTGCCGCCCGGCGGCAGCCTGGTGGTTGTGCTGGACAACGGTACGCGGGCAATCCCGGTACTGGGCCCACCGCAGGTCTGGCCCCCGCCCTCGGCCTGGACGGCCAGCCACAAGTCGCTGCTGGAGCTGAGCGACCGCCTCATCTACCGCATGCCAACCAAATCACCGGACTATCAACTGGTGCTGATCGCGCCGCGTGCCAGCCTGCCCTTGCGCATGAACGGCATGCTCTGGCTGTTGTTCCCCGGCAGCGTGCTGGCCGCCTGTTGCATCGGCTGGCTGGTGCTGCAGTTGATTCTGCAGCGCCGGTCGATGAGCTCGGAGTTGCAGAACGCGCTGCGCCGAGGCGAGCTGCAGGTGCTGTACCAACCGATCATCGAGCTCGACACCCGGCGCTGTGTCGGCGCCGAAGCCCTGGTGCGCTGGCGCCGCCCTGACGGCACCCTGACCAGCCCGGACCTGTTCATACCCCTGGCCGAAAATACCGGGCAAATCCGCCAGATCACCGATTTTGTCCTGCAACGTGTGCTCGAACAGCTTGGCCAGTTGCTGCGTTCGCACCGCAACCTGTACATCTCGGTGAACCTTGCAGCGTGCGACGTGATGGTCCCTCGTATCGGCCGGGTCGCGGCGCGGTTGCTGGCCCAGCACCGGGTCTCGGCCAGCCAGATCGCTTTCGAGGTCACCGAGCGCGGCCTGATCGACGTGGTGGTGGCCCGTGACAACCTGCAGGCCCTGCGTGCGTTGGGCCATCAGGTGTTGATCGACGATTTCGGCACGGGTTATTGCAGCCTGGCCTATCTGCAGACCTTGCCCGTCGACTGCCTGAAGATCGACAAGGCCTTCATTGATGCCTTGGGGCATGACGCCGCCAGCAGCGGCGTGGCCCCGCACATCATCCGCATGGCCCATGACCTGCACCTGAGGGTGATTGCCGAAGGCATCGAATGCGAAGACCAGGCAGTACTGCTCAACAGCGAAGGGGTCAACTATGGCCAGGGCTGGCTGTTCGCCCGCCCGTTGAATGCCCGCCAGTTTGCCGAACTGGTCACCCGCGGCCGGCGCGAGGGGGCTGGACGGCGGGCCGACGATGAGTCCTGAGGCCCGCCCCGCTGGCTACACCGGCAACGCCATGTAGAACTGGGTGCCCTGCCCCGGGCGGGAAAACACGCCCATTCGGCCGCCGTGCAGTTGCACGATCTCCTTGCACAACGCCAGGCCCAGCCCTGCACCGCCCTTCTTGCGCCCCACCTGCACAAAGGGCTCGAAGATACGCCCCTGCTGCCCATAGGCGATGCCCTCACCGTTGTCCTCGACGCTGATAATCACGCGCTCGACATGGCGCCTTGCGTGCAGGCGTATGCGGCCACCACTGGGGGTATGGCGCACGGCGTTGTGCAGCAGGTTGTCCAGTACCCGGTCGAGCTGGGCGACATCGGCCTGGATGCGAGGCAGCGGCAGCTCCAGTTCCTTGATCAGCTCGATCTGCTTGTGTGCGGCCTGTTCGGCAAAACGCAGATGCGCGCGCTCCAGCAGCTCATCGATGGCGCAAGGGGCGAGTTCGAGCTTCTGCAAGCCGCTCTGGTAACGAGAGAAGTTCAGCAGGTCGTTGATCAGCTGGGTCAGGCGCTGCATTTCTTCGCCGATGGTTTCGAGCAGGTCGTACTCGCGCGCCTCGGGTGGAAACTTCACCCGCTCACGCAGCAGGCCGAACGCCATGTGCATGCCTGTGACCGGTGTGCGCAGTTCGTGCGAGGCGCGCAGAACGAACTCGCTGCGCACGCGCTCGAAGGCCCGCTGCTCGGTCACATCGTGCAGCACCATCACCGCGCCCAGAATCGGCCCCTGAGGGTGGCTGACCGGTGTCAGGCTATAGGTCAGCAGACGGGTTTCTTCATCGACGTCGATGTTCAGGTCGTCTGGCGGGCGATCGAGGCTGCCACCGCGCAGCACTTGGCGCAGTTGCTGCTCCAGCTCCGGGCGCTGCAAGGCTTCGGCCAGGGTGCTGCCAAGGCGGCTGTCGTTCCAGCCCAGCTGGCGTTGGGCCACAGGGTTGAGGTGTTCCAGGCGGCCCTGCCGGTCAATGATCAGCAGGCCATCGTCGATGCTGTCGAGCACGGCCTGCAGGCGTTGCTGGCCGGCCAGCAGCTCATCGACGTTGGTGGCCTGGTGCTTGCGCAAGGCGTCGGCCATCAGCCCGAAGCGACGGGTCAGCTGGTTGAGCTCGCTGGCCTGGGTGACTGGCAGGGTGACGTCGAAGTTGCCCTTGCCGAGTTGGTCGGCCGCCTTGGCCAAGGCTTCGATCGGTTGGCCGAAGCGTCGCGCGATGTTGTGCGCGGTGACAAAGCCCAATACCAGTATCGCCAAGCCCATCAGGCCGAGCACGCCGCTGATCAGCAAGGCGCGATCACGGGTACGTTCTTCACTGCGGGTGATGTGTTCCAGCGCCTGTTTGTGCGAATCGATGAGGTCGGTGCGTAGCTGGTTGAAGGCTGCCCCCAGTGGCTCGTCGCTGCCCATGCTGCGCGCAGGTGCTGGGCTGTCGCGGTAGGCCTGGAGGAAGGTCTGGTAATTGCTGCTGGCCTTACTGAAACCGGTGCGTTCACCGCCTTGTTCGAGCCCTTGGTCGAGCAGCGCCTGGAAGTTGTCCTGCAACAGCCGCAGGTTCTGCGGCGCGGTGTTCTCATCGAGTATCAGGGTCAGCTGTTCGCCGAGGTTTTGCCGCAGTTTCAGTCCCACTTCCAGCGCGTGGGTGGTGTCCCGTACCAGCTGCTGCTGCACCGTGGCCATCTGCAGCACGCTGACCAGCCCCAGCATCAGGCCCAGCAGGGCCACTGTGACCAGCGCCGAAATGCTGAGGAAAAGCCGCGTGCGCAGCTTCATCTGCCACTTCATAGGTTGTACTGCTTGCGTTTGCGATACAGGGTCGAGGCATCGATGCCCAGGGTCTTGGCGGCCTGGTCGAGGGTATCGCTGGCGGCCAGCACGGCGCCGATGTGCGCGCGCTCCAGCTCATCCAGGCTCAATGCCGCGCCCACGCGGGGTGCGTTGCCTGCCGGCTGTTCGCCCATGCCCAGGTGGCTGATCTCCACGCGTTCCTGCGGGCAGATGATGCTGGCGCGCTCCACGACGTTGCGCAGTTCACGAATGTTGCCGGGCCAGCGGTAGTTGAGCAGGGCAGCCCTGGCCTCATCGCTGAAACCACGGGCGGGCCTGGAGTATTCCTTGACGAAGCGGGCCAGGAAACGATCGGCCAGGGTCAGGATGTCTTCGCTGCGTTCGCGCAGGGGCGGCAGGTGCAAGGTGATGACGTTGAGGCGGTACAGCAGGTCTTCGCGGAAGCGGCTTTCGCGCACCATCTCTTCAAGGTTGAGGTTGGTGGCGGCGAGAATGCGCACATCGGCCCGGCGGGTGACCGGGTCGCCGACACGCTCATACTCCTTGTCCTGGATGAAGCGCAGCAACTTTGGCTGCAAGGTCAGCGGGAAGTCGCCGATTTCATCGAGGAAGAGCGTGCCCCCGTCGGCCTGGCTGACGCGACCAAGGGTGCTCTCGCTGGCGCCGGTGAAGGCGCCGCGGGTATGGCCGAACAGCTCGCTTTCCATGAGTTCGGCATTCAGCGACGGGCAGTTGATGGTGACGCAGGCTTTGCGCGCCCGCTTGCTCCAGCCATGAATGGCACGGGCCAGTTCACCCTTGCCGGTGCCGGACTCGCCGAGGATGAGGATGTTGGCGTCGGTGGTGGCCACCTGACGCGCGGTTTCCAGCACCGCCATCATGGCCGGGCTGTGCGAGTCGAGGCCGTCCTTGGGCTTGCGCACCTCGCCTTCAAGGGCTTCGAGGCGCGCCGACAGTTGGCGCACTTCCAGCTGCTTGGCGGTCGCCAGGCGCAGTTGATCGGGGCTGCAGGGTTTGACCAGATAGTCGGCGGCACCGGCCTGGATGGCATCCACCGCCGTGTCGATCGCCGAATGCGCGGTCACGATCACCACTCGCATCCACGGGGCTTGGATACGCATCTGGGCCAGCACGTCGAGGCCGTTGTCCTCGCCCAGGCGCAGGTCGAGGAAGCACAGGTCGAACACCTGGCGTTGCAGCAGGGTTTCGGCCTGCGCGGCGCTGTTGGCGGTGGCCACGCTATAGCCTTCGTCTTCGAGGCAGTAGCGGAAGGTGCGCAGGATCGCGGACTCGTCATCCACCAGCAGAATGCGGCCTTGCTTGTCCTGGGCTGATTCCATTTCCTGCGCTCCTTAGGATAGATCTTCAATTAGTGTGGGAAAAATCGGGCAAGTTGCATGGTCAATTCTGAAGGATTCTGTCCTTTGCATGCTAGCCAATGGCCAAACAATGCCCTTGAGCCGCGATATCTCGATGATTTGCTTAGAGGTGCGCGATGGCACATTGGTTGCGACTATTTTCTGTTTTTGCCAACAAAGGAGGCATAGCCATGCCCTTTTTCCCACGACTGGCCGTGTTGGCGGCCACTTTGCTGCCGGTCTTGACCCCGGCATTTGCTGACCCTGTGCAGGACGCCCGCCTGGAGGGCTCACTGCAAACCGCCCTGTCGCTCAACCGCATGCTCAACCCCTTTCGTATCGAGGTGGTGGTGGATGGCAAGCAGGCGCGGCTATCGGGTGAGGTCGAAAACGCTGTCGAGCGCCAGTTGGCCGAGCATGTCGCCTTGGCCACCCGCGGCATCGAACAGGTCGACAACCAGTTGCAGGTCAATGCTCAGCTGGTGGAACGCCCGCTCGAGCTGCGGGCCTATGCCCAGCGGCTGGAGGACGCAACGTTGGCGGCGGTGATACGTGCACGGCTGCTGTGGAGCCGCACCACCGAGAAGGCGCCTATAGAAGTGCAAAGCAGCGAAGGCGTAGTGACGCTGCGCGGCAGGGTCGACAGCGCAGAGGCCAAGGAGTTGGCCGGCGTAGTGGCGCGCACCACCGACGGTGTGCACCTGGTCAACAACCTGGTCAGCCTGGACACCGCCGCCATGGCCAAGGCACGCGACAACCCGGTAGGCGCGCCGACCGGGCCGCAACCTAGCGACAGCTGGATCGTCGACAAGATCCAGAACAGCTTCCGTTTCAGCCGCAACCTCGATGGCCTGAACCTCAAGGTCGCCAGTGAGGAGGGCCTGGTGCGGCTGTCGGGCGAAGTGGTCAGCAGCGAGCAGAAAACCATTGCTGTCGAGATTGCCCGGCAGATCATTGGCGTGCGCGGTGTGGACGCCGATCTGCTCAAGGTGGCGACCAAGGTCGAGGGCTGATCGTGCAATTCGCACGACGCCCCAGGGGCCATCGTGCAGGATACGTCCTTCGGTGCAATGTGTGATTGGTTTAAGTGTTTGATTTAAAAGGATTTTTTATTGATACAAAGGCTGGCATGCAGGCTGCAATTACCTGTTCAGGTTTGAACAACAATTACAGCAGGAGGAGCCGGCATGAACCGCCAATCCGTCAACCGCTCGCAGAACGTCGCACTGCCTTTGCGCCAGTTCCTGTTACTGGGGATGGCGCTGCTGCTGACCTTGGCCGCTGGCCTCTTCTACTACAGCTGGCAGACCGCGCGTCTGGCGGAGCAAGTGGCGGCACAGACCGCACTTCTGACGCAGATTCAGGCAACCCGTGCCACCAGCCTCGTGAAGGCGGCCGACCCGCTGCCATCGAGCAATGCCACCGCTTCACCGGCCACCTTGGAAAACGTCGTACCACAGGATCGCTGGGTGTTCTGAGCCTGTGCTGTACCCCAAAGCCGGATTGATTTCAAAAAAGAAAGGAGAACCACCATGCTGAGTTGGGCTATCACTTTCCTCATCATCGCCATTGTCGCCGCCGTACTGGGCTTCGGTGGTATCGCTGGCGCGGCCACGGGTATCGCGAAGATCCTGTTCATCGTCTTCCTGGTCCTGTTCGTAGCCTCCTTCTTCTTTGGACGTGGTCGAGGTTGAAGATGCGCAGGAAGCTTTGCACAGCCCTGGCTGCCGCCTGCTTGCTGGGCGGCAGTGCAGCGGCGATGGCGGCCAATGACGGCCAGGTCCGGGTCGATCAGTTGCTCGGCTCGGACCCTGAATACCAGGAAACCTGGCAGGACACGATCAAGGGCGAGGAGCGCTTGCCCGATTGGGTAGTCAACCTCACCGGCAGTGCCCAGGAGCAGATGTCGGCAGTCACCGAGGACGGCGACCAGTATCTGGTCGGGCCCTTGTGTGAAACGGCGCAAAACTGCACCTACAAGCGTCTGATCGTGGCGTTTAGCTGGGACAAGGACCAAGCCTACGGGATGCTCGTAGAGGTGCCCGAAGCCTTGCCGAGCGACAAGTCGCCTACCCGTCATGCGCAATACCGCTTTATTGGCGAACCGGATGATGGCATGCAGGCGATGTTGCGCGAGCAACTCAAGCGTGACCCGAAGTGGTACTGAGCTTTTATAAGCCGTTACCGATGAACGGTTATGCGCTGTCACGTAATAGAAGCTGAACCTTTTTATATTTCAGCCTTCTATGATGCGCCGCCCCGAGGAGGGGCAGCACATGACCAAGGGGCCGGGCTGTTCTGACTGTTGCAGGGTCGGAGTGGCCTAGGGGTACAGGGAGTGCCTCCAGCAATGGGTCGGGTCAGGAAAGGCGGAATCGGAAGCCTCAGGTCGGTGGTGTCATCAGGGATACCCTGTGCCGACCTGACTTCCGAGGAGCCAACGAGGAACAGTCAAGGCAATCAGGCAAATTACCCTTCTTGCGTGTTTTTCCCTCAAAGACACATTTTGTCTCGACCGTACATCAACTTTTTTTCGCCCGCCAGGGTCCCCTCGCAAGTGGCATTTCGGCCATTCGGATTGTCGAACAAGCCATCTAGCCCCCTCCGAAGACGCTGCCAAATCTGCCTAAAAATGGCGCTTTGGTCTTGTTCGGGATTCCGAACGTTATAAATCAAGCACTTGCGACATGCCATTTTTAGCGTAAATCATTATGCAGTTTCGGCATGGGGTATACGTTTCAGGCATTAGATTTCCCCCTTTCCCATCGCAATAGTTGCCGCCTTTTCGCTGGCCCGAGCGCCCAGTCGCTCGCTCGCGGTGTCCTTACATGAGGCCACCGGACGGAAGCTTTTCGCTCACCGTGACGTTGCCAACGGCTCTGTTACGCGCGTTTTCGTCCGGCGCCCATGACCACTAGAACAAAGGG
Source organism: Pseudomonas sp. SWRI68 (assembly GCF_014269165.1). Taxonomy (NCBI): domain Bacteria; kingdom Pseudomonadati; phylum Pseudomonadota; class Gammaproteobacteria; order Pseudomonadales; family Pseudomonadaceae; genus Pseudomonas; species Pseudomonas sp. SWRI68. Next base: position 26,510 of record NZ_JABWRU010000006.1, on the reverse strand, counting down.
TAAAGACATGAAGAAGGCAAAACTGAGCCTCGCCTGGCAGATCGTGATCGGTCTGGTCCTGGGCGTTGCAATCGGCGCGCTACTGAATCATTTCAGTGCAGAAAAGGCATGGTGGATCAGCAACGTCCTCCAGCCCGCTGGTGACATCTTCATTCGCCTGATCAAGATGATCGTCGTCCCGATCGTGATCTCGTCGCTGATCGTGGGCATCGCCGGAGTTGGCGACGCGAAGAAACTGGGCAGCATCGGCCTCAAGACCATCATCTACTTCGAGGTGGTGACCACCATCGCCATCGTCGTCGGCCTGGTGTTGGCCAACCTGTTCCACCCGGGTGCCGGCATCGACATGAGCACCCTGGGTACCGTGGACATCTCCAAGTACCAGGCCACTGCGGCCGAAGTGCAGCATGAGCATGCATTCATCGAAACCCTGCTCAACCTGATCCCGTCGAACATCTTCGCGGCGCTGATGCGTGGCGAAATGCTGCCGATCATCTTCTTCTCGGTGATGTTCGGCCTGGGCCTATCGAGCCTTCAGGCAGAGCTGCGCGACCCGCTGGTGCGTACCTTCCAGGCCGTGTCGGAGACCATGTTCAAGGTCACCCACATGATCATGAACTACGCCCCGATCGGCGTGTTCGCCCTGATCGCCGTCACCGTCGCCAACTTCGGCTTCAGCTCGCTGCTGCCGCTGGCCAAGCTGGTGCTGCTGGTGTACTTCGCCATCGCCTTCTTCGCCTTCATGGTGCTGGGCCTGGTGGCACGCGTGTTTGGCTTCTCGGTGATCAAGATCATGCGCATCATGAAAGATGAGCTGATCCTGGCCTACTCCACCTCCAGCTCCGAAACCGTGCTGCCGCGGGTGATCGAGAAGATGGAGAAGTACGGCGCGCCGAAGTCGATCTGCTCGTTCGTGGTGCCGACCGGCTATTCGTTCAACCTCGACGGTTCGACCCTGTACCAGAGCATCGCGGCAATCTTCATCGCCCAGCTGTACGGCATCGACCTGTCGTGGAGCCAGCAGCTGCTGCTGGTGCTGACCCTGATGGTCACCTCCAAGGGTATTGCCGGCGTACCGGGCGTGTCGTTCGTGGTGTTGCTGGCGACCCTGGGCAGCGTGGGCATCCCGCTGGAAGGCCTGGCCTTCATCGCCGGTGTCGACCGCATCATGGACATGGCCCGTACTGCGCTGAACGTGGTCGGCAACGCCCTGGCCGCGCTGGTCATCGCACGCTGGGAAGGCATGTACGACGCTGCCAAGGGCGAGCAGTACTATGCTTCGCTGATGGCCGACAAGCAGGGAGCTGTGGTGGTTGGCGAAGCCGCCAAGCGCTGAGCTGATGCGTTGAACAAAAAGCCCCGACTTGTCGGGGCTTTTTGTTGTGTGGCGGATTGTGGGGGGCGCGTTGCGCCCCTTTCTAGGGACTGCGTCTTGCGTGGGCGCCTGCAATCTCCGTTATCATTCGGGCACTTTTCAGGGGGAACAATCGGATGCTCAACGGCCTTTGGCTCGGCTTTTTCCTGGTGGCGGCCGTCTCCGCCCTGGCCCAGTGGCTGATCGGCGGCAACGCCGGCATCTTCGCCGCCATGGTCGAGAGCATCTTCGCCATGGCCAAGCTGTCGGTGGAGGTGATGGTCCTGTTGTTCGGTACCCTGACCCTGTGGCTGGGCTTTCTGAAAATCGCCGAGAAGGCCGGTATCGTCGAGTGGCTGGCCAAGGTCCTCGGCCCGCTGTTCGCCAGGCTGATGCCCGAGGTGCCGCCGGGGCACCCGGCCCTGGGCCTGATCACCATGAACTTCGCGGCCAATGGCCTGGGGCTGGACAACGCGGCCACGCCGATTGGCCTTAAGGCCATGCGCGCGCTGCAGGAGCTGAACCCCAGCAGCAGCACCGCAAGCAACGCACAGATCCTGTTCCTGGTACTCAATGCGTCGTCGCTGACCCTGTTGCCGGTGACCATCTTCATGTACCGCGCGCAGCAAGGCGCGACCGACCCGACGCTGGTATTTTTGCCGATCCTGCTGGCTACCAGCGTGTCGACCCTGGTGGGCCTGCTGTCGGTGGCGGTGATGCAGCGCCTGCGCCTGTGGGACCCGGTGGTGCTGGCCTACCTGATCCCCGGTGCGTTGCTGTTGGGCTGCTTCATGGCCTTTCTCGGCACCTTGTCGGCCGCTGCGCTGGCGGGCCTGTCGTCGATCCTGGGCAACCTCACGCTGTTCGGTGTGATCATCCTGTTCCTGGTGATCGGTGCGCTGAAGCGGGTCAAGGTGTACGAAGCCTTTGTCGAAGGCGCCAAGGAAGGCTTTGATGTGGCCAAGAGCCTGCTGCCCTACCTGGTGGCCATGCTCGTGGCAGTCGGCGTACTGCGCGCCTCGGGCGCGCTGGAGCTGGCGCTGGACGGCATTCGCCATGCGGTGAACTGGATGGGCATGGATACCCGCTTCGTCGAAGGCCTGCCCACCGCGCTGGTCAAGCCGTTCTCGGGCAGTGCAGCGCGGGCCATGTTGATCGAGACCATGCAGACCCACGGTGTGGACAGCTTCCCGGCACTGGTCGCGGCGACCGTTCAGGGCAGTACCGAGACCACCTTCTATGTGCTGGCGGTGTACTTCGGTGCCGTGGGCATCCAGCGGGTACGCCACGCGGTCGGTTGCGCCCTGCTGGCCGAATTTTCCGGCGTGGTCGCGGCGATCTTGGTCTGCTACTGGTTCTTCGGCTGAGCCTGGACCTGAGCTTGGGCCTGCGTGGCCTGGGCGACGGTCCAGCTGACTACCTGCCCGACCAGTTGGTCGCTGGCGCCGCCGAAGCCTGCCACCACTGCCGAAACCTCCCTGGCGGCCAGCGGTTGGCGGATCTCGAAGCGTTTGCTGGCGAGGATACGCTGACTGCGCCCTTGGACCAGACGCGCATCGTAGCGAATCACCACCTCCACTGCCCCGTCCGGGCGGTACTCACTCTGAAACGCCTGCAGCTCGCCGGCCAGCTCGTAGTCGGCCTGCAGGTTGCTGTCATCGGCGCTCAGGCGTTGAACCTGGCCGTCACGCTGGAAGCCATCGAGCAGGCGGTTGCGTAGCAGTACTGGCGCGGCGTCGCTCCAGCGTGCGCCCTTGTAGCTGCTGACCACGTCTCCCTGTGGGATCACCGCGATCCGTGGGCCGGCCAGTACTTCGCTGGCCAGCGGTTTGTTAAGCCGCAGCGACCAGTCCAGCGGCGCGGCAACGCGGCTGGGTTGGTTCACCGGCAGGCGATACAGGTCCACAGGTTCGCTTTGCGGCAGGATTGAGCAGGCACTGGCCAGGCTCACCGCGGCCGCCAGGGCCAACAGGCGCAGCGATGCTTTCATGGCTGGAACTCCTTGTTGTTGTCGCGTCCGAGCAGGTAGCCGCTCGGGTCGGCCTCCAGCTGCCGGGAAATGCCCTTGAGTGCGTTGAGGGTTTCGCGCAGCTCGCGGATGGCGGGGGTTAGCTGGTTCAGGCCCTGGGCACCGTCACCGATGGCCTCGCTGTTGTTCTTGAGCAGCGCATTGATGGTCGCCGTGCTTTCGGCCAGCGACTGCATGGCCTGCTCGGCGCTGCCGATGGCCTGTTTGCCCTCGCTGCCGAGCAGGCTGTTGGCGTTGCGCATCAGCGCCTGGGTTTCGGCCAGGGTGGCGCTGGCCTGTTTGCCGACCTGCACCAGCTGCGTGATGGCCTCGGCAATACTGCCGTGCTGGCCGGCGAAGGCACCGGTGGTCTTGTCGAGATTGGCCAGGGTGCTGCTAAGGTGGCCGATGTTGTCTTCCGAGAACATCAGGTTGGCGTTGTGCAGCAGCAGGTTGATGTTGGTCACCAAGTCGCTGCTGTCGTTGAGCAGGCGCGAGATTGGCGAAGGCGAGGCGATGATCACTGGCAGCTTGCCATCCTTGCCCTTGAGCTCGGGGCTATGCGGCGTGCCGCCGCTGAGCTGGATGAACGCGTTGCCGGTGACCCCGGCCAGGGTCAGCTTGGCCTGGGTATCCTCCTTGACCGGCGTGTCGCCGCTCAGCCGTACCCGGGCCAGCACGCGGCGAGGGTCCTTCGGGTCCAGGCGCAGGGTCGACACGTCGCCCACCTTGATGCCGTTGTACTGCACCGGGCTGCCGCGGGACAGGCCCGAGACGGCTTCGTTGAACACCACTTCGTAATCCTTGAAGGCATCGTCGACACTGGACTTGGTCAGCCACAGGCCAAACAGCATGGCACCGGCCACCACCAGGACGGTGACCAGGCCGATGAGGACGTGATGTGCTCGGGTTTCCATCGTTCAGCGCTCCTGGCCCGGGCGGGCGGCGGCCTGTTCGGCTGCGCGCCCGCGTGGGCCGTGAAAGTATTCTTGAATCCAGGCGTCGTCGGCTTGCTCGACCTCGGCCAGGGGGCCGGCCACCAGGACCTTTTTCTGCGACAGCACCGCCACTCGGTCAGTGATGGTGTAGAGGGTGTCCAGGTCGTGGGTGATGAGAAACACCGACAGGCCGAGTGCGTCGCGCAGGGTCAGGATCAACTGGTCGAACGCGGCGGCGCCGATCGGGTCGAGGCCTGCGGTGGGCTCGTCGAGGAACAGGATGTCCGGGTCCAGTGCCAGGGCACGTGCCAGCGCTGCGCGCTTGATCATGCCGCCGGACAGCGAGGCGGGGTATTTGTCGGCAGCCGAGATGGGCAGGCCGGCCAGGGCCAGCTTGACCCCGGCCAGGTGCTCGGCGTCGGCGCGGGACAAGCCGGCGTGTTCGATCAGCGGCAAGGCGACGTTTTCGGTGATGGTCAGCGACGAGAACAGCGCGCCCTTCTGGAACAGCACGCCGAAGCGTCGCTCGACCAACGAACGCTGTTCTTCACGCAACTCGGCCAGGTCCTGGCCAAATACCTTGATCTGCCCCTCGTTAGGCCGTCGCAGGCCGATGATGCTGCGCAACAGCACCGATTTGCCGCTACCCGAGCCACCGACCACGGCAAGGATCTCGCCCCGGTACAGGTTCAGGTCGAGGTTTTCATGCACGCTCTGGCTGCCGAAGCGGTTACAGATGCCCCGTGCCTCGATCACGGTTTCCCGGCCGCTCACCAGCCCATCTCCATGAAGAACAGTGCCGCCACCGCATCCAGCACGATGACCACGAAAATCGACTGCACCACTGCCGAGGTGGTGTGGGCGCCCACGGACTCCGCGCTGCCGCTGACCTTGAAGCCTTCCAGGCAGCCGATGGCGGCGATCAGGAAGGCAAAAAACGGTGCTTTGGCCAGGCCGACGAGGAAGTGCTGCACACCGATGTCGGTCTGCAGCAGCGACAGGAACATGGCGGGTGAGATATCCAGCGACAGGGCACACACCACCGCGCCGCCGACGATGCCGCAGATCATCGCGAGGAAGGTCAGCAGCGGCAACGAAATCAATAGCGCCAATACCCGTGGCACCACCAGCAGCTCCATGGGGTTGAGGCCCAGGGTGCGGATGGCGTCGATTTCTTCGTTGGCCTTCATCGAGCCGATCTGCGCGGTGAAGGCACTGGCCGTGCGGCCGGCCATGAGGATGGCGGTCAACAGCACGGCAAACTCACGCAAGAACGAGAACGCCACCAGGTCGACGGTGAAGAGGGTCGCGCCGAATGCGGCCAGCACCGTTGCGCCCAGAAACGCCACCACCGCGCCCACCAGAAAGGTCAGCAAGGCGACGATGGGCGCAGCATCCAGGCCGGTCTGTTCGATGTGCGCCACGACCGGCGTAAGCCGCCAGCGGTGGGGCTGGAAGGCCCGGCGCAGCAAGGTTTCGAGAATCAGGCCGACGAAGCCGAGCAACTGCCGGGTGTCTTGCCAGAGGGTGCTGACGGCACGGCCGATACGCTCGAGCAGCAACAGCAGCACCGGGCGTTCGGCCTCCTTGACCGGAATGCAGTAGTCCTGCACCGAGCAGTACACGGTCTTGAGCAGGGCACGGCTGGCGTCGGGCAGGCCATCGGTGCAGTGCGACAGGCGTTCGGCACCGAGCAGTTCGGCCAGCAGCGAGGCGCCGGCGGTGTCGAGGCGGCCCAGTTGGCTGAGGTCGGCAACGGCGTCGTTGCTGCATTGCGTACGCAGGCGTTCGCTGTCGCGCTTGAGGCTGGCATAGTGGGCCAGGGTCCAGTCACCGGTAATACGCAGGCAGGGCGGTTGGTGGCTGGTGTCCAAGGTGGCGCTGGGGGGTGTCATAGGCTCCATGCAACTGACTCGGCGCTAAGGCTTAGGGGCTGATCATAGCGCAGAGGGCATGGGGCGGTTTATTGATTGTGTGCTCAAACCAGGAAGCTATGGGCTCGGCGCATCGTCGACCACTTTGAACCGCAGCACCCCGATCACCTGGCCGTCCTCGGTCAGTACCCTCACCTGCCATTTACCGACCGGGTTAGGCGGGAAGTTCTGCTTGTGGGTCCAGGCCCGGTAGCCTTCCTTGCGCCCGCCATGAATATCCAGCGCAATCCGGTCTACTTCCTTGCCGTCTTTTTGCCACACGTGGTAAATGCGCTCGTTCAGGCCCCGGGGGGCGTTGACCGAGGTGTACGCATACAGCCCGCTGGTCTTGATGCGGCTGGCGGCAATCTCGTCCAGTGACTCGCCGGGCTGGCGATTGAGCACTTCGGTGCTGACGGCCACTTCGGTCATCCACAACGTCGCCGGTGGTACCCACGAGCGCAGCAACCACCCCCCGCCGCCCACCGACAGGGTCACCAGAACCAGCGCCACGCCGCGCCGCCAGGTATTGACCGGGAAGCTGCTGGCCAGGCTCGGGAACGACAGGGCCATGGCAATGATCAACGCCAGCTTGAAGCTTTGCGCGGTGGTCAGGTGAAGAATGATCGGCAGCGCGGTGAGCAGCGCCGCGAACAAGGTCAGCGTGTGCAGCGCGAGGAACAGCCAGCGCCGCGGCGCCAACCACTTGTAGTACAGCGGGTCGACGATCGAGATCAGCCCGGCGGCGGCGAGCAGGCCGGTGAATACCAGTTGGCCGCTGTTCCAGGTGGTGGTGATGAAGAAGAACGGCAGGACGAAGAACAGTGTTTCCTGGTGGATCATCTGCGTCGCGTAGCGCAGCAACGGTTGCGGGATCTCACGGTTGAAGGTGCGGGCGAACAGGCCGGTGAGGGTGTTTTCCAGCATCAGCCAGACCCAGCTGACCAGCATCAGGATCGCCACCCAGCTGGCCAGGCCGGCCTGGCGGTCGACCAGGATGAAGCTGCCGATGCCGGAGAGGAAGCCTCCGAGCGCGATGATGCCGGGGTAGCGTTTAAGCAGTTCGATGACGCGCTGGACGATGCGGGGAATTGGGGGCATGGGTCTACAACAGGGAGAGATAGGGTGGCTGTGCCGGCCTCTTTTCGGGCAACCCCGTGAAGAGGCCGGTACTGGCTAAAGGATACCGCCGAATCACGCTTTGCGTGTAGCACCGCTCGGTGGTTGCGGGGTATGCCGGCGCCAACGCAGCAACCCGGCCGCCAGGATCAGCCCCAGCAGCAAGGCGAGTAACCCGTACAGCTCGTCATAACCCAGCAGGGGCTTCTCGATGCGCAGGTAGCCCTGGTCCTTGAGCAGTGCCTGCAACGCTTCGTTGGCCTGCGCCAGGCTGACCTGCCGCAACTTTCGCACCGGGTTGGCAAAGCGCCCGTCGTTGTAGTCGTTCAACGCCCCCCAGTAGTAGTCGGCCAAGGCGCTGTTGCCCTGGGTGCTCCAGCTTTCCCGGGCCATGCTGGCGCCCTTGATGCGGGCGAAGGTATCCGGGTCGAGGCCTTCCTTGCGCAGGTGGTCGAACAACCCCTGCATCACCTTGACCGCCTGGTCGACGTCGTCGCGTTCCAGGTCGGCGTTGAGGCTGAGCATGCCGCTGTCACCGAAGCTCTCGCGCTGTACCGACGGCCCGTAGGACAAGCCCTTGCGCAGGCGCAGCTGGTCGTATAGCGCCCAATCCAGGTAGCGTGACAGCAGGTCGAGGGTCGGCTGATGGTCGTTGTCCAGCACCGGCTCGATGAACAGCCAGTGCAGCTTGACGCTGTCGCCCAGCCAGCCGCGAGTCAGGTCGCGGCGTTGCTCGGCCTGCTGGCTGATGCTTTCGAGGTTGCGGCGCTCTTCCGGCTCGGTGGCAGGCAGCTCGCCAAAGGTGCGCTCCAGGTACGCCGGCAGCAGGCGGTCGAGGCCGCCGACCATGATCAGGGTCATGTTGTTGGCCGCGTACCAGCGGTCGCGCAAGGCCTGCACCTGCTCCAGGGTCATGTCGTCGATGTTCGAGCGCTCGGCACACTTGAGGCCCAGTTCGGTCGCCAGTTGGTCACTGGCAGGGTGGCCGATGTCCTGGCGGTCCAACCAGCGTTGCAGGTGACCATAGTGGCCGCCGTCCTCGCGCTCGATGATCCTTTTCGCCGTGGCCAGGGCCTTGGCGTCGATAGGGGTGTCGCGGATCACCGCCAGCAGCAGGTCGAGCACTTTACGCTGGTTACGCGCAGGTGCCTCGATCACGAACGTGGTGTCGGCGCTGCTGGTATAGGCGTTCCACTCGCCACCCAAGGCTTGCAGGCGCTCTTCCAGTCCGCCCTCGCCGGTTTCGTCGATACCGCTGAACAGCAGGTGCTCGAGCAGGTGTGGCAGCTCCTTCTGCTCACAGTCGAAGTCATCCAGGCCAACCCCGACCACCAGGCGGATGGCCACGTGGTCACGTTCATAGCCGTCCTTGAGGATGACCTGCAGACCGTTGGGCAACAGGTACCCCTCTACCCGCGAGCGGTCGAGGGCCAGGGTGGGCAGGCTGCAGATCAGCAGGCAAACGAACATCAGGCAACGCATGGGCGAGCTTGGCTCTCCTGGTAGGCGAAATCACGGCAAGCGGGCTTCGTCCGGCACAGTGTCGAGCATCAGCCCGCCGGTGTCCGAACCGCCTAGTACCACATAGGCACTGCTGCAGAACAAAGAGTTCAACCGCTTCATGTCGGCAATCAGCTCCAAGTGTAGCGAACTGGTCTCGATACTTTGCACCACCTTGCGTTGCAGGCGGCTGACATGCGCGTGGGCAAGGCGCCTTTCCTGCGCACGGAAACGGCGTTTTTCACGCAGCAGCAGCTGTGCGCTCTCGGGGTCTGCGCTGAGAAACACCGACAGGCCGAGGCGCAGGTTCGACAACAGCTGTTCTTGCAGGCCGGTCAGTTCCTCCAGGCCGACCTGGGAAAACGCCCGGCGTTGGCTGGTTTTCTGCTGCTGGACCTTGCGCAGCATGCGCTCGACCAGGTCGCAGGCCAGCTTGAGGTTGATCGCCAGTTCGATGATTTCGGCCCAGCGCCGGTTGTCGCGCTCGCTGAGGTCCTCCCGCGTCATTTGCGCCAGGTACAGTTTGATGGCGCTGTACAAGGCCTCGGCGTCCTCGGCCAAGGCGCGCACCTGCTGTGGCAGGGCTGTCTGGGTGCCGCGCAGGGCGCCCAGCATGGCTTCGAGCAGGTTGTCGACAATATCGCCCAGGCGCAGGGTCTCGCGGGCGGCATTGGCCAGTGCCAGGCTGGGGGTGTCGAGCGCCGAGGCATCGAGGTGGCGAGGGCGCACTTGGCCGTTGCCGTTTTCGCGTTCGGGCAGCAAGCTGTTGCACAGCCGGCCCATAGGTTTGACGGTGGGCAGCATGATCAGGCAGCGCAAGGTGTTGTAGAGCAGGTGGAAGCCGATCACTAGCTCCTGAGGGCTGAAGCTCAGTGTGTCCATCCACGTCACCAGTGGGTGCAGCACCGGAATGATCAGCACCAGGCCGATCAGCTTGTACAGCAAGCTGCCCAGGGCCACACGCCGCCCGGCGGCGTTCTGCATGCTGGTGCTGATGAACGCCAGCAAGCCGCTACCGATGTTGGCACCGACCACCAGGCCGATGGCCACCGGCAGGCTGATCAGTTCGGCGCCGGCCAGCGTCGCGGTGAGCAGCACGGCCGCCAGGCTGGAATAGGAAATCATGGCAAACAGCGCGCCGACCAGGGCATCGAGCAAGATGTCGCCGGTCAGCGAGGCGAACAGCACTTTCACCCCCTGGGCATGGGTGATGGGTGCAGCGGCCTGCACGATCAGCTCCAGGGCCAGGATGATCAAGCCAAGCCCGATCCCTACCCGGCCCAATTGGCCGACCCGGGTCTGCTTGCGGGAAAGGAAGAAGATCACCCCTAGAAAAATCAGCAGCGGTGACAGCCACGACAGGTCGAAGGTCAGCACCCTGGCCATGAGCGCGGTGCCGACATCGGCGCCGAGCATGATCGCCAGGGCTGGCGTCATGGCCATCAGGCCCTGGCCGACGAAGGATGTGACCAGCATGGCGGTGGCGTTGCTGCTCTGCACCATGGCGGTGACGAGGATCCCGGCGATGAACGCCAGGGGGCGCTTGTTCATGTTCTGGCTGATGATGCGGCGCAGGTCGGACCCGAATACCCGCAGAATGCCAGTACGCACGATATGTGTACCCCAGACCAATAGCGTCACGGCCGAGAGCAGGTTGAGCAGGGTCAGCATGGCGAAGCCCCCTGTTGCCGATGGCCCATGCGGGCCAAGAAGTGGAGCGTGGGCGCTTGAGAAATTTCAGTGCCCACTCAAAGCTTTAGTTGTTTTGTGCAGTTGTTGCCAGCTTCGCATGGCTGTCACTCATTTGAAACACACCGCGCATCAATCATTGCCCTGTATTACTGTGGCCGCATAAACGAAAAAGGGCCCCGAAGGGCCCTTTTCTGCAACGCGCTTCCTGGGTTTATTGACCCGGAATGTCCTTGCGCAGTTTCACCGGATCATGCTCTTTGCCATCCTTGCCATCCTTGCGTGATGAGGCAGTGCGCATACGGATGTTGATCGCTTCCACCGCCAGCGAGAACGCCATGGCGAAGTAGACGTAGCCTTTTGGCACATGCACGTCGAACGATTCGGCGATCAGTACCGTACCGACCACGATCAGGAACGACAGCGCGAGCATCTTCAGCGAAGGGTGCTTGTCGATGAAGTTGCTGATGGCACCGGCGCACAGCATCATCACCAGCACGGCGACGACGATGGCGGCGATCATCACCGGCACATGGGACACCATGCCCACTGCGGTGATCACCGAGTCCAGCGAGAACACGATGTCGATGATGGCGATCTGGATGATGGTGTAGAAGAACTTGCCGCCCGCGCCTTTGGGCTCGTCGCTGCTTTCGTCTTCACCTTCCAGGCCGTGGTAGATCTCCTGCGAGCTCTTCCACAGCAGGAACAGGCCACCGAAGAACAGGATCAGGTCGCGCCCGGAGATGCCATGGCCGAAGACCTCGAACAGGTCGGCAGTCAGGCGCATGACCCAGGTGATCGACAGCAGCAAGAGGATGCGCGTGACCATGGCCAGGGCCAGGCCGAAGATCCGGGTACGTGGCTGCATGTGCTTGGGCATGCGGCTGACCAGGATCGAAATCATGATGATGTTGTCGATCCCGAGCACGATCTCAAGCGCGGTGAGGGTGAAAAAGGCAACCCAGATTTCCGGGCTGGTCAGCCATTCCATGTGTATTCCTTCGAGCGATAAAGGCGACGCGCCCGGACAAGGGGCGCGTCGCGGTAGTGTAATACGTGTTTATTAAAGACTACTGAACAGCGGGAAAATGCCCATCAGCAATGCGGCGAGCATTATGCACAGGCACACCAGAACTGCCCACTTCAAGGTGAAGCGCTGGTGGTCGCCGAATTCGATGCCGGCCAGGGCCACCAGCAGGTAGGTGGAGGGTACCAGGGGGCTGAGCAGGTGTACCGGCTGGCCGACGATCGACGCACGGGCCATCTCGACCGGGCTGATGCCATAGTGGCTGGCCGCTTCGGCAAGCACCGGCAACACGCCGTAGTAGAAGGCGTCATTGGACATGAAGAAGGTGAACGGCATGCTCACGATCGCGGTGATCACCGCCAGGTACGGGCCCATTGCATCGGGGATGACCGCCAGCAGGCTCTTGGACATGGCATCGACCATGCCGGTGCCCGACAGGATGCCGGTGAAGATACCTGCGGCGAAGATCAGCCCGGTGACGGCCAGCACGCTGCCGGCATGGGCGGCAATGCGATCTTTCTGCTGTTGCAGGCAGGGGTAGTTGACGATCATGGCGATGCTGAAGGCGATCATGAACAGCACCGGCAGTGGCAGTACGCCTGCGATCAGGGCAACCATCAGGGCTGCGGTCAGGGCGCCGTTGAAGTACAGGAGCTTGGGGCGACGCGCATCCGGGTACTGCGAAACGGTGATTTCGCTGTGGTCGATGTCGTCGGTCGGCAGGTGCAGTTCACCCAGACGAGCACGCTCGCGTTTGCCGTACATATAGGCAATGGCCAGGATCGCCAGCACGCCGAACAGCATCGCCGGGATCATCGGCACGAAAATGTCCGATGGGTCCACGTGCAGGGCACTGGCGGCGCGGGCGGTCGGGCCACCCCACGGGGTCATGTTCATCACGCCGCCGGCGAGAATGATCAGCCCGGCCATGATCCGCGGGCTCATGCCCAAGCGGCTGTACATCGGCAACATGGCGGCGCAGCAGATCATGTAGGTGGTGGCGCCGTCACCGTCGAGCGAGACCACCAGGGCCAGCACGGCGGTGCCCACCGAGACTTTCAGCGGGTCACCTTTGACCAGCTTGAGGATCTTGCGCACGGCCGGGTCGAACAGGCCAGAGTCGATCATCAGGGCGAAATAGAGAATGGCGAACATCAACATCACGCCGGTGGGCGCGAGCTTGCTGATGCCGTCGAGCATCATCGGGCCGATTTTGGCGGAAAAACCACCGAACAGGGCGAACAGGATCGGTACCAGGATCAGCGCGATCAAGGCCGACAGGCGCTTGGTCATGATCAGGTACATGAAGGTGATGACCATGGCAAAGCCGAGGAAGGTCAGCATGGCAATACTCCAGGCGTGGCGCGGCGAAAGGACAGTCGATTCTGGCGGATCAGCGCGTCGGGCGCTGCGCAGGGAGCTTGCGAAGGGGCACTACGAGAAGGCGGGCACAGGAATACATCAGAATCACCATTGTTGTTGTTGATTGGGCCGGGCGCGGAAAATTCCGGATGCCCTGGCTGACCGGTCTTGTGCCGGTAGTGGGCGCTATCCTATGAGGGCAAGCTTTCAGCCAGCTTTCGCTGAGACAAAGGCGACAGGAGGTAGGTGATGCAGGATGTGACCGAGGGTGGCTGCCATTGTGGCGCCTTGCGTTATCGGTTGGAGGGCGCGCTGACGGATGTTGCCCACTGCCATTGCACGATTTGTCGGCGGGTCAGTGGTGGTTTGGTGGTGACCTGGCTGACTCTGCCCCGCTCGGGTTTTCAATGGTTGGCGGGCGAGCCGAACTGCTACGTGGCACCGGCCAGTTGCAGCCGGTACTTCTGTGGGCATTGCGGGGCGCATGTGGCGCTGGTTACTGCGCACAGCCCGCACAGCATCGATGTGACGGTGGCGACGCTGGACCACCCGGAACGGGTGCGGGCCAACCGGCATATCTGGATTGGTAGCCGGCTGCCCTGGTTGCACCTGGACGAGGACTTGCCGGGCGAGGCTGAGGAAAGCTTGTAGGAGCGGCCTTGCGTCGCGAAAGGGCTGCGCAGCGGCCCCGGGATTTGGGACTGTCAGTTTTTTTGTGTTCCGACCGGTCCGGCGCCCCGGCAAGGCCGCTCCTACAACTGCAGCCCACCTGCGGCCTTGTGCAATGCCCGCAAATGCTCGCCCACTTGCTTCACGTTGGCCTCTATCGCGGCAATTTCCTTGGCCCGCGACGGGTCCAGCAGCGCCCTCACCTCTTTGTCCAGGTCAGTGCTCAGCCGCAGCAACTGGGCCTGCCGCTCGCTGCTGACCTGCTCCAGGTGCTTGCGCTCATCAGGCTGCGGCAGGCCGTAGCCTTTGGCATCCAGCAGTTCTGCCGGGCGGCTGAGAAAACCGCTGTTGGCGAGCATCTGCTGCAGCGTCTGGTTGGCCTTGTCGATGCTGCCATCCTTCAGTGCAGCAGCGTTCAGGTAGCGCTGCTTGACCTCGTCCTGGGCCAGCAACAGCTGGCGCCGCAAGCTGGCCTGTTCCAGCAGCAGCAAGGCGGCGCTGGTGCGCAGGTCGGCCTGGGCGAACCAGCTGCGGCGCTGCTCGGCATCCAGGGCCAGCCAGTCCTCGACCTTGTCCTGCTTGATCGGCAGCTGCTTTTTCAGCACGTCGAACATGGCCTGGTAGCGGTCGCGGTAGGAGTCGAAGCGGTAACCCAGGCGCAGCGCTTCGCGTGGGTCATCGAGCACACGGGTATCGGCAATGCCCCGCCCTTTGAGCACCTCCAGCAAGCCGTTGGGCATGATGCTGTCCAGGTCGTTCAGGCGTGGGTTAGCCGTGCCGCTGCGTAGCAGTTTCAGCGACTCGACCGCGCAGTTGTTGGACAGGAAGTAGTAATTGCCGTCGTAGCTCCAGTGCATTTCTGCGGCCTGGCGCACCAGGTTCTCGACTTCCTGGCGGTCGAGCCTGAGCGGGATCGAGGCCAGGCTACGCAGCTCGGTCTTGGTGTATTCGTCGATCACCTGGCCCAACGGCAGCACGAACAACCGCGACGGGTAAGCGCCGACCAGGCCGTCCCAACTGGACAGCTGCACATCGTTGACGAAGGCGCGGTACGACAGCACCAGGTGCTGGTCGAGGTCCAGGCGGCAATCCGGGCCGCGCGGCCGGCCAGGCTTGCAGATGACCAGGCGCAGCATGCTGTGGCCCCAGCGGCTGACCCAGTTCTGATTGGCCTCGGCCAGCAGGTAGTCGACTTCATAGACGCGCTCGGGGTCGATCTCGCCCAGCGGCTGGCGGGCGAAGTCGCTGCCGGCATTGAGGAACGGCAGGCCTTTGGCACAGGCTTGTTGCTCGGGGGCCCAGCCGAAGTGGTCGCGCAGGTACTGGTTCAAGGCTGGGCGCCGGCAGGCATAGCTCGGGTCGAGGAGGAAGTACTCCATGTTGACCGCGATGAATTCCTTGGGGCTGCTCAGCTCATAGCTGTCGGGGCTGCGCACGAACTGGCCGTTGTGCTGCTCGCGTTCGCCACGGCGGCCGACATACTGCTGCCAGCCGGCAAGGTCGAGCAGGCGTGGGTCATCGCTCAAGGTGAAGCGCCGCTCGGCCTGGCCGCGGCACGCCTCTGGCAGGCCGACTTTGCCCACGGTGCCCTGCTGGCGCTTGCAGCGGGCGATCAGCGAGCGCTCGGTAGCGGGCCATAGCCGTGCGCGGTCGTAAATGTGGGTCAGCTCATGCAGCACAGTGGCCAACAACTCCTCCCGCACGGTGCCATGCGGGCGGTCGGTACGTTCGTGGGCGGCGCTGCCATCAGCCAGCCCTGGCAACAGGCGGCTGTTGAGTGCCAGGGTGGAAACCAGCGATGCCTGGCCATACGCGTCGGCAGGCATGCGCGCGCTCCAACTGACCAGCACACGCCGGTCCAGTTGCTGTTTGAAGCGCGGCGGCAGCTTGCTCAGCGCTTCGTCGAGCAGTGCTTGGCTGGCTTGAGTTTGTTGAGGGTCGAGGCCGGAAGCCTGCAGCACCAGCTGCAGGTCGGCCAGGGCGGGCGTGCCGAGCAGCGTCAGGGCGCCGCCGAGCAGCCAGGCACGCACCTGGTTCACAGTGCCAGGATGGCTTCGGCCAGTACCTGGTCGCTGGCGCCACGCGCTTCAGGCAGGCGCTCGCGCAGGGTGTTGAAGGCAGCCTCCAGTTGGGCGCCACGGATGTCACCGTTGCTGGCGACGAAGCTGGCAGCATCGTCGTGCGCTTCACGCACGACTTTGGAGTCACGGATCGATGTTGTGGTGTCTGAGGTGAAATCGATCGAGCGGCCGAAGGCGCGCACGATGATATTGCTGGTGGCCACCAGAGTCTGTGCCTGGGCCAGGTCGGCCAGCAGCAGCATGCCGAGGGTAGCGGCGATCAGCGGTTTACGCATGGAGCATCTCCGAAAAATACAGGGAGTCAGGTGTAGTCATTGGACGAGAATTGCCTGCGCCAGTTCCAGGTCGCCGACAGCCTGCCGTGCACAGTGGTGGCGCAGTGAATCGAGAGCCGCTTCCAGGCGCGCACCGCGAATCATGCCATCGCTGGCGACGAATGCTGCTGCATCGTCACGGGCCTGGCTGACCAGCTTGCGGTCAAACGGCGCGGTGGTGACTTGGCTGGTGACATAGCCGGTGATGACCAGGCTTTGTGTGGTGGTGTCCATGGCATGGGCACTTGCCATGCTCAGGGGCACGCCAACGGCGGCGAACAACAACGGCAAAAGATAACGCATGGGCTTCTAAAGGCTTGAAACGTGGGCGTGAAGGCGCGTGCGGCTGTGCGGGCGAACCCCGCGAGCCGCACGGCTCAGTTGCAGGTCAGAGCGCCAGGATGGCCTGTGCCAACTGTGCGTCGCTGGCCTGCAGGGTCGGCATTTGCCCACGAATGTGCAGGAAGGCGCTTTCCAGCTTGGCGCCGCGAATAGCGCCTTGGCTGCCGACGAAGCTGGCGGCGTCGTCACGGGCGGCCTGGACGATCTTGTCGTCGCGGAACGACGAAGACACGTCGGAAGTGGCGTCAGTCGAGGCGGCTACAGCGCCCACGACTGCGTCGGTGGTGACGACGAAGCTGGTGGCGCTGGCGGTGCCCGCCAGGCTCAGCATCAGGGCGGCGCCAATCAGATGTTTACGGGACATGATCGTGGACTCCTGGGGATTCTGCTAATCGGACGCTCGCACTGCGCGCCTCGGTACTTTTTCAACATCTGGTTCTACCAGACTGTTAAGCCAAGCGTATCACGCGCCGGTGTTTCTGGATGTTAATGAACGGCGTGCTCACAAACTGTGCTGGTGTGTTTATGATTTTAAATAAACTGTACCTGTTGTACTGCCAAGTGCTCTAGCACGGGGCCAGACACAAAAAACCCGTTGCAGTCACCTGCAACGGGTTTGGAATTCGCGGTGCCGGCCGCAGCCGGCAAGCCGGAGCTTAGCGCCAGAAAGGCTTGCTCAGCTCTTCGTAACGCTGCGACTCGCTGATACCGGCGTCAGCCAGCAGGCGGGAGTCCAGGCGAGCCAGTTGACGGCGGCTGGCCATGCGACGCTGCCACAGCAGCAGGGTGGACAGAGCGCGCAGAGGCATCGAAGCGCTGGATTGCTGGGCGTTGCTTTCAAAAACCAGACCGGAACTGAGTGTACGTTCCATGATGTTTCATCCTTCCGCTTATGGCGGGATTAGGTAGTGATTTAACTGATGCCAATGATCCTCCTCTCTTGTCCATAACAGTAGATACAGTTCTGTTGCATTACGATGGTTCAGTTAACTGTGTAACCCTACTGTTGCACTCGAAATAGGCGCAACTGTACTGGTCTGCACTTTTATGGTGCGTTAATGAGTAGAGAGAGGTTTGTGAAGGCGGGATTGAAGCGTGATGACCAGTACAGTAGTACAGTTTATTAAGGCTACTGGTGGGGCGACCTTGAGTCGCGAAAGGGCTGCTGTGCAGCAGCCCCCTCCCAACCGATCAACTGGCGAGCATGCGCCCAGTTTCTTCCAGGTTTTCGTGCCAGCTCAGCGCCTCGCGCAGAATGTGCGGGGTATGGCCACCACGTTGGCACGCACGCTCGAAGTAATCGTTAAGCGCTGCGCGGTAATCCGGGTGCACACAGTTGTCGATGATCGCCCGGGCGCGCTCGCGTGGCGCCAGGCCGCGCAAGTCTGCCAGGCCCTGCTCGGTGACCAGGATGTCGACATCGTGCTCGGTGTGGTCAACGTGGCTGACCATCGGCACCACGCTGGAAATCGCACCACCCTTGGCAATCGACTTGGTGACGAACACAGCCAGGTGGGCGTTACGGGCGAAATCTCCAGAACCGCCGATGCCGTTCATCATCCGCGTGCCGCAGACGTGGGTGGAGTTGACGTTGCCGTAGATATCGAACTCCAGTGCGGTGTTGATACCGATGATGCCTAGGCGACGTACCACCTCGGGGTGGTTGGAGATCTCTTGCGGACGCAGCACCAGCTTGTCCTTGTAACGCTCCAGGTTGCCGAACACATCCGCGTTGCGGCGGGACGACAAGGTAATCGAGCTGCCCGAGGCGAAGCTCAGCTTGCCAGCGTCGATCAGGTCGAAGGTCGAGTCCTGCAGTACTTCGGAGTACATGGTCAGGTCTTCGAACGGCGAATCGATCAAACCGCACATCACCGCGTTGGCGATGCTGCCGATACCGGCCTGCAGCGGGCCGAGCTTGTTGGTCATGCGGCCGGCGTCGACTTCCTTCTTGAGGAAGTTGATCAGGTGGTCGGCGATGCCTTGGGTCTCGTGGTCAGGCGGCAACACGGTGGACGGCGAGTCCGGCTGGTCGCTGATGACGATACCGACAATTTTGGCCGGGTCGATCGGGATGGCCATGCTGCCGATGCGATCATCGACCTTGACCAACGGGATCGGTGTGCGGGTCGGGCGGTAGGTCGGGATATAGATGTCGTGCAGGCCTTCGAGGTTGGCGTTGTGCGACAGGTTGATCTCGACGATCACTTGCTTGGCGAAGATCGCGAAGCTGGCCGAGTTGCCCACCGAGGTGGTCGGCACGATGTGGCCTTGCTCGGTAATGGCCACTGCTTCGATAACCGCGATGTCCGGCAGCTTGAGCTGCTGGTTGCGCAGTTGTTCGACGGTTTCCGAAAGGTGCTGGTCGATGAACATCACCTGGCCATCGTTGATGGCCTTGCGCAGGGTGCTGTCGACCTGGAAGGGCATGCGGCGGGCCAGCACGCCGGCCTCGGTCAGCTGCTTGTCCAGGTCATTGCCCAGGCTGGCGCCGGTCATCAAGCTGATTTTCAGTGGCGACTGCTTGGCACGTTCGGCCAGGGCATGGGGTACGGCTTTGGCTTCGCCGGCGCGGGTGAAACCGCTCATGCCGACAGTCATGCCGTCCTCGATCAGACCAGCGGCATCAGCCGCACTCATTACCTTGCTGTGCAGGGAGGACAAGCGGATACGATCACGGTACATGGATTGTTATCTCAGGCTACTGAAGCTACTGGAGCGCAGTCTAGAGATTTCGCCGGTTGCCGTCCCACGACCATGGTCGTATGAGAAGCCCGGAAGTAGAGCCGTTGATCTGGATCAGGCAAATGCAAAAAGCCCCGCAGATTTCTCGGCGGGGCTTCTTATATAGCGCACGGTTTACCGCGGTGGGGTTATTCCACTGCTTTGACCATATCCTCGATTACCTTCTTGGCATCACCGAATACCATCATGGTCTTGTCCAGGTAGAACAGTTCGTTGTCCAGGCCTGCATAGCCACTGGCCATGGAGCGCTTGTTGACGATGATGGTCTTGGCCTTGAACGCCTCAAGGATCGGCATGCCGGCAATCGGCGATTTGGGGTCGTTCTTCGCTGCCGGGTTGACCACGTCGTTGGCGCCCAGCACCAGTACCACATCGGCCTGGCCGAACTCGGCGTTGATGTCGTCCATCTCGAACACCTGGTCGTAAGGCACTTCGGCTTCGGCCAGCAGCACGTTCATGTGCCCTGGCATACGGCCTGCCACCGGGTGGATCGCGTACTTCACAGTCACGCCGTTGTGGGTCAGCTTCTCGGTCAGTTCTTTCAGCGCGTGCTGGGCACGGGCAACCGCCAGGCCGTAGCCAGGCACGATGATCACCGTGTCGGCATTGCTGAGCAGGAAGGTGGCGTCGTCGGCCGAGCCGGATTTTACCGGGCGAGCTTCCTGGGCGCCCGCTGGGCCTGCAACATCCGTCGCGCCACCGAAGCCGCCGAGGATGACGTTGAAGAACGAACGGTTCATCGCCTTGCACATGATGTACGAGAGGATCGCACCGCTGGAGCCGACCAGTGAGCCTGCAATGATCAGCATCGAGTTGTTCAGCGAGAAGCCGATACCCGCAGCGGCCCAGCCCGAATAGCTGTTGAGCATCGACACCACCACCGGCATGTCCGCGCCACCGATCGGGATAATGATCAGTACGCCCATGATGAAGGCCAGGGCCAGCATCAGGGTGAAGGCACTGTAATGGCCGGTGAAGGTAAACAGCAGGCCAAGGGCGATGGTGGTCAGGCCAAGGATCAGGTTCAGCTTGTGCTGGCCGGCGAACTGTACCGGTGCGCCCTGGAACAGGCGGAACTTGTACTTGCCCGACAGCTTGCCGAAGGCGATGACCGAACCCGAGAAGGTGATGGCACCAATGGCTGCACCGAGGAACAGCTCCAGGCGGTTGCCGGTGGGGATCGGGTCGCTGATGGCGGCGACGATGCCCATCGACTGGGGCTCAAGCACGGCGGCAATGGCGATGAATACCGCAGCCAGGCCGATCATGCTGTGCATGAAGGCGACCAGCTCCGGCATCTTGGTCATCTCGACACGCTTGGCCATGACCGAGCCAGCGGTGCCGCCGACCAGCAGGCCGACGATCACATAGCCGATGCCGGCGGTGGCAAGCTCTGCGCCCAGCTTATAGATGAGGCCAACGGTGGTGACGATGGCCAAGCCCATGCCGATCATGCCGAACAGGTTGCCGCGGCGTGACGTGGTCGGGTGCGAAAGGCCCTTGAGCGCCTGGATGAAGCAGATCGAGGCGACCAGGTAGAGAAGCGTTACCAGATTCATGCTCATGCTTACTTCTTCGCCTCGTTCTTGGCTTTCTTCTTGAACATCTCAAGCATGCGACGGGTGACCAGGAAGCCACCGAATACGTTGACCGCGGCCAAGGCCACGGCGAGCGTGCCCATCACCTTGCCGGCCGGTGTCACGGTCAGCGCGGCGGCCAGCATGGCGCCGACGATGACGATGGCGGAGATGGCGTTGGTGACCGCCATCAGCGGCGTGTGCAGTGCCGGGGTAACGTTCCACACGACGTGGTAGCCCACATAGATGGCCAGCACGAAGATGATCAGGTTGTAGATGCCATGGGAAATCAGCATGTCTTCCATTGTCGTGCTCCTTAGCCGTTCTTGCGGACGACTTGCCCGTCGCGGCACATGAGGCAGGCCGCGACGATATCGTCTTCGAGGTTGATGACCAGCGCGTTGTCCTTGTCGAACAACAGCTTCATGAAGTCCAGCAGGTTGCGTGCGTACAGCGCCGACGCATCGGCCCCCACCTGGGCTGGCAGGTTGGTGGGGCCAACGATGGTCACGCCGTTTTCCAGCACCACCTGGTCGGCAATGGTCAGCGGGCAGTTGCCGCCTTGGGCTGCCGCCAGGTCGATGACCACCGAGCCCGGCTTCATTTGCGCGACGGTTTCAGCGCTGAGCAGGGTCGGCGCCTTGCGGCCCGGGATCAGTGCCGTGGTGATGACGATATCGGCCTGCTTGGCGCGCTCGTGTACGGCCTGGGCCTGGCGCTGCATCCAGCTGGCCGGCATCGGCCGCGCATAGCCACCCACGCCTTCGGCGCACTCACGCTCCTCGTCGGTTTCGTAAGGCACATCGATGAACTTGGCGCCCAGCGACTCGATCTGCTCCTTGACGGCGGGGCGCACATCCGAGGCCTCGATCACGGCGCCCATGCGCTTGGCCGTGGCAATGGCCTGCAGCCCTGCAACGCCGGCGCCCAGAATCAGCACGCGGGCAGCCTTAACGGTGCCGGCAGCGGTCATCAGCATGGGCATGAAGCGCGGGTAGTAGTGAGCGGCCAGCAGCACTGCCTTGTAACCGGCGATGTTGGCCTGCGACGACAGCACGTCGAGGCTTTGCGCACGTGAGGTACGTGGCGCTGCTTCCAGGGCGAAGGCAGTGATGCCGCGGTCGGCCATCTTGCCGATCAGTTCGCCGTTGAACGGGTTGAGCATCCCCACCAGCAGGCTGCCACTGCTGATCAGCGCGAGCTCCTGATCATTGGGCGCGACCACTTTCAGTACGAGTTGCGCGCCATAGGCGTCGGCGGCGCTTCCCAGGGAGGCGCCCACGGCCTCATAGGCACTGTCCGGAATGCTGGCGTTTAGCCCTGCCCCCCGTTGGACGGTGACCTGATGGCCTTGAGCAACCAGTTTTTTGATGGTTTCAGGGGTCGCGGCGACCCTTGTCTCACCCGTCTGCGTCTCGAGAGGAACACCAATGTGCACGACTTTATCTCCTGCGGTGACCTTTTGTCTTTGTGGAAGCCAGCGTACTTCGGGTGGTGCGCTGGTGCGGTCGTTGAGCGTCAACCCGCCGAGTCCTAGGCGGGCCAGGCATTTTGCAGATGAACCCGGGGGCCTACAACCGGTTATGGAGCGAAACGAAGTTAAAACTACAAGTCACCCTGTGACCGTATGTCGCAAGCCTACCGTCGCAGCCCGTCAAACATGGGCTATTGGGAGATTAGGAGAAAAAATCAAAAAAAATGGCCGTAATTCGCTTACGACTTGCTGAGTGTCGCAATTTCGCCCTGAAAGCCGCGTAGTCAGCAGGGTTAAAGGGAATTATCAGGCTTGCATAACAGTTTACGTATATGCGACAAATACATATATCTGTAGGTGTTTAAAATAATTGACTACGGGGTCAGGTTGCCCCGTATTCCTACGTTGATGCCGTGTATTGCTTGGCTTGTGCTACCAGCCAGTCGCGGAAGGCGCGCAGCGAAGCGGACTCAACCTTGCGCTCGGGAATCATCAGATAGTAGGCCTTGTCGCTGCTCAGGGCATGCCTGTTAGCGACCACCAACCTACCCTCCTGCAACTCACGCTGGATCAGGAAGGGTGGGATCAGCGCGACGCCCATGTCGTGCATCGCCGCCTGCGCGAGCATGGAGAATAGTTCATAGCGTGGGCCTGTCATGTCGCGCTCCACGTTCATGCCCAGGCTGGCGAACCACTGTCGCCAGGCATACGGGCGTGTTGTCTGCTGCAGCAAGGGCAGTTGCGCAATGCGCCGGGCGTCGAGCATGCCCTGCCCGTCCAGCATGGCCGGGCTGCACACGGGTACAGGGTTCTCGCCCATCAGCCGGTGCGACTGGGTGCCTGACCAGTCGGCATCACCGAAATAGATGGCGGCATCAAAGGCGGTGTCGGCGAATAGGAACGGGCGGGTGCGGTTGGTCAGGTTGACGGTGACGTCCGGGTGGCCCTGCTGGAAGTCCTTGAGCCTGGGCAGCAGCCATTGGGTGCCAAAGGTCGGCACCACGGCCAGTTCGATCACGTTGGCGCCTTGCTGGCGCATCACCGACAGGGTGTCGCGCTCAACGGCATCCAGCTGCGCGGCGACCTGGCGACTATAAGACAGGCCCGCCTCGGTCAGCTTTACCCCACGCCGTGAGCGACGAAACAGTTCGACATTAAGGAAGGCCTCCAGGCCACCGATCTGCCGACAAACGGCGCCCTGGGTCAGCGCAAGCTCTTGCGCAGCCTTGGTAAAGCTCTCGTTACGCGCCGCCGCCTCGAAGCAGACCAAGGCGGCGGTACTGGGGATCTTGCGGCGCATGTACGTCAACCTCACTTGTAAGGCTGTCAATGTGGCGTTTTGCCGATTTACGGAGTGATAAATTATCACTAATCCGTGCGCAATCCTCGTTTGTCCCGGCAGCCGATCAGGCCTAGGCTCAAGGGCACAAGAATTTGCTCTCTCTATATCGAGGATTTCGCTCATGGCCGGTAAAGCAAGCTTCCACTGGATCGATCCGCTGTTGCTGGATCAGCAGCTCACTGAAGAAGAGCGCATGGTGCGTGACAGCGCTTATCAGTTTGCCCAGGACAAGCTGGCGCCGCGCGTGCTCGAGGCCTTCCGCCATGAGCGGACCGACCCAGCAATCTTCCGCGAAATGGGCGAAATCGGTTTGCTGGGTGCGACCATTCCCGAGCAGTACGGCGGCAGCGGCCTGAATTATGTGTGCTACGGGTTGATTGCACGCGAGGTAGAGCGCATCGACTCGGGCTATCGCTCCATGATGAGCGTGCAGTCTTCCCTGGTGATGGTGCCGATCAACGAATTTGGCACCGAGGCGCAGAAGCAGAAGTACCTCCCCAAACTGGCCAGTGGTGAATGGATCGGCTGCTTTGGCCTGACCGAGCCTAACCATGGCTCCGACCCGGGTTCGATGATCACCCGTGCCCGGAAGGTCGACGGTGGCTACCGCCTGACCGGCAGCAAGATGTGGATTACCAACAGCCCGATCGCCGATGTGTTCGTGGTCTGGGGCAAGGATGACGCGGGCGACATCCGCGGCTTCGTGCTGGAAAAGGGCTGGGAAGGCCTCAGTGCCCCGGCGATCCATGGCAAGGTCGGCCTGCGCGCCTCGATCACCGGCGAAATCGTGATGGACAACGTATTCGTGCCTGAAGAGAACATCTTCCCGGACGTGCGTGGCCTCAAGGGCCCGTTCACCTGCTTGAACTCGGCGCGCTATGGCATTTCCTGGGGGGCATTGGGCGCCGCCGAGGCCTGCTGGCATACCGCGCGTCAATACACCCTGGACCGTCAGCAGTTCGGCCGCCCGCTTGCAGCCAACCAGTTGATCCAGAAAAAGCTCGCCGACATGCAGACCGAAATCACCCTGGCACTGCAGGGCTGCCTGCGCCTGGGGCGTATGAAGGATGAAGGCACGGCGGCTGTCGAGATCACTTCGATCATGAAGCGCAACTCGTGCGGTAAGGCTCTGGATATCGCCCGCATGGCGCGCGACATGCTCGGGGGTAATGGCATTTCCGACGAGTTCGGTGTGGCCCGCCACCTGGTCAACCTCGAGGTGGTCAACACCTATGAGGGTACCCATGACGTGCATGCGCTGATCCTGGGGCGTGCACAGACCGGCATCCAGGCCTTCTATTAATAAGGAGCCAGCCCATGGGCGCGCTATCACATCTGCGGGTGCTGGACCTTTCGCGCGTGTTGGCCGGCCCCTGGTCTGGCCAGATCCTGGCTGACCTTGGTGCTGACGTGATCAAGGTCGAGCGCCCGGGCAGTGGCGATGATACCCGTTCGTGGGGCCCGCCCTTTCTCCGGGACGCCCAGGGTGAGAACACCAGCGAGGCGGCTTATTACCTTTCGGCCAACCGCAACAAGCGTTCGGTGACGATCGACTTCACTCAGCCTGAAGGCCAGCGCCTGGTGCGTGAGCTAGCGGCCAAGTCGGATATCGTCATCGAGAACTTCAAGGTAGGTGGCCTGGCGGCCTACGGGCTGGATTACCGAAGCCTGAAGGCACTCAACCCGAAGCTTATCTATTGCTCCATTACTGGCTTCGGTCAGACGGGGCCTTATGCCAAGCGCGCAGGCTATGACTTCATGATCCAGGGGCTGGGCGGGCTGATGAGCCTGACCGGGCGGCCTGAGGGCGAGGAAGGCGCGGGGCCGGTGAAAGTTGGCGTGGCGCTGACTGACATCCTCACTGGGCTGTATTCGACGGTGGCTATCCTGGCCGCCCTCGCCCATCGGGATCAAACCGGCATCGGTCAGCATGTCGACATGGCATTGCTCGATGTGCAGGTGGCATGCCTGGCCAACCAGGCCATGAACTACCTGACTACGGGCAACCCGCCCCGGCGCCTGGGCAATGCGCATCCCAACATCGTGCCCTACCAGGACTTCCCCACGGCCGATGGCGATTTCATTCTTACCGTGGGTAACGACAGTCAGTTTCGCAAGTTCGCCGAGGTGGCGGGGCAGCCGCAATGGGCGGATGACCCGCGCTTCGCTACCAACAAGCTGCGGGTTGCCAATCGTGGTGAGCTGATTCCGTTGATTCGTCAGGCAACGGTATTCAAGACCACTGCAGAATGGGTGAGCCAGCTGGAGACGGCTGGTGTGCCCTGCGGGCCTATCAATGACCTGGCGCAAATGTTCCAGGACCCGCAGGTAGTGGCGCGTGGCTTGGCGGTGAGTATCGCGCACCCGCTGGCGGGGAGCGTGCCGCAGGTGGCCAGCCCGATTCGGCTGTCGGAGACACCGGTGGAGTACCGACGGGCGCCACCGCTGCTGGGTGAGCATACCGGGGCGGTATTGAGTGATGTATTGGGGCTGGATGCTGAGGCGGTACACCGCTTGCGCAGTGCCGGGGTGCTTTAAGGCTATATAAAGCAAGGAAATAGCGGGGAGGCCGAAGGCCTCCCCGCTTTGCTTTTCGGCGATATCAAAGTTTATTGGAATTAAGGGTTGACGCGGTTTCGAATCCCCTTATAATGCGCCCCACTTCCAGCGTAGTCGGAACGAAAAACTCCTTGAGATTCAACGAGTTAAATAGTCAAGACGAAGTTTGAAGTGCTCCGATCGAAAGATCGTCAGCGGTTAAGATGGTGGTTGACAGCGCTTCTAAACGCTGTATGATTCGCCTCCCGCTACGAGAGATCGCAGCGAGTCAAGTGTTTGAAGCTAAACGAGTTTCTCGCAAAAAACTTCAAAATAAACGCTTGACAGCAAATGAGGAAAGCGTAGAATGCGCGCCTCGGTTGAGACGAAAAGCTCTTAACCATCGCTCTTTAACAAATTGAATCAAGCAATTCGTGTGGGTGCTTGTGAGTACGGACTGATAGTCACAAAGATTATCAGCATCACAAGTGACCATGCGAGAAATCACATAGTCA
>NZ_JABWRU010000059.1:0-512 GCF_014269165.1 Pseudomonas sp. SWRI68 | reverse complement strand
ACCCGAAGCCATTTCGTTGGCACAAGAAGGCCGAGGACATCCTTGCCTCAGTCGCTCGCGCGGCGCGAGCGCTGGGCAAATGATTTTCAGTGGTATTTCTGAAACACCACACTAGGTGCCTAGGCCCTTGAGTGTTCGGGTATTAATCACTGTCTATATCGCACCGTTATTTTGAGCTGAAAAAAGAAGTTGTCACCTGGCAAAAATACTAGGCCCTGTACGATAAGAGATGTCGCAAACACCGCATGGAACAAGCCAGTGAGACCATGGCGGCGTAGCTTTTCGCGAGTTTGTCGAAGCGCGTTACGATCCGGCGGTTCACTTTCAGCCAGCCAAACATGCGCTCGATGATGTTGCGCTGACGGTACTTGGGCCGATCAAAGAGTCTGGGTAAACCGGGCTTAGGCTTGCGCTTCATCGAGCGCAGAGGGATGACGGGTTGCATTCGATATTTGTCGCAGTCGCGGCGTAGCGCTTCGGCGTCGTAGCCCTTGTCAGCAAGCAGCCATTTA
>NZ_JABWRU010000058.1:0-515 GCF_014269165.1 Pseudomonas sp. SWRI68 | reverse complement strand
CCTCGTCGGTAGAGGACTACGAAGCGCTGCTGCCGTGGAACTGCTCACCGGAGATGCAACGGTAAATCGAAGCTCCATCTGGCGGTAGGTGGGGTTCATGGATCGCACTCGATGCATCAGTAGAAGTGCGCTTTTTTACGTCACTTCCCTGCCGCAAACCTCACCACTCCCACTCTATCCCCCCGACCTCCTCATATAGCTCCCTGATCCGCCGCAACGCCTGCCCATGCAACTGCGACACTCGCGCCTTGCCCACCCCGAGCAATCCCGCCAGCTCCACAAAGCTCATCTGCTGGTAGTAATGCCCGACGATGATCTGCCGTTCCCGCTCCGGCAGGCGCTCTACCAGCAAGCCGAGGCTTTCATCCTTGTCTTGCTGGACATACGCGCTGAGAGGGTTGTTGTCTGGCGGTTCTTCATCGATCACCCCCAGTTCAAGGAAGTAGCCGAAAGCAAGGTCGACGGCGTTGTTGACCACCAGCTCGAAATCGCTGTCGGTGGCGCCGAACCGCTGC
>NZ_JABWRU010000057.1:0-664 GCF_014269165.1 Pseudomonas sp. SWRI68 | reverse complement strand
GGCTGGCGAAACCAGCGCACCGTACGCTCACGACGCGCAGGGCGACGACGTTTACAAAGATGCCGGTGAGATCAACCTGGGTATCAAGTCGGCAGCCGACATCGATGGCCGCGCCTTCGAAAATCTGCAGCTGGGCGATGCGGCGTCGGTCAAAGTGACTGACACCACTGACGACGTAGTGGCCAAACTGACTGCAACACCTTCGGTTACCGAAGGCGGTGCGATCACTTACACCGTCATCCTGACCAACAAAGACGGTCTGCCGATCGACAAGCACTCGGCCCTGACTTTCACCCTGAGCGACGGCACCACGGTCATCACCGTGCCGGCCAATGGCACTTCGGGCTTCGTGACTGTCACTGCTCCGGACAACGTTTACACCGGTACCAATGACCCGGTGATCAAGTCCATCGCCAGCGTCGACGGCGCTGATGTTGGCAAGTTCGAGAACCTGGTCCTGGACAAGACCCCGGTCAACACCACTGTGACCGACGAGCCTGGCTCGGGCACCCCAGGCACTGGCAACGGTGGCGACCTGGTCAAGGTCACCATTACTGCCGACCAGGTTTCGGTCGCGGAAAACGTTAAACCGACCTTCACCGTTCACATCAACGCTGCCCTGGACCACGACCTTGTCGTGACCCTGAGCAACAACGAAGTTGTG
>NZ_JABWRU010000056.1:0-976 GCF_014269165.1 Pseudomonas sp. SWRI68 | reverse complement strand
TCTGGCGGTTCTTCATCGATCACCCCCAGTTCAAGGAAGTAGCCGAAAGCAAGGTCGACGGCGTTGTTGACCACCAGCTCGAAATCGCTGTCGGTGGCGCCGAACCGCTGCTCGCTGCCAATGCCTTCCAGGCGTTCGCGGGCGATTGGGCGCTGATCCTTGATATAGGCAGACAGCCCCTTGAGTACTGCGCCCTTTAGGAAGGGCTCGGCGTAGGTGCGAAAGCGTACCTGGCGCAGTGGGTCGAAGCCGTCGATGGCCTGCAGCAGCCCTTGAGAGGTGAGGCTGAGGTAGTCGTGCCACTGAGCCAACGGGTGCGGATAGCGGTTGTAGTAGTACCCGGCGACGGTGCTCGACCAGGGGCTATGGAAGAAGAACAGGCGTGTGCGAGTGTCTGCCTCACGCAGGCACAGCCATTGCTGCCAGAGCAGGCGTTCCTCGTCACTGAGCACTTGCGGGTTGTCCATGGACAGCTCATACCACGCTGCGCACGAGCGTCTGGGTTATCAGGCCCCAGCCATCGATCAGCAGAAACAGCATGATCTTCAGCGGCAGCGAAAGCGTGATCGGCGGCACCATGATCATGCCGAGCGACATCAGGATCGAGGAGACGATCAGGTCGATGATCAGGAACGGCAGGAAGATCATGAAGCCGATCTGGAAGGCAATCTTCAGCTCGCTAAGCATGAACGCCGGCACCAGGTGCACCGGGGTCAGTTCATCCACAGTGGCCGGCAGAGGTGCCTTGGCCAGTTCGTGGATCAGGCGCAGGTCGGACTCGTGGGTCTGGCGCACCATGAAGTCGCGTACCGGAACCCAGCCCTTCACGGCGGCCTGCTCCAGGCTGGCCTGCTGCTCGAGAAATGGCTTGACCCCGGCCTGGTAGGTGCTCTCCAGCGTCGGCGCCATGATGAACAGGGTAAGGAACAGAGCCAGCACGATCAGCACGATGTTCGGCGGCGTTTGTTGCAAGCCG
>NZ_JABWRU010000055.1:0-1037 GCF_014269165.1 Pseudomonas sp. SWRI68 | reverse complement strand
TAGTGAAACCGCTGGTGCTGTTGGCCGGTACGGTAATGACTGTTTTGCCGTCACTCAGGGTGAAGTACAACGGCGCGTGGTTGTCGATCGGCAGACCGTCTTTGTTGGTCAGGGTGACGGTGTAGGTGATCTCGCCACCTTCGGTCACCGAAGGCGTAGCAGTCAGCTTGGCCACCACGTCATCGGCGGTATCGGTGACTTTGACCGACGCCGCGTCGCCCAGCTGCAAGTTCTCGAAGGCACGGCCATCGACATCGGCGGCGGACTTGATACCCAGACTGATCTCACCAGCATCTTTGTAGACGTCGTCGCCCTGCGCGTCGTGAGCGTACGGCGCGCTGGTTTCACCGGCCTTGATGGTGACGGTGGAATTGTTGCTCAGGGTCACGACCAGGTCGTGCGCCAGCGCGGTGTTGATGTGGACGGTGAAGGTCGGCTTCACGTTCTCGGCAACCGAGACTTGGTCAGCGGTGATAGTAACTTTGACCAGATCGCCTTCGTTGCCTGGAGTACCCGGCTCGTCGGTGACAGCGGTGCTGACCGGGGTCTTGTCGAGAACCAGGTTTTCGAACTTGCCAACATCGGCGCCATCAACCGAAGCGATCGACTTGATCACTGGGTCGTTGGTGCCGGTGTAAACGTTGTCCGGAGCAGTGACAGTCACAAAGCCCGAGGTGCCATTGGCTGGCACGGTGATCACGGTGGTGCCGTCGCTCAGCGTGAAGGTCAGCGCCGAATGTTTATCGATCGGCAGACCATCTTTGTTGGTCAGGGTGATGGTGTAAGTGATTGCACCACCTTCGGTGACCGAAGGTGTGGCGGTCAGCTTGGCAACCACGTCGTCGGTGGTGTCGGTGACTTTGACCGACGCCGCATCGCCCAGCTGCAGGTTTTCAAAGGCACGACCGTCGACATCGACGGCGGACTTGATACCCAGGCTGATTTCGCCGGCGTCTTTGTAGACGTCGTCGCCCTGCGCGTCGTGGCTATACGGCGCGCTGGTTTCGCCCGCCTTGATGGTGACCTGAGCATTGTTG
>NZ_JABWRU010000054.1:0-1177 GCF_014269165.1 Pseudomonas sp. SWRI68 | reverse complement strand
TGTGGTGTTTCAGAAATACCACTGAAAATCATTTGCCCAGCGCTCGCGCCGCGCGAGCGACTGAGGCAAGGATGTCCTCGGCCTTCTTGTGCCAACGAAATGGCTTCGGGTTCTGGTTGTAGGTTTCCAGGTAGTACTCGATCGACGCCTCCAGATCTTTAACGCTGACATGTGCCTGCCGCTTGATCCACTTCTCGCTCAGCGTTGAGAAAAACCGCTCAACCAGATTCAGCCAAGATGCCGAGGTCGGCGTGAAGTGGATGTTGTAGCGCGGTCGCGCCGCAAGCCACGCCCTGACTTTGTCGGTCTTGTGAGTCGCGTAATTGTCCATGATCAGATGGATCGGCATATCGGCAGGCACTGACACATCGATCTCCCTTAGGAAGGCGAGAAACTCGGTACTGCGATGTTGTCGTTTGAGTCGGCCAATCACCTCACCGGTTGCCACATCCAGGGCTGCGAACAGCGAGGTCGTTCCGTGTCGTTTGTAGTCATGTGTGCGGGTTGCTGGGTTACCTGGGGAAAGCGGTAGGCCCGGTTGCGTGCGGTTCAGCGCTTGGATCTGGCTCTTCTCATCAACGCAAAGCACCAAGGCTCGTTCGGGTGGGTTCAAGTAGAGCCCAACGATGTCGTGAACCTTGTCGACAAACAACGGATCAGTGGAAAGCTTGAAGGTCTTTTCCAAGTGCGGCTTGATCCCGAACGCGTGCCAGATGCGCATCACGCTTGCAGGAGACAGGCCCGTCTCACGACTCATCCGTCGCGTGCTCCAATGACTGGAGTCGTCGGGCTTACCTTGCAGTACTTGGTTTACCACTTGCTGAACTTGCTCATCGGAAATAGTGCGAGGCCGGCCAGAGCGCGGTTCATCGTTCAGCCCCAGCAGCCCCAACTTAGAGAAGCGCTGACGCCACCGCGAAACCACATCCTTGCTCGTGCCTAAGCGCTGAGCGATGTCATTGCCTGATTCGCCTGCGGCACAGCCGAGAATTATCTCTGCGCGCAGGCGGGCATCCTGAGCGCCTTTGCGAAGTTTGATCCGGCGTAGCAGTTCCGACTTTTCAGTTTCGGAAAGGGTAATGACGGTTGCTGGTCGGCCCATGTCGATGCCCTTGGAGAGTTGGCTTCTACAGAGCCTAGCTCAGATTTTCAGTGGTATTTGTGAAACACCACACTA
>NZ_JABWRU010000053.1:0-1255 GCF_014269165.1 Pseudomonas sp. SWRI68 | reverse complement strand
GTCCAGAACCAGGTTTTCGAACTTCCAAGCATCAGCGCCGCTGACTGCTTGCAGGCTCTGCTCTACCGGCGCGTTGGTCCCAACGTAAACGTTGTCAGGCGCGGTAACGGTAACGAAGCCCGAGGTGCTGTTGGCCGGCACAGTGATGACCGTCTTGCCGTCACTCAGGGTGAAGTACAACGGCGCGTGGTTATCGATCGGCAGACCGTCTTTGTTGGTCAGGGTGACGGTGTAGGTGATCTCGCCACCTTCGGTAACCGAAGGGGTAGCGGTCAGCTTGGCGATGACATCGTCGGTGGTGTCGGTGACTTTGACCGACGCCGCGTCGCCCAGTTGCAGGTTCTCGAAGGCGCGACCATCGATGTCTACTGCCGATTTGATACCCAGACTGATTTCGCCGGCGTCCTTATAGACGTCGTCGCCCTGCGCATCGTGGGTGTAAGGCTCGCTCGAAGTCTCACCAGCCTTGATGGTGACCTGAGCGTTGTTGCTCAGGGTCACGACCAGGTCGTGCGCCAACGCGGTGTTGATGTGGACGGTGAAGGTCGGTTTGACGTTCTCGGCAACCGAGACCTGGTCAGCAGTGATGGTGACTTTGACCACGTCGCCTTCGTTGCCTGGTGTACCCGGCTCGTCGGTGACCGTAGTGCTGACCGGGGTCTTGTCCAGAACCAGGTTCTCGAACTTCCACGCATCAGCGCCGCTGACCGATTGCAGGCTCTGCTCTACCGGCGCGTTGGTGCCAACGTAAACGTTGTCCGGTGCAGTCACGGTGGTGAAACCGCTGGTGCTGTTAGCCGGCACAGTGATGACCGTTTTGCCGTCACTCAGGGTGAAGTACAACGGCGCGTGGTTGTCGATCGGCAGACCGTCTTTGTTGGTCAGCGTAACGGTATAGGTGATCTCGCCACCTTCGGTCACCGAAGGGGTAGCAGTCAGTTTGGCAATGACATCGTCGGTGGTGTCGGTGACTTTGACCGACGCCGCGTCGCCCAGCTGCAAGTTCTCGAAGGCACGGCCATCGACATCGACGGCGGACTTGATACCCAGACTGATCTCACCAGCATCTTTGTAGACGTCGTCGCCCTGTGCATCGTGGCTGTACGGCGCGCTGGTTTCGCCCGCCTTGATGGTGACGGTGGCGTTGTTGCTCAGGGTCACGACCAGGTCGTGCGCCAACGCGGTGTTGATGTGGACGGTGAAGGTCGGCTTCACGTTCTCTGCGACCGAAACCTGATCGGCCGTGATGGTGACC
>NZ_JABWRU010000052.1:0-1323 GCF_014269165.1 Pseudomonas sp. SWRI68 | reverse complement strand
CCCAGCTCGATGGTGATGGCAACGCATATAATGCGTTAGGGATCACCTCAGCCCGGCTTTTGGCCGAGCCAAACCCGCCTGGAACGGCACCACGCCGGACGGGCTATCACTCAGGGAAATGAGAACAATGAAGACCGCTATCAAGGCCGGTATCGCAGGCGCGGTGCTGGTAGTAGTGGGCGCAGCCCACGCCGAGCTGCACGGGGAGGAAGCAGAGAATGCAGCACGGGATGCAGCGGTGCGTCAGTACGCGGCGAAGCTGGAGGCCGATTGGCAGCAGTGCTTGAGGAAGCCGGAGACCAAAACCACCCATGATTCAGGTCTTTGCGCATATGCAATGTGGGAGGCGGCTAAGGATGCGGTGAAAGAGAAGTACCAGAAGGCTCTTGCCAGCGCACAGGAGCACGTCGACAAAGGGAGGCTCCCGAAAAATGTACCGGCCATGATGCCCCAGGCGCAGGCAGCGTGGGAGCAGTTCGTAGAGGCAGATTGCGGTGTGGTAGGTGCTCTCATCACTGGGACCGCGAGCGCTACCTATCAGACTGTGTGCAAGTACAAGCACCAGATACAACGTCTCCACGACCTGGACCAATGGTGATTTTGATGGTGATTGATAGGCGCAGGTCGTCGTAGTCAGGCCAGTCGCCCGATTTCGCCGCCTCGATGATTTCTCCGAAAGTTTTCATGGCTTGTCTCCAGCGGCCAGGGCCTCAGCCTTCAGTGAGGCGTACGCCACGCCATCCAACGCGCTGTCCTCGTGGTATTTGTCGGGGTTCTGCCACTGGCGCACGTCCTTGACGATCTGCATCAGCAGCCAGCCTTCTGCTTCGGTGAGATCGCGGCCGGTTATGGCGTTGAAGGCTTGGACAGTCTTTACCATGCTGCGAGTGCCGTCCGGTGCGTCGTACTGCTTGCCGCGCTCGGCCTGTACGTCGATGGCGGCCTGCAGGAAGTAGGTGGACGTCTTTGCTTCGATCAGGTCGGTCATGGCTGCACCTCGGGAAGCTCTGGGAATGAGGCTTCAGCTTCGGTGCGGAACTTGATATCGCTGGAGTCACCGTGGCGACCTTCCGACCAGGTGATTCGCTTGCCGCAGTAGCAGCCGGTCACCTGGGCCAGGTCGAAGTTCTGCCGAAACTCCATGGAAATACCGGTCATGCCGTGCTGGCGCGCCAGGGCGACCACAGCCTGCGCAAATTCAACATCTTGATCAGTTACTGCGCTCACAGCTGATACCTCTCATCAATCCAGCGCCCAGGCGCCAGAGCGGGTGTAGGTTCGGGTTGGGTTTCGTGCGGGGAGAGCTGGCGCTCGTTGCCGGCC
>NZ_JABWRU010000051.1:0-1433 GCF_014269165.1 Pseudomonas sp. SWRI68 | reverse complement strand
TGGACTGCCCCCAAAAAGTTGGACAGTTCTATGCTGCCGCCTGGGTCCTGTACTCGACAGGGCTCAGGCCATTGAGCCTCAGCTTGATGCGGTCATGGTTGTAGTAGTGGATGTACTCATCCAAGCCCGCTTTCAATTCATCCACATTCTCAAACCGCTTGAGGTAGAAAAATTCTGACTTGAGCGTGCCGAAGAAGCTTTCCATAGCTGCATTATCTAGGCAATTGCCTTTACGAGACATGCTCTGCTTCACTCCACAACTGCGCAGTTTCTGGCGATACTGAGCCTGCTGGTACTGCCACCCCTGATCGGTGTGGAGCACGAGTTTCGGCTTCTCCCCCAGGGTCTTGAGTGCCTTGTCGAGCATGTTCCCAACCAGGCTGTACTGTGGGCGACTGGCCGTCTCGTAGGCGATGATTTCCCCGTTATACAAATCCATCACAGGCGAAAGATAGAGCTTCTGTTGCGCCACCTTGAACTCGGTTACGTCACTCACCCATTTCTGGTTGGGGCGCTGGGCGACGAAATTACGCTCCAGCAGATTCATCGCTATCTTGCCGACAGTACCTCGGTACGACCGATATTTCTTGGGTCGCACCAGTGACTTCAGCCCCAGCCCAGTCATCAGTTTCTCAACGACCTTCTTGTTGACCAGCGGCCCCTCTTTTCTGATTGCTAGTGCAACGCGCCGATACCCGTAACGCCCCTTCTCTTTGTGATAGACCTGCCGAATTCTCTCTTTAAGCTCCGCGTATTTATCCGGCTTCTGTTGGCTCTGTACCTGGTAGTAAAAAGTGCTGCGAGCCAGACCGATCAGCCGCAGCAGGTCAGGCAAAGGGAATCTACGTTTGAGTTTGGAAACGATCAGGACTTTTTCGCCGGTATTCGTTCCTTTTCCTCGCGCAGAGCCTTGAGCTCCTTTAGGACAGCGTTCTCCATGCGCAGATACTCAAGCTCAGCCATCAGCTGGTCTCTGGGTTTTTGCGAATCGTCGGTATCTGTGGGCTTTGCTGGTTTAATCTTCTTCGGCACTTTAATCGGCTTTTTCTGGCGGATGACAGGGGCTACAGGGCTACCAC
This sequence comes from Pseudomonas sp. SWRI68, assembly GCF_014269165.1. NCBI lineage: Bacteria > Pseudomonadati > Pseudomonadota > Gammaproteobacteria > Pseudomonadales > Pseudomonadaceae > Pseudomonas > Pseudomonas sp. SWRI68. Next base: position 354 of record NZ_JABWRU010000051.1, on the reverse strand, counting down.
TGTAGTACTGCCGCTGCCAGTTGCCTATCTGCGAGGACTGGCCGAGGCCAAAATGCGCAGCGGTTTGGCGAAGAGAGAGACGATGCTCGTGCATGTGGCTCAGCACTTGGCGCTTGAAGTCGTCGTCATAGCGCTGCCCGTGCGAGCGCGGACTAAGGCTGGACTTGCTCTGATAGCTGGAGACCCACCGGCGCAGCAGACTGACGTCGATACCGAAACGCTGGGCTACTTTTCGGAAGCCATCGCTACCATCTAGGTAGGCTGAGATGGCTGTGAGTTTGAACTGCTCTGTGTATTTGCCCATCGGTCCCCCCAAGGGTTGGATTTTTTGTCCAACTTCTTGGGGGCAGTCCA
>NZ_JABWRU010000050.1:0-1542 GCF_014269165.1 Pseudomonas sp. SWRI68 | reverse complement strand
CTTCGGCCAGCGGGGTCGCCAGCACAGCAGCAGGCTGACCCAGTGCGCGGTGCCGATGATGACGAAAGCGGGCCAGACCATGAGCATTGCAAGTTTGAACAGCCAACTGCTATTGCGGAAGAAACGGCCAAGGCCTTCGAACTGGGCGCTGAATGCCTGGATGGGTGAGGGCAGTTGAGTGCTCAGACGGGGGCGGGGGACGGCGTGCGGGCCTTCTTCCATGTAGCGGCGGATGAATTCCCATTCATCACGGAGTTCACTGCCGCCCTGGCCTTGTTTACCGAGTAGGGCCATTTCCATGTGGGGAAGGCCGGTATGGATGGGGTGCCAGATCAGGCCAAGTCTCATTCCCACGCTGAGCGAGTCGTCTTCTGGATCAAGACCTGTGCTTCCGGTTGTTCTCCAAGGAAATGTTACGATGCCACCACATGAAGGTGGTCGATGAAGATGAACTTGCTGAGTTTTCCGATTGAAGCGAATAAGTAAGTGGCGGCTGGTCAACATTTCCAGGCGTGTAAATTGCAAGCCGTACTTTATGTAGAAGAAAATGATTGCGCCATCCATCAGGCTCATAAGTAAAGCAAGTATAATGTCTAGGGGTGAGGTATCGTAAGGTGAGAATATATTTAGATGAACTGAGCTAAGCGTCATCGTGAACCCAGTATACAATATCGGAATCAAACTCCCTAAGGTCATCAATGTAATTAGTCCGCGTTTTTCTTCTGAGCCCCCGCAACGCATTTCCATATAGGTGTCGTTGAGCGTAAAGACTGGTCCCCGCACTTTTGGCGCTTCGCTGACAGAGCGAAAGTGTGTTTCTTTCTCGAAGTCGCCCTCATAAAAATCCCTATCTGCACGTTTATCCGACGCACTTCTTTCGGCATCAGATTTCTTGCGTGCGGCGTACGACTCTACGGCCATTTGCCACAAGCCCCATTCAATTATATACATTACAGGGCCTCGCTGAATGCTGAGTACAACGCTGCTATCTCTTCCTGCTCATCATATGATTTGGAGTTTTTCTCTAAGCGGTAGCTGCTCCGCTTGCACCACTTTTCCAATGCGTCGTCTTCAAATATGTAGATTAATACAGTCAGGATCAAGCCCAGCCAGAAAGTGCCTAAAACTAATCGAGCCAGGAGTAGGCGTGCAGCCTGCGTGCCTAGTCGTGAAGCAACACTCCCTAATGAGCGCCCAATAATCCGTAGAGTCTTATTCTGGTTATTCAGGGACAAATAGTCGAAGAAGGGTTTTGCTAATGCTATAGCTGTTCCAGCTTCTGCCAACGCCAGTACTATGGTTGCGGCTCCTCGGGTACGGTATGCGTAACCCAGTCTTTGGGAATGAACGCTTGACGCTTTACCCTGCGCTTCACGGAAATGCTTATTAGCATCGACAAAATCCCACCACGCCAGCACAAAGCCTCCCATCCCAGCCCCCCAAAGCTTCAATCTCCCCAACGTCGCCGCAGCGCCTCTCCCGGTCACGCTATTCGCGCCATACCTCACCACCACCTGATCCACATAACTGGCGCCAACTTCA